>NZ_CP115671.1:2738061-3042291 GCF_027886425.1 Brevundimonas vesicularis | reverse complement strand
CGCCGCTGCGCCCCCAACCATCTTTGCCCGCCCACCTTAGAAGAACCATTCCGACCTTCCGCGCTTCAAGGCGATGGTTCAGGGACGACTTCTCCTGCGCCGAAAAGCGATGCTTTTCGGACGGGGTCTAACCTCTGAACAGACATCTCCCGCCGACGCGAAACATAGGCCTCGCGCCGTCTTCATCCGTGCTGGGATGGAAGTGCGTTAGAGGCCAAAACTTACGCCGCGAGCCGGGTGGGTCAACGCTGATTCGTTGGTCGATTCGCAGTTAAATTGTTTGACTCCGTCAAACCCTGACACCGCTTGGAATTTCGGCCGGATCATGGCTCGACGATCGGTGTTTTCTATTTGGACAGTTAGCGACACAACGCAAAACGGCGAAGGAGCTTGCGCGCCTTCGCCGTTGATATTGCTTTATAATCCCACAACGAAACAGCGACAGCTGCTCCGTCCGCTGTTGGATTAATTTTGGCTCAGGCGGCCGACAGCTTCTTCAGCTGGGCGGCCAGGCGCGAAACCTTGCGCGAGCCGGTGTTCTTGTGAACGACGCCCTTGGAGACGGCGCGCATCAGCTCGGACTGGGCCTCGATGAAGGCGGTCTTGGCGACGGCGGCGTCGCCGCCGGCCAGAGCTTCCTGGAACTTGCGCAGATAGGTGCGGACGCGCGAACGGCGCGCCTTGTTCACTTCGGTACGCGCTTCGATCTTGCGGATCGCCTTGCGGGCGCCGGGGTTGTTGGCCATGTCAAACCTTCGAACGGAAAACGCCGCGGAGCACACGTCCACGGCGCGGAAATCTCAAGAGGGCGGGCCTATAGCCGAAAGCCCGGAGGCGGTCAACGCGGAGTCTTCATCGCTGGACTCCGAGGTTGGGCCACGACGCCGGTTTAAGCGTGTCTTGCGGGCTGCCTTCAGAACGCAACCCAACAGTCTTTAACGCGCGTTAGCGGACTTTCCGTCGCAGGTTTTTGCGTCGTGTTGAAAGTGCGCAACGCTTTCACTTTGTTCATCAATTGTGTCGTTTTACGGCCATGTTTGTCCCGTCCTGACAAGGGCTGAAATCATCTCCCGGATCGTCGTTCCATGACCCAGACCGCGCTTCTCCTGCTTGCGCTGGCCCCCGCCGCCGGTGTCGTCCAGCCTGCTCAGGCCCAAACCACAGAGGCTCAACCCGTAGAAGCCCAGGCGCAGGTCCCGCAGGAAGAGCCGACGGTGGTTCTGCCGGACGTGGAGGTGACGGCGGCGCGGCGCGGGGTGGCCTTGGGCGGGCAGGAACCGATCGTCTCTTACGACACCGCCCAGATCCAGGCGTTCGGCGCCACCAACATCGGCGAATTGATCACCCTGCTGGAGGCCCAGACCCGCAGCGCGCGCGGCGGGTCTCCGGTCTTCCTGGTCAACGGGCGGCGTATCTCGGGCTTCCGCGAGATCCGCGGCATTCCGCCCGAGGCCATCGAACGGTTCGACGTTCTGCCGGAAGAGACCGCGCTGTCCTATGGCTACAGCGCTAATCAGCGGGTGGTGAACATCGTGCTGAAGGCGGACTTCAAATCCCTGACCGCCTCGATCAACGTCAGCCGGCCGGAGCAGGGCGGTCGAACGACCACCGCCAGCGAGAACAACGTCCTGCGCATCGCCGGCTCCGATCGCTGGTCGGTCGATATCAACGGCACGACCTCCAATACCCTGTTCCAGACAGAGCGCGACATCGATCGCAGCACGACGGCCGGCGGCGACAGCGAACTGGCCAACGCCTATCGCACCCTGCTGCCCAAGACGGACGAGCTTTCGGTGTCGGGGACCTACAAGCACGACCTGAACGACAAGGTCGGTATGACGCTGAGCGGCAGCGTGGAGGACTCCAACAGCTTCAGCTATCAGGGCCTGCCCAATGTTCAGCTGACCGTGCCGGGGACCAATCCGTTCTCGCCGACCGGTCAGGACGTCAATCTGTTCAGCTATCTGGACCTGCCCGGCGCCCTGACACGCAAGACTGATACGCGCACGGCCGAACTGGGCACGGTGTTCGACGGCTATGTCGGCGACTGGCGCTGGACGGCGACGGGCGAATACAGTCGCGTCGAGACCGACACGACGACGGGGCGAGGCGTGAACGCGACGGCGTTGCAAGCCCTGATCGCGGGCGATCTGACCGTCAATCCGTTCGGCGACCTGACCGACAGAGCCATCATCAATCCGCGCGACACCGCCAACTCCGTGGCCCAAACGGCGACGGCGGAACTGGTGTTGAACGGGCGTCCCTATGAACTGCCGGCCGGCGACATCACCTCAACCTTCAAGGTCGGAGCCGGTTATCAGTCGCTGGATTCCGAGAGCCTGCGGTTCTCCGAGAGCCTGGGTTCAAGTGTCGCCGTGGATCGGTCGCAGTCGCGCAACTCGGGCAGCGTGCAGGCCAACTTCGATCTGCCGATCTCCAACGTCGAGCGCGGCGTCCTGCCCAAGATCGGCGATCTGTCGGCCAATCTGAACCTGGCCTATCAGGAGCTGTCCGACTTCGGCGGCGTGTCCTCGGTCGGGGCCGGGCTGAACTGGTCGCCGGTCGAGCGGCTGTCCTTCTCGGCCAACTATTCCGACGAGGGTAAGGCCCCGACGGTTCAGCAGTTGAACGACCCGACGGTATCGACGCCGAATACGCCGGTCTTCGACTTCCGCACCGGTCAGACCGTCGAGATCAACCGCATCACCGGCGGCGATCCCAATCTGCAGGCCGAGGATCGGCGCATCCTGAGGCTGGGCATGAACTGGCAGCCGGTGTCGGACAAGGATTTTCGCCTGAACCTGGCCTACACCCGCACCGAGGCGGACAACGAAATCTCCAGCTTCCCAGCCATTACGCCCGACCTTGAGGCAGCCCTGCCGGAGCGGTTCACGCGCGCTGCTCCTGAACCCGGCGCCGATCCGAACGCGCCCGGCCAGTTGGTGTCCATCGACGCCCGTCCGCTGAACTTCTTCAAGCGCGAGCAGCAGGACGTTCAGTGGGGTTTCAACTTCTCGCGCCCGTTCGGCAAGCCGAACCCGGCGGCGGCGGGCGGTCGTGGTCCGGGCGGACGCGGCGGTCCTGGCGGCGGCCCGGGCGGCGGAATGATGATGATGGGCGGACCGGGCGGACCGGGCGGCCCCGGCGGCGGACGGATGCGCGGCGGACGGAGATCCGGAATGCAGCCCGGCCAAGGCATCTTCAACCTGTCGCTGACCCACACCTGGCGCGTCCAGGACAAGGTCACCATCCGCGACGGACTGGCGCCGCTGGATCTTCTGGACGGCGATTCCATCTCCGGCTCGGGCGGTCAGTCGCGCCACGAAGTCCAGCTTCAGACCGGCCTATCCAGAAACGGCGTGGGCGCCTTCGTCAACGCCAACTGGCGCTCGGGCACGACGGTCAATGGCGACGCGCTGGGGTCGCCCGATCTGGACTTCTCGGGCCGGACCACCGTCAATCTGTTCGCCTTCGCTGATCTGACCCAACGCACGTCATGGGTCGAGCGCTTCCCGTTCCTGAAGGGCACGCGGATCGGCTTCGGCGTTCAGAACATCTTTGACGACCGCGTCTCGGTGACCAGCAGCGACGGTCAGACGCCGGTCAACTATCAGCGCGACTATCTGGACCCGCAGGGGCGCGTCTTCCGCATCAATCTGCGCAAGATCCTCTTCTAGAGGATCAGGGCCAGACGGTCGCCAGGGCGATCATCACGACGGCGGCGGCGAGCGCCAGGGGAAAGAAAAGACGGTCGGACATCGATCCGACCGTTACCCCGACCTGCGCGACGCGACAAGCAATGCCGAGGCCCGCGAGCCTTGACCGACTTCGGAGGGCGTCCTACCCCGAAAGGCCGTATTTCGAAGGACCGACCGAATGCCGCGCCTGATCCTGCTCCGCCACGGCCAGAGCCAGTGGAACCTCGAGAACCGTTTCACCGGCTGGGTCGATGTGGACCTGACGGCCGAAGGCGAGGCCCAGGCGCGTCGCGGCGGCGAACTGATCGCTGAGGCCGGGTTCAAGCCGACTGTGATGTTCACCTCGGTCCTGACGCGCGCCCAGCGCACCGGCGCACTGGCGTTGCAGTCGGCGGGCCTGACCGATGTGCCGGTGATCGAGGACTGGCGGCTGAACGAGCGCCACTACGGTGGTCTGACGGGTCTGAACAAGGCCGAGACGGCCCAGAAGCACGGCGAAGACCAGGTCAAGATCTGGCGGCGTAGCTATGATGTGCCGCCGCCCCCGCTGGCGCCCGGCGGCGAGTTCGATTTCAACGCCGACCCGCGCTACGCCGGCAAGGCCATTCCCGACACCGAAAGCCTGAAAACCACGCTGGACCGGGTGAAGCCCTATTGGGACGCCGAGATCGCGCCGCGTCTTAAGGCGGGCGAGGACGTGCTGATCGCCGCCCACGGCAACTCCCTGCGCGCCATCGTCAAACTTCTGTTCAACGTGCCGGACGATCAGATCGTCGGCGTCGAAATCCCGACCGGCAATCCGCTGGAGATCGATCTGGACGCGGACCTGAAGCCCATCGCCGCCCGCTACCTCGACGCCGCTCGCGCCGAGACATTGCCGACCGCATCATGAGCTGGAGCGAAGCCGACCAGGCCTTTATGGCCCAGGCGATCACCCTGGCGACCGGCCGGATGGGCGAGACCTGGCCCAACCCGGCGGTCGGCTGCGTCATCGTCAAGGACGGCCGGGTCATCGCCCAGGCCGCCACCGCGCCGGGCGGTCGTCCCCATGCCGAGGAGCAGGCCGTGCCGGCCGCCGGCGCGGATGTCGTGGGCTCGACCGTCTATGTCACGCTGGAACCCTGCGGCGCGCGGTCGTCGGGCCGCAAGTCCTGCGCCCACTTCCTGACCGAGGCGGGCGTGGCGCGGGTCGTGATCGCCTGTATGGACCCGTCGCCGTTCGCGGCCGGACGCGGCACCGAGCGGCTGCGCGCGCAAGGGCTCACGGTCGAGACCGGCCTGATGTGCGAAGAGGGCGCGGCCCTATGCGAAGGCTTCCTGCACCGACTGGAAACCGGCCGCCCGATGGTGCGCATCAGCGAAGACGGCGCCGGGTTCGACGGCCGGTTCGTCGCCTCGCCCAAGGCCGATCTGGTCACCGAGCTGAAACGTCTGGGCGAAGCGGGCTACACGCGCCTGTGGACCGGGCCGGGCGAGCTGGCCGAGGCCCTTCAGGCCCAGGGGCTGCTGACCGTCTGAGGCGGCTTCGCCGTTCAAAGGTTTCTTAAGTCAGGGCGCGTAATGTGCCCTGATGGCCCTCGCCGCTGAACCCCTCGTGAGAAAGCGCCTGACGCAGGCGGAGCTGGACGTTATCTGCGCCCGGCACGATCGGCTGTTCCAGGCCCGACCCGGCGGCGCCCGCGCGGTCTTCGCCTGGATGGACCTGTCGGGCCTCAGCCTGAAGGGCCGCAATCTGGCCGACGCCGATTTCGCCGCCGCCTGTCTGGAAGGCTGCGATCTGACCGGGGCCAAGCTGGACAACGCCAACTTCTTCGGCGCGGACATGCAGGATGCGATCCTGGCCGAGGCCAGCCTGCGCCGCTCCGACCTGCGCGGCGCCTGCCTGCGCGGGGCGGACCTGTCGGGGGCCGATCTGTTCGAGGCCGACCTGCGCGAGGGCACCATCGCGGCCGCCGACGCCAGATTGGGCTTCAAAGTCATCGAACCGCGCCACCGCGACGAGACCGAGGCCAGCGGCGCCTGCTTGGCCGGCGCCAATCTTCAACGCTCCAAGATGGCCGGCGTCATCGCGGTGAAGGCCGACTTCTCCGGCGCGGTGATGAAGGACTGCAAGCTCGTGCGGGCCAATCTGAAACAGGCGGATTTCCGCGGGGCCGACCTCGCCGGCGCCGATCTGTCAGGGGCGGACCTGTCGGGCGCGGACTTGCGAGACGCCATCCTTGTGGGCTGCAAGACGACCATGTGGCGCGCCGACGGCGCCGACATGCAGGGCGCGCTGACCGACAACAAGTCGTCCTGCGAGTCCGTGGAAAAGATGCCCGCCGCCGAGATGCTGCGCGAACATGCGCGCTGGTGCGAGACCGGCGGCGCGGAGGGGCAGCCGTCGGTCTTCAACGGCGTCGACCTGCGTCCGCTGAAGTCGATCACGGGCCTGAACCTGACCGCCCTGTCGGCCAAGGGCGCGGTCTTCTACGGCCTGGATATGGAGGGGGTGCAGTTGCAGGGCGCCCAGCTCGACAATGCCGACCTGCGCTCGGCCAAACTGCGGCGCGCCGACCTGCGCGGCGCGCGCCTTCGGGGTGCGCGACTAAATGGAGCGGACATGCGAGAGGCGCAATTGGGGCCGCTTCTGATCGGCGCCGACCGGCTGATGCCTGCAGATCTGACAGGCGCCGTGCTCCGCGGCGCGGACCTGTCGGGCGCCGACCTGAAGCGCGCCGTCCTGGCCGGCGCCGATCTGGGCCGTGCAACGATGCACGGCGCCCAGACCCGCCAGGCCGACCTGACCGACGCCAATCTGGCGGGCGTACGCGGCCTGACCATCGATCAGGCCGCTTGAAGCCTTAGGCCAGCGCCTTCAGCTGATCGACCAGATCGGTCTTTTCCCAGCTGAAACCGCCGTCCGCGTCCGGCTTGCGGCCGAAGTGGCCGTAGGCGGCCGAGCGGGCGTAGATGGGCTTGTTCAATTGCAGATGCTGGCGGATCGCACGCGGCGTGGCGCCGCCGATCAGGTCCAGAATCTTGTCTTCCAGCACCGCTTCGGAAATCTTGCCGGTGCCGTGTAGATCAACGTGGATCGATTGGGGTTTGGCCACGCCGATGGCGTAGGAAATCTGGATGGTGCAGCGATCAGCCAGACCGGCGGCGACGACATTCTTGGCCAGATAGCGGCAGGCGTAGGCGGCCGAACGGTCCACCTTGGTTGGATCCTTACCCGAGAAGGCGCCGCCGCCGTGGGGCGCCGCGCCGCCGTAGGTGTCGACGATGATCTTGCGGCCGGTCAGGCCAGCGTCGCCGTCCGGTCCGCCGATCTCAAAGATGCCGGTCGGGTTGATGTGCCAGACCGTGTTCTCGTCGGTGAAGCCTTCCGGCAGCACTTCGAGAATATAGGGTTTGACGATCTCGGCGACCTGCTCGGAGCTCAGCCCCTTGGCGTGCTGGGTCGACAGAACGATCGAGGTAGCGCGGACCGGCTTGCCGTCCTCGTATTCGATCGTGACCTGACTCTTGGCGTCGGGCTCGAGCTGAGAGCCGCCGACGTGGCGAACCTCGGCCAGGCGTTTCAGGATGTTGTGGCTGTACTGCAGGGTCGCCGGCATCAGCTCCGGCGTCTCGTTCGATGCATAGCCGAACATGATCCCCTGATCGCCCGCGCCCTCGTCCTTCTCGTTGGTCGAGTCGACGCCGACGGCGATGTCGGCCGACTGGGCGTGCAGGAAGCAGGAGTAGTCCGCCGTCTCCCAGTGGAAGCCGTCCTGCTCGTAGCCGATGTCCTTGACCGCGGCGCGGACCAGCGGCTCCAGGCTGTCGATGATGCTCTGGGTGAAGGCTTCGTTCTGTTCCTTGGTGTTGCCCGGCTGGGTGGCGCGAACCTCGCCGGCCAGCACGATGCGCTGGGTCGTCACCAGGGTCTCGCACGCCACGCGCGCCTCGGGATCCTTGGCCAGGAAGGCGTCCACGACCGTGTCGGAGATGCGGTCCGCGACCTTGTCGGGGTGGCCTTCGGAAACACTTTCCGAGGTGAAGAGGAAGGAAGAACGAGCGGCCAAGAGAGGCTCCTGTCAGTGTCAGATCGACAGGCATATAAAGATATGCTTATATGTTCAAGTGATCTGACGCAGCGCCCAGCCGCCAGAAACTGCTTTGCGGCGTAAGCATATCGGCTGACTCCCCCTCATTTTAGGGTAAACAGACCCAAGGGGGTCCCCATGCCAGAAGGCCTGACGACGAGAGAGAGCGAATGTGTCCGCCTGGCCGGCCAGGGTCTTGAGGACAAGGAAATCGCTGCGCGCCTGCGTATCTCGCCGCGCACGGTGGGCAATCACCTGCATCGCGCCTATGCCAAGCTGGGCGTTTCGGACCGCAAACTGGCGGCCAGGCGACTGAGTATTGGCTACTCAGAGGCGTCGATACTCATTCCCGACACCGGCCCCCATACGCTCAATGATCCCACGTCGGCCGAACAGTCGGACGATGCGGTTTCCGACCCAACGACTTCCTGGCTTCTGCCTGCGCCTCCTCGGGGCGCTCTGGCGAGAGTGGGGATCATCGTTGCCGGGGCCGCTATCGCCCTTCTGTTCGCCATCGGGATCGTGACGGCGGGCATGGTGGTTCCATCCCTTTTCGACCGGCTTGCTCCCGCTGAAATGCGCTGACCAAACGGCTTAGAGGAAGGTGAGCCAATGAAGAACATGCACGTCGGCGTCCGCGTGGCGCGACAGGTCAGAACCGCCGAACACGCCGTCGATCAGGCGATGATCGAGGTCAGCCGCTTGGTTCAGACGGCGTTGGAAGGTCGGGTCGAGGCACGTCTGGCGGCCGCGGTTGGACAGGACGCGCTGGCCAATATGGTGCGCGGCCTAAGCCAACTGGCCGAGGTTCGTAGCGCCGTCATCGCCAGTCACTGCAAACTGGCCCAGGTCGCCGACGACCATCAGGTCGGCTGGCACATGGATGGCGCGCAAGAAGACAAGACGGTCAAACCCACTGGGTTCGCCCCGGTTCTCGCCGTCGCCGCTTGATCGCGGCCGTCGGAATGGGGTCGCCGCTGTCCTTGTTTCTGGTGGGTCTGACCTACGGCGTCATGGCGCTTCTGCTCTGGAAGGGTCGCATGCCTGAGCGGATCGCCTTGGTCGCTCTGGTCGTCCTTAACTGGGGCACGCCGTTGGTCGATCACCTGTTCATCGGGCATTTCCGGTGGGGCGTGGCGATCTTGTCGGTGTCCATGTTCTGTCTGCTGGTCGGTCTGGCGCTCCGTTACGATCGATGGTGGCTGCTTCTTGCCGCTGGCGCCCAGCTTATCGCGGTCTCGACCCATCTGGCCGGCATCGCCGGTTCTGACGCCCTGCTGTGGTCGATCGTATCGACCCGAATGGTCGTCTGGTTCGAGCTCTTGCTCCTCGCCCTCTTAGGCGTCTGGGAGGCCCAGTGCGCCCCCTACGCCCGTCCCAAATCAGCGCCCGGATCGATCCGGGCGCTGCAGAAAGTTTGAATGTCATGAACACCCAAACCTCCCCCGCCTTCATGCCGCTTTTCCGCTCGTGGCTGGAAACGGCCAATCTGGCGAAACAGGTCGTATCGTCATCGCTGTCCGCTAGCGGCGAGAACCTGCTCGTCGAACTGGATCTGGCGCCGATGGAAGCGGCGGAAACCACGCTTCTCGATCACGCTCCGACCTCGGCGGTCGAAGCCGTCTGCATGATCGAGATCATCCGCCAGAGTCTGTCCGACGCCGGCCGCTCGGACGGACGCGATGCTCGCGCCTTGGATGCCATCCAGTCGTGGCTGGCAGGCGCGGCTCTCGACGGCGCCGATCATCGCGATGAGGTTGAGCAGTTGCTGAAAAGCGCCAGCAACCGGGCCTGATCAGCCGCGCAGGCCCTTGGCCACGGTCAGAAGGGCGTCGCGTTGAGCGGGGTCCTTGATGCCGCGGAAAGCCGCCAGCAGTTCGGCGACCCCGGGGGCGGCCAGGGCCAGCTCGTCGCCCTCGGCCGTTTCCAGTTCGCCCAGCAGGGCCGCGCCGGTCGATTTCAACACCGAGGCGATCTGCAGCAGACGCGCGGCCGAGACGCGGTTCACGCCACGCTCGTACTTCTGGATCTGCTGGAAGGTGACGCCCGCGCCCGCCGCCAACTGCGCCTGGGTGATGCGCAGTTCCTCACGACGGGTGCGAATGCGTCCGCCGATGGCGATGTCTACGGGATCAACTGCGTCGTTCATGTCGGCCTGCGGGCATAGATAATGCGGCGCCATGGCCCCAAAACACCGATCCCGTCAAGCCAAAGCTGCTCAGCTAGGGATTGCTACGTGCGCCATAGCTGCCGATTCAACCTTGAAGATATATTTCAGCGCTCGAGACGCCGACTCCCGCGCGAATCGCGCTCGGAGAAGTGGTGCCGCTTAGGTGACTCGAACACCTGACCCCATCATTACGAATGATGTGCTCTACCGGCTGAGCTAAAGCGGCCCGGTTGCGACGGACGAAGCTGTCCGCGCGAGACGGGGTCTTTATACGGCCGGATCGCGCTTGCCAAGCGCCGCGTTCAAGATCGTGAGCAATGAGGTCTCGTCGGGCGATTTTGCCACAACGGGCGTCAGGCCGAGCGCGCTGAGCGGGGCTGCGGCGGCGGTAGAGATGCAGGCCAGGACCGCATATGCCAGGGCGTCGTGGCCACGTTTGGCGAGGGCGTTTCCGGCGCGGGGGGAGTGGATCAGAGCGGCGTCGAACAGCGCGGGCGCTGGCGCTGCTGTTTCGATGGCGCGATAGACCGTCAGCGACTGGATCGACACGTTGCGGGCTCCGGCGGCGGCGAGGGCGGCGGTGAAATCGCCGGCGGGAGTTTCCGCTTGAGGGACCAGGACATCGGCGTTGGCCACAGCGCCGGCGATCAGACGGGCGAGGGCGTGCAGGTCGCCGGCGGCGGAGCGGACATCGGCGAAGCCCGCATCATGGGCGGCCTGGGCGGTCGCATCGCCGACGGCGAAGACCGGCAGGTCGCGGCGGGGCGTCAGGGCGGCGAAGGCTGAGACGCCGTTCACGCTGGTGAAGGCCAGGGCGGCGAACGGCGCCAGATCGGGAACCGGCGGCGTCAGATTCTCGATCGCCAGCAGGGGAACGACGATCGGCTCGAACCCCGTGTCGCGCAGGCGGGCGGCGGTGCGCGCGGCGCCCGGTTCGGCGCGGGTGATCCAGACGCGTTTCGGCGTGAGGCTCATCCGTCCAGGGTCGCGGGATCGACTTCCTGATCGCCGGCCGAGGCATGCACCGCGCCGCCCAGGCGTTGGCCCAGAGCGCGGGCGTCGGCTTCGGTGGGCTGAGATAGGTCGCCGACGCGCCGCCAGCGGGCGGACCCCTCCGGGCTGAGCATTTCGGTGGTCAGGTGCAGGGTGTCGTGTTCGATGCGGGCATAGGCGCCGACGGCGGTGCGGCACGACCCCTCCAGCGCCGTCATGGCCCCGCGCTCGGCGGCGATGCACAGGGCGGTCTCATGGTGGTTCAGGGCGGCGACCCAGTCTGAGTCCATGTCGGCGGCGCGGGTCTGGATGGCCAGGGCGCCCTGGCCCGGCGCCGGCAGGAAGGCGTCCAGCGACAGCTTCTCACGGATGTGTTCGGTCACGCCCAGGCGCGTCATGCCCGAGACGGCCAGAAGGATGGCGTCGAAGTCGCCATCGGCCGCGCGGCGCAGCCGGGTGTCGATATTTCCGCGCAGCATCTCGACCTTCAGGTCCGGCCGCAGGGCCAGCGCCTGAGCTTGCCGTCTCAGGCTGGCGGTGCCCAGGCGGGCACCGAAGGGCAGGGCGTCGAAACTGTCGAAGTCACGGCTGATGAAGGCGTCGCGGGCGTCCTCGCGTTCGGGGATGGCGGCGATGCACAGGCCTTCGGGCTGTTCGGCGGGGACGTCCTTCATCGAATGGATGGCGATGTCGATCCGGCCGTCCAGCAGGGCCTCCTCGATCTCCTTGGTGAACAGCGCCTTGCCGCCGACTTCCAGCAGGCGGCGATCCTGGATGCGGTCGCCGGTGGTGACGATCTCGACCAGAGGAATGGCGGTCTCGATCTCGGCCTCGGGCACGTTCAGGGCGCGGCCGATGGCGCGCTGCACCATGCCGGATTGGGCGAGCGCCAGCTTGGAGCGTCGGGTGCCGATGCGGAGAGGAAAGGTCATGAGCGTTGCGCACCGGTCGCCGGGTCGCTACCTCGACCCGATGGAGATGTCCGCCGACTATAGCAGCGGCGCCAAGTCAGCAACTGGACGGGATGTCCGGCCGCTGACGGTGCTGGGCCTGGAGACCAGTTGCGACGAGACCGCCGCCTCGGTCGTGCGCCTGACGGGCGGTCGGGCGGAGGTGCTGTCCTCGATCGTTCATAGCCAGATCGACGATCATGCGGCCTATGGCGGCGTGGTGCCCGAAATCGCGGCGCGCAGCCACGTCGAGATGATCGCCGAGGTCACCCGCCGCGCGATGGCCGAGGCCGATATGGGCTATGACGGGCTGGACGGAATCGCGGCGACCGCCGGGCCGGGTCTGGTCGGCGGGGTCATGGTGGGGCTCTGCTTCGGCAAGGCGGCGGCGCTGGCGCGCGGCCTGCCGCTAGTGGCGGTCAACCATCTTGAGGGCCATGCGGTGTCGGCCAGGCTGGGTGCGGAGGTGGCCTATCCCTTCCTGCTGCTGCTGGTGTCGGGCGGCCACTGCCAGCTTCTGGAGGTGCGCGGCGTCGGCGACATGAGCCGGATCGGCGCCACCATCGACGACGCGGCCGGCGAGGCCTTCGACAAGATCGCCAAGGCCTTGGGCCTGGGGTATCCGGGCGGGCCGGCGCTAGAGCGGCTGGCTATGCAGGGCGACGGGTCCAGGATCGATCTGCCGCGCGCCCTTCTGGGCCGCAAGGATTGCGACTTCTCGTTCTCGGGGCTGAAGACGGCGGCCTTCCGCATCGCCCAGACCTGCGAGACCGAGCAGCATAAGGCCGATCTGGCCGATGCGGTGCAAAACGCCATCGCGCGCCAGCTGTCGGATCGGTCTGAGCGAGCCTTGGCGGCCTATGCGGAGACGCATGACCACCGTCTGTTCGTGGTGGCAGGCGGGGTCGCGGCCAACAAGACCATCCGCGCGACCTTGCAGGCGACGGCGGCGAAATACGGCTTCGACTTCCTGGCGCCGCCCATGGCCTATTGCACCGACAATGCGGCGATGATCGCCCTGGCGGGGGCGGAACGGCTGGCGCTGGGCCTGACCAGCGACATTGACGTCGTCGCCCGGCCGCGATGGCCGCTGGACGAAGCGCGCGCCCTGTCCGATCCTTCGCACAAGCCGGGCCGCAAGGGCGCCAAGGCGTGAACGATAAACAAGCCTCGGGAGGGCGCATGGAATTCCGCACGGCAGGGGTCATCGGCGCGGGCGCCTGGGGCACGGCTCTGGCGCAGGTGTGCGTTCGGGCCGGACTGGACACGACCTTGCAGGCGCGCGAGCAGCAGTTGGTCGAGACGCTGCGGGCGACGCGGGCCAACGACCTCTATCTGCCCGGCGTGCCGCTGGCCGACGAATTGAAATTCACCGCCGATCTGGCTGATCTGGGCGACTGCGACGTGATCCTGGCGGTGCCGCCGGCCCAGCATATGCGCGCCACGCTGACGGCGTTTGCGCCACACTATCGCGCCGGCGTGCCGGTGGTGCTGTGCTCCAAGGGCGTCGAGCGCGGCACGATGAAGCTGATGACCGAGGTGCTGGCCGAGACCCTGCCGGCCGCGCCCGCCGCCGTCCTGTCCGGTCCCAGTTTCGCGGGCGAGGTGTCGCGCGGCCTGCCGACCGCAGTGACCCTGGCCTGCGCCGATCAGGGGCCGGGCGAGGCCTTGCTGAATACCCTGTCGGCGCCGGGCTTCCGACCCTATCTGGCGACCGATCTGGTGGGCGCCGAGGCGGGTGGCGCGCTCAAGAACGTCCTGGCCATAGCCTGCGGCATCTCCGAGGGGCGTCAGTTGGGCCGCAGCGCCCACGCCGCTTTGATCACGCGCGGCTTTGCGGAAATGACCCGCCTTGCCGTCGCCATGGGGGGGCAGGCGGAGACGGTGGCGGGCCTATGCGGCCTGGGCGACCTCGTCCTGACCTGCTCCAGCCCCCAGTCGCGCAACATGAGCCTGGGTCTGGCCCTGGGTCAGGGCCAGACGGTCGAACAGGCCCTGGCCGGCAAACGGTCGGTGGCGGAAGGCTATGAGAGCGCGCCGGCGGTTCGCGAACTGGCCGCGCGTCTGGGCGTGGAAATCCCGATCTCCGAAGGCGTCGCCGCCCTGCTGGCCGGCGAGATCGATGTCGATGGTCTGATCGACGGTCTGTTGTCGCGCCCGTTGAAGGCCGAACGTGTCTGAAGCGGCCGAGGCGCCGGGCGAGCGCAAACGGGTCTGGAAGACGCCGCCCGGCGTGGCCCTGTGCGCCGAGGGCGACATCGCCGACCCCGGCTCGCGCGGCTTCGTGCTGCAGATCGGCGAGGCCTTCTTCCACGGCTTCGTGGTCAGGAAGGACGGTCAGGTCGCGGGCTGGGTCGATCGCTGCCCGCACGCCGGCTTTCCGATCGCGATGGAGATCGACCGCTATCTGACGCCGGACGGCGCGCTGATCCTGTGCGGCTGGCATGGGGCGGTGTTCGAACCGCTGACCGGCGAATGCAAGGGCGGCCCCTGCGCGGGCGGGCGGCTAACACCTTGGCCGGTGGCGGCCTCTGGCGGGATCGTCAGAACGGCCTGAGGCGCCTTTAGCGCGCCAGTTTGCCCTTGGCCTTTCCGGCGCTGAACACGACGTCGGGATCCGGCTTCTTGATGTCGATGCTCGTGTGGCTCAACACCGACAGGATGTAGCGGCCGATGTTCAATCGCGCCGTCTTCTTGTCGTCGGTGGCGACGACGGTCCAGGGCGCATAGTCGCGGTCGGTCTCGTCCAACATCCGGTCGCGGGCGTCGGAATAGGCGTCGAACCGCGCCTCGGCCTCGGCGTCCAGCGACGACAGCTTGAACTTCTTCAACGGATCCTCGCGGCGTTCCTTGAGCCGCTTGGCCTGCTCCTTGCGCGAGATATCCAGCCAGATCTTGATCAGGATGATCCCGTCGTCGGTCAGCATCCGCTCGAAGCGCGGGGCGTCGGTCATGAACTGGGCGTACTGCTCGGGCGTGCAATAGCCCATGACTGGCTCGACCCCGGCGCGGTTGTACCAGGACCGGTTGAAGATCACCGTCTCGCCCGCGGCCGGAAGGTGCGGGACATAGCGCTGGAAATACCACTGGCTGGTCTCGCGGTCGCTGGGTTTGGGCAGGGCGATGACGCGGGTCTGGCGCGGCGACATATGTTCGGTCAGGCGCTTGATCGCGCCGTCCTTGCCGGCGGTGTCGCGCCCCTCCAGCACGATGACCACTCGCGAGCCATGCTCGATGCTCCAGGCCTGGGTCTGGACGATCGCCAGCTGGATCTGCTCCAACTCGGCGTCATAGGCGTCGGATTTTTTTCCCATGGCAAGAGAGTGGGCCGAGGACCGGCAGAGAGCAAGGGCGAGGGAGCCGACTGCGAAGCTGGGCGTTAAGGCGCCGGGCCCGTCCGGCCTCCGAGGGGCCGAATGAAGCGCGATCTGGCGGACATGTGGAATCTGGTGTGGGAGCTGGCGCTGCTGGTCTGCGCCGGCTTTGCGTTGTTGAACGCCTTCGCTCCGCCCCAGGACCTGCCGTGGAAGCCGCTGGATCTGGATCGTCCGCTGGGCCGCGCGACCACCGCAAAGGTCGCCGCCTTCGATGTGCCGACCGCCGCCACCCCCGAGGCTGTCGAGGGCGCGACCGAGGCCTGTATGCAGGCGCTGCGCAATGCGGGGGTTCAGGTCGAACGCGCGCCCGACCGTGACGACGGCGGCTTCTGCGTGGTGCGCGGGGCGGTGCGGATCACGGGCGGCGAGGTGACGCCGCTGGCCCCCGCCGATGTCGTCATGCAGTGCCCGCTGGCGGTCCGCTACGTCATCTGGGATCGACAGGTGCTGCGCCCGGCCTCGCGCGACATTATGGGCTCGGCGCCCGCGCGGGTGGAGAATTACGGCACCTATTCGTGCCGCCGCATCTACGGCTCGCAGGACGAGGCCGAGCGGCCCAGCGAACATGCCAAAGCCAATGCGCTGGATGTCGCAGCGGTGACTTTGAAGGACGGTCGGACCGTCAGCGTTCTGAACGATTGGCGCGGCGATGGGCCCGCAGGCGAGCCGGGCGGCCGCTTCCTGCACGCCTTGCGCGACGGGGCCTGCCAGGTGTTCTCGACGGTGTTGACCCCCGACTACAACGCCGCCCACGCCAACCATCTCCACATCGACGGGGCTGCGCGGGGCCTCTGTCGTTAAGCCTGAATGCGTCCGGTGCGACTCGCTTTGCTGTTGACCGTCTGGAAAAGCCGGGTGACAACATCGCTGCAGTCCGGATTTCGCGTGGGGTCCAAACCCGCGTTTCGCTCCTTCGCCTGAACGAGCTGTCCAGATGGATTGTCGGGTCACCTCGAGGGGGATCCGCCTGGAAAAGCGCGTTTACGGAGACGCAGACATGGCGACCGGCACGGTCAAGTGGTTCAACCCCACCAAGGGCTACGGCTTCATCCAGCCCGATAGCGGCGGCTCCGACGTGTTCGTTCACGTCACCGCCGTTCAAAAGGCCGGACTTCAGGGCCTCGATGAGAACGCCAAGGTCGAATACGAGCTGGAAAACCAGCGCGGCAAGACTTCGGCGATCGACCTCAAGGTCCTTTAAGTCGATCCAGCCTTCAAGGCTTAGAGGCGGGCGCGGGAGTTTCTCCCGCGCCCGTTTTGTTTTTTCGGGCTACCGCGCCTCGCGCTACTTGAGCCCGTTTGATGCGTCCTGCGGCTTGGTCTCGGCGGCTTGGACGGTCTTGGTGCGTTGGGACCGCTGCGCTAGGACGATTGCGCCTAGCACCAGGGCGCCGCCCAGGGCCTGAACCGGCGTCAGGGTTTCTCCGAAGATCCACCAGCCCAGCAGGCCCGCGACGACCGGCTGGATCAGGATGGTCACGGCGGTGACCGAGGCCGGCAGCTTGCCCAGCGCCCAGGCCACGCCGCCTTGTCCGAAGACGTGCATCACGCCCATGCCCACGCAGGCGGCCCAGCCCGCCGGTCCGGCGGGGATGACGTCCTCGCCCAGCGCCAGGGCGACGATCAAAAGCAGGGGCGCGCCCAGCAGGGTCGCCCAGAAGGTCACCCGCATCGCCCCGGCCGTGCGCCGCGCCGCCTGTACCGCCAGAAAATAGCCCGAGTACCAGACCGCCACCGACAGGGAGAACAGGTCGCCCAGCATCGGATTGGTCCCTTGTCCGCCGTCTGCGCCCGCCGCCATGGCGAAGGCGCCGCCCATGGCCAAGGCCAGGGCCAGGATGAACAGCCGGTGCGGCCGCTCCTTCAGCACAAACCAGCCGAACAGGGTCACGACAACCGGCGTCAGGTTGCACAGCACAGTCGCGTTCGCGACCGAGGTCATGACGATGCCGTAGTGCCAGAAGCTGAGGTCCAGAGCGAAGAACAGGCCCGCCAGCAGCGCCCATTTCGACGGCGCGCCGACGCCGCCCGGCTCGCGCGCCGCCAGGATCGTCAGCAGGGGCAGGGCGAACAGGAACCGCCAGAACCCCGCCGCCGCCGGCCCTGTATCGGTCAACCGCACCAGAATGGGCGCCAGGCCCAGCACGCTGGCGGCGATCAGCAGAACGATCAGCGCAAAGGCGCGCGAGGAGGGGCGAAAGGCCAGGACGGACATGGCCGGCTCTTACGACGCCCTGCGACCTGACGCCACAGGCGCCGTCAGGCTACGCCCTAAACGAGCGGGTCGATCCGCGCCCGCAGCACGACGCTGAGGCCCGGCGCGCGATCGCGATAGTCGATCGTTCCGTCCAGCTGACCGACCAGGCTCTTGATCATCATCGAGCCGAAACCCTTGCCGGCCAGATGCCCGCCGGCGCCCTCGTCCTCCACCGTCATGCGGAAGAAGGCGCCGTCTTCTTCGAACCGAATGCAGAGCGGGCCAGGCTTGCCGCCATAGGCGTATTTCTGGGCGTTGATGATCAGTTCGGTCAGGATCAGGCCGATGGTGATGGTGCGCCCCGGCTCGATGCAGACGGGGTCCAGATCGGTTTCGATGGCGGCGGCCCAGTCGGGGCCCATGCTGGAACCCAGATCGCCGATCAGCTCGCCGATGTAGCGGCTCATGTCGATGGTCGTAACCTGATCGCTCAGATACAGCCGACTGTGGACCGCAGAGACGGCGCGCACGCGACGTCGCGCCTCGTTCAGCGCCGTCGCGGCCGAGGCGCCCGCCTGCTCTCGCGCCTGAAGGCCCAGGAAGCTGGACACCAGCGTCAGGCTGTTCTGAACCCGGTGGTTCACCTCGCGGATCAGATACTGCTGCTGCTCCAGCCGCAGGTCGCGCTCGGACAGGCGGTCCTGCAGCGATCGGTTCAGCCGGCGGATCTGATGAACGGCGGCATAGTCGGCCAGGGCGTCCCGCAGCCGGGCGGCGGACTCGACGGCGGCGGGGCCCCATCGGTGCGCGCGGCCCGAGACGGTGTCCGACCAGCTTTCGAACGAGGCGCGCGGCGTCAGAATCGCGTTGGGACCCGTCTTCTCTGCTGTCGCCGGATTGCCGGCCCAGCGCACCGTCTCCAGCACCTCCGAGCGGAACCACAGCAGCGACACCGGCTGATCCAGCGGCAGGGTGACGGCCAATAGGCCGCTGGCATGCGTCTTCCACACCTCTGCGGCCGGCAGAACCGAGGACAGGTGATGCGATGAGACCGGACGCAGCCCCGGGCGTCCCGCGACCCATGCGGCGATGGCGCGCACGCCGTCTTCGGGCGGCGTATGGCCGAAAGTCTGGATGTCGCCTTCGCTGACGATGGCCAGACCGTCCGCGCTGGTCAGTTGCATCAGGGCATCGGCCTTTTCGCCCAGCGCTTCTCGCATCGGGCGGTCCGGCGACAGCCGCGACAGCAGTTCGTCCTCCATCCGACGCAGGCGCGTGCGCTCGCGATAGAGATCGGCGTCGCTCCTGGATTTCAGCTGTCGCGCCAGATTGCGGGCCAATGCCGTGCAGCCCACGCGCAACTCATAGGGCAGCAGTTTGGGCGAGGCGTTGTGGCAGGCCACCAGCCCCCACAGAGCGTCATCGACGATGATCGACACGGACGCCGAGGCCCGAACGTCCATGTTGCGCAGATATTGCAGATGGATCGGCGACACCGAGCGCAGGCCGCTGTCGCTCATGTCCAGCGGCGCCTCGCCGGGCGCAATGGGGCGCAGGGGTTGGGGCGTATAGCGGCTGTCGGGAATGACCCGCACCGGGTTGCGCAGATAAAGGGCGCGCGCCTGCTGAGGGATGTCGGTAGCGGGGAAGTGGTGATTCAGGAAGGAGCCGGACCCATCGGCGCGGCTTTCGGCGACAACCTGACCCGCCTCGTCGTCCTGGAAGCGATAGATCATCACCCGGTCGAAACCGGTCAGGCGCCGGAAGGCGTCCGCCGCCCGCTCGCACACCGTCTGGATCGTCACCGCCCGTTCCAGCGCGGCGCCGGCGGCGTCCAGATTAGCGATCAGATCGACGCCGAGCCGGGCCTGCTGCGAGCTTTGTTCGACCTCGATGATCATCAGATCGTCGATCGCGCCGGAGGTCTTTCCGGGCGCACGGTGCGCCACGACGTCATATTCTAGACGATTGGTCGCACGCCAGCGACAGGCGAAGCCGGCCTCCTGATGCGCAGCCATGGCGCGCACGGCCCGGTCGGCGACATCGCCCAGCACGTCGGCGACGGTGCGGTCGATCCAGACCTTGCGGCCGGTCAGTTCCTCGATCGCGCCCGCGCCCTGGCGAATGGTCAGGGATTGCAAATCCAGCACCAGCATGAAGCCGTGCGGCTGGATCGATTGAGGAATGTGGATCGGCTCGCGATCGCATTCGTTCAGCGCGGTGTCGGCCAGGTCGAGCGTCTCGGTCATGCTGCGGCCTCCTGCGGCTCGGGTTGCAAGGTGCGATGGGCGAAGGCGAAGCCGTCGACGCCGCCCTTCACCACCTGATCGATCGTGGCGAGGCCGCTGACGCAGGCCCGGTCCAGCAGGTCCATGAAGGCGCGCCAGCGTGCGCCGGTCTCTTCGCCATAGGGATCCAGAAAGCCGAGGCCGTCCAGATCGCGCCCCCCGGCGGCCAGCCGGCGTCGAATGATCCGACCGCCCAGCATCGACCCTTCGGCCACATAGACCCAGCCCAGGGCTTCGCCGACCGAGGCGGGCGCAGCCGGACGGGCCGGCGGGGGAACGCGCTGGCCCAGTATCGTCAGGTCCTGGGCGATCCCATGCGCGCGCGATCGCGGTTCGAAATCGGCGTCCAGTTCAGCGTTCAACGCCGCCACCAGCGGATGGCCGAGCGGCTCCAATCCGGCATGGAAGCGGTAAAACGCCGCCACGGTCGCCGCCCGCGTGGCGGGATCCGACAGACGCGGCTCGATCCGGGCCTGGACTTCCAGGGTTTCGTGGGCTGAGGCGGTGGCTTCCCGAAGAGCGAGAAGGGCAGGGGAAGCGATCATGGGGCTCAGATTAACACACTGTCTTGTCTTGTCGATTTGCACAGGCCAGAAGGCGCGGACCACCACGGAACGGCCCAGACCGCGTGGCGTTCACCAGCGACCTTCCCATCTCCCTTTGACCGGCAGATTTTCATGAAACTGCGCGTCCGCGCCGAACTCGTCTATCGTTTCGATCCGCCGACGGACGCCATCTACAAGATCCAGGTCGCGCACTGGCCGGGTCAGGACATCCTCGAAGAGACCCTGACCTTCGACCCGCCGGTCGATTTCCACGAGGACGAGGACATCGATTTCGGCGCCCGCACCCTGCGTTGTCACGTCGAGGGCGAGGTCGAGCTGACCTATGAGGCGGTGGTCGAGAACGGCGTGCTGAAAGGCCTGCCGCCCAGCGTGTCCCAGCATGACTGGGGCGAGCTGCCCGCCGAGGTCCTGCCCTATCTCCAGCCCAGCCGCTATTGCCCGTCGGACCAGTTCGGCCGCTTCGTGACGCGCGAGTTCGGCGATACGGCGGGCGGGGCGCGCGTGCTGGCGATCCTGGATTGGATCAGCGAGAACGTCGACTACGAGCACGGCGTGTCGGACACCGAAACCACGGCGGCGCGCACCTTCATCGACCGGGCCGGCGTTTGCCGCGACTTCACCCATCTGGGCATGACGCTATGCCGGGCGTCGGGCATTCCGGCGCGGGCGGTCAGCGCCTTTGCTCACCAACTCAGCCCGCCCGACTTTCACGCCATCTTCGAGGTCTGGCTGGACAACGGCTGGTGGCTGGTCGACCCGACCGGCCTGGCGCCGGTCGAAGGCCTGGTGCGGATCGCCTGCGGGCGGGACGCGGCGGACATCGCCTTCCTGACGACGCAGGAGCGCTGTCAGATGGTGCGCCAGTCGGTGACTGTGGCCGAGGCCTGAGTCTTTACGTCCGCTCATCCCCGCGAAAGCGGGGACCTAGTCCTTTCACATCGCAAATCGGATTGAGTAGCGCATGATCCGATCCGCATTTGATCGCCCAAAACCCTGGGTCCCCGCTTTCGCGGGGATGTGCGGGTTCAATGGGCCGCCTTCTGCGCTGCCTTGTAGGCTTGAAGCGCGTCTATCACGTCCATCTGGCGCAGCACCTTGTTCTGCGGATCGATCAGGACATGGGCGCCGGCCGGAACCGCGATCTGGCCGCGTCCGCCCGCCATGGCCACGGTCTGAACGCGCCCGTCGATCTCGACCTCCAGCGGCATGGGGAAGACGCCGCCGTCGCCCGTCGCCCACTCCAGCTTCAGCACATCGCCGTCGCGGGTCTGGCTCAGCACCGGCAGGGCGGCGTTGTAGAGGTAGCCGCGGAAGAACCAGCCATAGTCCCGGCCCGTGACGTCATTGATGATCGCCAGGAAGTCGCCGGTGGACCGGTACAACGGCGCGAAATTTCCCGGCTGCGGGTCGGATCGGCCATAGACTAGGCGGGTGACCGCCTGATGGAAGGCGGCGTCGCCGATCAACATCCGCAGCGAATGGCTGATCAGCGAGCCCTTGTTGTAGATGTCGAGCCCCGGCCCGACGTCGCCCTTGTAGACCTCGTCTTCGGTCTTGGGCGCGCCTGAAACGACGGGATATGTGTTGATCAAACCCTCGCGCTGGTTGGCCAGTTCGCGCTGCATATAGCGATCGCCCAGCAGCCAGCGGGCATAGAGCGGCTGCATGTACGACCCCAGCCCTTCATGCAGCCACATGTCGTCGGCGTTCTGATTGGTCAGCTGATTGCCGAACCATTCGTGGGCGAACTCGTGCTGCAACAACCAGTCATAGCCCCTCCCGTCGATCTTGTAGCCGTTGCCGTAGGCGTTGATCGTCTGGTGCTCCATGCCCAGGTGCGGGGTCTCGACCACGCCCATCTTCTCATCGCCGAAGGGGAAGGGGCCGACGGTGGCTTCGAAGAAGTCCAGCATCTTGGGGAACTGGGCGAACAGGCCCTGAACCTGTTCGGGCGTGTCCGATTTCAGATGCCAGTAGCGCATCGGGATCGTGTTGCCGAACCGGCTGGCGTATTCGCCCGACACCTCTTCGTAGGGCCCGACGTTCAGCGCGATGGCGTAGGTGTTGGGCGATTTCGCCGACCAGTTCCAGGTGGTCCAGCCGTCGCCATGATCGACCTTGCCCAGGAAGCGGCCATTGGACGGCGCCGATAGGGCCGACGGGACGGTGATGTGCAGATCGACCCGGCCCGGTTCTCCGTGCGGGCTGTCGATGCAGGGCCAGAAAATGTCGCAGCCCTCGCCCTGAACCGCCGTGGCGATCCATGGCTCGCCTGACGGCGCGGTGGACCAGACGAAGCCGCCGTCCCAAGGCGCACGGGGCGCCACGCGCGGCTGACCGGCGTAGGCGACGCGCAGGGCTACCGACCGGCCCGTGGCCAACATGTGGGGCAGCTGCACCGTCAGCCGGCCTTCGGGGTTGGACCAGCGATCGACGGCGACCTCGACCCCGTCGATCTGGACCGAGGAGATGGTCAGCAGGGTGTCCAGTTCGACGACCAGAGCGGTCAGGGGCGCCTTGGCGGTGAAGTCCAGCACGGCGACCGCATCGATGGCCTTGTCGTCGGGCAGGACCTTGATCGACAAATCGGCCTTGTCGAACTGCATCGCCTGCTGTTCCGGCGTCAGCGGCTGATCGGTGGCCAGGGTGAAGGCGGTCGATTCACGTGGCGTCGGCGCCGGCTGGGCGACGGTGGCGCAAGCCGCCAGCGTCAGGGCGCTGGCTGCGGCCAAAAGCAAAATCTTGATGCGCATGAAGCCGTCCCTCTCTGAGGCGACAGGCTAGCGCGAGCGGGCAATGGCGCAAAGAAAAAGGCCGGTGTTTCCACCGGCCTCTTCCAGAGCTCTATGTCGCGGTCGCCGATCAGGCGGCGGCTTGTTCGGCCAGCTTGGCGCGAATCTGGCGCTTGATGCGCTGAGCGGCGATCGACAGCTGCTCGTCGCGGGCCTTGACGATGAAGACGTCCAGGCCGCCCTTGTAGTCCAGGGTGCGCAGCGCGGCGTTCGAGATGCGCAGGCTGAACGTCTGGCCCAGGGCTTCCGACGTGACCTTGACCGTCTTCAGCGACGGCAGGAAGCGGCGCTTGGTCTTGATGTTCGAGTGGCTCACGTTGTGGCCGACCATGGGGCCGATACCGGTGAGTTCGCAACGACGCGACATCGTCAGATCCTTAAGGTGCGGCGTCCAGCCCGAGCGTGGGAGAGGACGCATGAAACAGTTGCGCGCGGGAACCAGCCCGCGCGAGAGGGGGCCGTATAAGGGAAGAGGCGGTTCGGCGTCAAGCCGAGTCTGGACGCATCGTCCCCACGCCTCGTTCAGCCGTCATTCAAATGCCGCCCTGTATGGCCCATATGATGACGACCTCAAAAGAGACCCAAGCAGAACAGAAGGCTTCCATGTCCCGTCCGTCCTTGATCGATCGCCTGCCCAAGCGCGCGCTCGCCGTCGTGGCCCCGGTGATGGCCGGCGGCTTCATGCTGGCCTCGCCCGCCATCGCCCCGGCCCAGACTGCGGCTCAGTCCGAAGTCCTGCCCGGCTATTGGGAATACACCACCAGCGCGGTGGGCCAGCGCGACACCGAGCAGAAGTGCGTGCGGCCCAGCGAGATAAACCGATTCTTTGGCGGCCTATCGACCAACAAATGGCGTTGCACCTATCCGACCCGCGTGGTCGGCAACGGCAACGCCCGCTTTGAGGGGACCTGCCAGGACCGCAAGGGCCGTCGCATCGCTGTCCGCCTGAACGGGACGTACACCGAAACCAGCTTCAGCTTCCGTGGCGGCGCCCAGATCGTGCGCGGCACCCCCTATATCCCCGCCAGCATCACCGCGCGCCGCATCAGCGCCCAGTGCCCGGCCAACGCCGAGTACTTCTGACCCCGGCTCGGCGATTCATAAAAAAAGGCCCCGGATTGCTCCGGGGCCTTTTCTTTTGTCCGAAACTCGAAGCTTAGGCGGCTTCGGCGGTCGGGATCGGCTTTTTGGCGCTAAGAGACTTGGCGAGCAGCTCGACGGCGGCGTCCTTGTCGATCTTGTTGGCGGCGGCGACTTCGCGCGCCATGCGGTCCAGGGCCGATTCATAGAGCTGGCGCTCCGAATAGGACTGTTCCGGCTGGGTGTCGGCGCGGTGCAGATCGCGAACCACTTCGGCGATGGAGATCAGGTCGCCCGAGTTGATCTTGGCCTCGTATTCCTGGGCGCGACGCGACCACATGGTGCGCTTGATGCGCGCGCGGCCCTTTAGGGTAGTCAGGGCCTTGGTCACGACGTCGTCGGCGGCCAGCGAACGCAGACCGGCGGTGACGGCCTTCTTGGTCGGGACGCGCAGGGTCATCTTCTCGTGGTCGAAGGTCACGACATAGACCTCCAGCGACATGCCCGCGACTTCCTGGGTCTCGATCGCCGCCACCTTGCCGACGCCGTGCGCCGGATAGACGACCGCGTCGCCAACCTTGAACTCCAGACCAGTCTTGCTCGTCATAATCGTCCTTTCCCGGTCAGGGCCGGGCGAAACGAAGGCGCAGGAAACGCAAACAGGATCTCATCCGCCGGATCGCTCCGTCGGAGGGGATGATGTTGGGCGTCAAAAGCGGAAACGGATCACCAAACCTCTGGCCGATCCCGTCTAGGGCGGGATTCTGTCGCAAACACGGGCGGCGCGAAGATTTCGCGGACCGCCCGATCCAATGAAACAGAACCTATCACAAATCTGCGGAATTTCAAAACGTCCACAGGGCGGACGTGCAAATACGGCAAGGCTTGAGCGCCGCCAGTCCTTGAATCAGGAACCCTTGCCCGGCTTGGGGCTGAAGTATTTCTCGTATTTGCCGGTTTCGCGCTCGTACTGCTCGCGGTCGGCGGGGGGCGTGCCCTTGACGGTGATGTTGGGCCAGACCTTGGCGTATTCGGCATTGACCTGAAGCCATTTGCCGTCCGGCTCGTCCTCGGTGTCCGGCACGATGGCGTCGACCGGGCATTCCGGTTCGCACACGCCGCAGTCGATGCATTCGTCCGGCGCGATCACCAGGAAGTTCTCACCCTCGTAGAAGCAGTCCACCGGACACACCTCGACGCAGTCCATGAACTTACATTTCACGCAGGCGTCGGTGACGATGTAGGTCATTGGGCGAAAAACGGGTGTCGGTCTGTGGGCGGGAGGCCTGCGACATGGCGGCCACGCAACCAACTGTCAACAGCGCGGCTTAAGGCGAGAGCCATTCGCAGCGCCTTGACAGAACAGCGCCTAATCGCAACTGTATTGATTGCATATCCGCCCCATCGACAGGAACTCACCATGCGCACCCCCTTCATGAAATACGCCGTCGTCGGCGCGGCCGCCCTAAGCCTGGTCGCAGGCGGCGCGGTCGTGGCTCAGGCCGCCCTGACCAAGAACCCTGCCGAAGTCACCGCCGGGACCTACGATCTGGAATCCAGCCACGGCAAGATCACCTGGTCGGTCAATCACTTCGGCCTGTCGACCTATACGGGCCAGTTCGTGAACGTGAAGGCGGTGCTGAAGCTGGACCCGGCCAACCCGTCGGCCTCGACCCTGACCGCGACGATCCCGCTGACCGACGTGGCACCCAATGACGATCGGCTGAAGGCCCACCTGCAGACGGCCGACTTCTTCGACACCGCCCAATACCCGACCGCAACCTTCGTCTCGCGCTCGGTCACGGTCGACGCCGATGACGCCAACGAGGCGACCGTGGTCGGCGATCTGACCCTGAAGGGCGTGACCAAGCCCGTCACCATCGAGGTCGAGTTCAACGGCGCCGGAACCGTCATGGGCGCCTACAAGGCCGGCTTCGACGGCGAAGCGACCATCAAACGCTCGGACTTCGGCATCAACTACGCCCTGCCGGCCGTTTCCGACGAGGTGAAGCTGCACATCGAAGGCGAGTTCGTCATTCAGAAGTAGGGCTATCGCGCTGCGCGCGACTTGAGGCCGTTCTTTTGGGCCTACCGCGCTTCGCGCTACTTGAGGCAATTTATACCGTAAGCGAATACAGGGCGCGGGCCTCCTCTGCGGGTCCGCGCCTTTCGCCCAGCCCTTCGACCTTCAGGCTGGTGACGCGTCCGTTCTGGGCGAAGGTCAGCAAGTCGCCGACGTGAACGCACCGGCTGGGCTTGTCGAGCCGCGTCTCGCGCCCCTGATGCGTCAGCCGCACCGCCCCCCGCTCCACCAGACCGGCCGCCAGGCCGCGCGTCTTCACGAACCGCGCGCGCCAGAGCCAGATGTCGATGCGACAGGCGTTCTCGTTCAAGCCTTCACCGTTCGACGCGGACGACGCCGCTTGGGCCGCGCCGGGGGAGCCTCCGTCAGGGCGGCGAGGGCGGCGAAGGGCGAGTCCTTGACGATCTTCGGCGCTGCGCCCGGCTTGTCGGGCAGGCGGGCGCGTTCGACCTTCAGGGCGGCGATGATCTGTTTGGCCTGATCGGCGCGCCAGCCCAGATCGGTCAGGGCCTCGTCGGACAGCCGGCCGTGATTGTCGGCCCGCAGCTCGGCCATCTTCTCCAGCGTCTCGACCGGCGCCAGCCAGCGTCCCGCCAATCGCAATCCATGCGCGGACAACAGCCGCGCCGAGGGCGGCTCCACCGGCGCGGGGATCAGATCGGGCGTCGCCGGGATCAGCGGCGCGGCGACGAAGGTCTGGGCGAAATGGCGGGCGCGCGGCTTCTGAAGGCCGGGCAGCCACACCGAATGCACCCCGATGCGGATGGCGAAACTGCGCAGCGTGCGGCGCTCGACCTGACTGAGCGCGGCCAGATCGCGTTCGACCTCGCGCCGGTCGATCACGCCGCCGGCCTCGATCAGGCGAAAGGCGATGCCGCGCGGCAGGCCCTTCAATGCTCCCGCCTCCACCGCCTGACGCAGCCGTCGCAGATCGCGCAGCGCACGGCCTGCTTCCGCCGCCAGCCACGCTTCGATCCGGCGCTGGGCGCGCTCGCGCGCGGGCGTCGGTCCCAGATCGCCAAACAGGCGCACGGAGGGCGTAAAGGGATCGACCCCCTGCGGCGTCGCATTGATCTGCGCCGTCAGCACGCCGCGCCACAGAACGGCTCCGTCCGGCGTGACCGAAAACCCGTCGTCGGTCTCGGCCGCCAGACGCCCCAGCCGTCGATTGATCTCGGGCGTCACCGCACGCACGGCGGCCTGGCGCAGGGTGCGGGCTTCCAGGGCCGAAGAGCCCTTCTCCATCTGGAAACGCACGCCTTCCAGTTGGCCGACGACCTGTCCCTCGACCGTGACCTCGCCGTCTTCGGCGACGCCTGCAAACGTGTCTTCGCGCACGTTCAACGCTCGCATCAGGGCGGTGGTGCGGCGATCCACGAACCGGGCGGTCAGCCGCTCGTGCAGCACGTCGGACAGCCGATCTTCCAGCGCGCGGGTCTTGTCGCGCCAGCCTTGCGCATCGTGGACCCAGTCCGGCCGGTTGGCGATGTAGGACAGGGTGCGCACCGCCGACAGCCGCGCCGACAGCTGGTCGATCTGACCGTCGTCACGATCCACGAAGGCGAAGCGCGGCGCCATCCACTCGTCGGTCAGCCGGCCCCGCTTGCCGGTCAGGGCATGGAAGACATCCTTGGCCAGCCGGGCGTGTTCATCCAGCGTCGTCTTCTGGAAGTCTGGCAACTGGCACGCCTCCCACAGACGCATGACCGCCCCGCGCGAGCGCCCCACGCGCGCGATTTCCTCGTCCTTGATCAGGCGACGCAGCAGGGTCTCATCCAGCGCCTCCGCCGTCAGGCTCAGGCCCGATCGCGGGGGCGTCACCGTCAGCGAGCGCAGCAGATCGGGCAGGGTGTCGAAATCCAGCCGGGCGTTCCGCCACTCCGCCGCCTCGATCGGATCGAACCGATGCTCGACCACCTGTTCGACCAGATCGGGGTCCAGATCCTCGGCCTCGGCCGTGACGCCGAAGGTGCCGTCGCGCAGATGCCGGCCCGCCCGCCCGGCGATCTGGCCGATCTCATGGGCGTAAAGCCAGCGGGTGCGCCGCCCGTCGAACTTTCTCAGCCCCGCGAAGGCGACATGGTCCACATCCATGTTCAGCCCCATGCCGATGGCGTCGGTGGCGACCAGGAAATCGACCTCGCCCGACTGATACAGGGCCACCTGCGCGTTGCGGGTGCGGGGAGACAGACTGCCCATCACCACCGCCGCTCCGCCCCTCTGACGCCGGATCAGTTCGGCGATGGCGTAGACCCGATCGGTCGAGAAGGCGACGATGGCGCTGCGGCGCGGCAGGCGGGTCAGCTTCTTGGAGCCCGCGTAGGACAGGGTGGACAGTCGGTCGCGCGTCACGATCTCAACGTTCGGGACCAGGCGGCGGATCAGCGGCTCCATGGCGCCGGCACCCAGGAACATGGTCTCGAACCGGCCGCGCGCGTGCAGCAGCCGCTGGGTGAAGACGTGCCCGCGCTCGGGATCGGCGACCAACTGGATTTCGTCGATGGCCAGGAACTCGACCGATCGCTCCAGCGGCATGGCCTCGACGGTGCAGACGAAATAGTGCGGGCGCGGCGGGACGATCTTTTCCTCGCCCGTGATCAGGGCGACAGCCGCCGCGCCGCGCTGTTTGACGATCCGCTCGTAAATCTCGCGCGCCAGCAGCCGCAGCGGCAGGCCGATCATGCCCGAGGCGTGACCCAGCATCCGCTCGACCGCCAGATGGGTCTTGCCAGTGTTGGTGGGCCCCAGGACCGCAGTTACGCGGGATGGGGCGAGGCCTGCGGACCGGTCGCTCATGTCGCGACTAAGGTGGCGACGAATCTCTTCGGGCTCAAGCGTCGCCGGCGCGCATTCCGATCCGGACCAGGGTGGACAGGTTCGCGGCCTGCATTTTCGTCATCACCTTGGCGCGAAAGATTTCCACCGTACGCGGGCTGATCTCCAGCCTTTGCGCGATCTCCTTGTTGGAGCAGCCGTCGATCAGGGCGTCGAATACCTGACGCTCGCGCGGGGTCAGGGTGTCCAGTCGGGCCTTGGCGTCCTCGCGCGCGATCCGCTCGGCCTCCAGACTGGTCAGGGAGGCCAGACAGCTGGAAACCGCGTCCAGCATTCGCTGCGGATCGAAAGGCTTTTCGACGAAATCCACGACGCCTGCCTTCATCAACTGAACCGCCAGCGTCACCTCCCCATGACCCGTGATGACGATCACCGGCCAGGTGTCGCCGCGCAGGCTTTTGAGACGCCCGACCAGCTCAGAACCCTGAAGCCCCGGCATCCGCACATCGGTGATGACGCAGGCGCTGCGGTCTTCGGGCAGATTGGTCAGGAAGTCGTCGGCGCTGACGAAACTGCGCGCCCGATACCCGGCCCCGCGCAGCATCAGCACCAAGGCGTCGCGCATGGCAGGGTCGTCGTCGATGATGAAAACGGAGTGCGGGCTCATCAGATTTCGGACTCCGTGGGACGCGGCAAACGAAACGAAAAGGTCGCTCCACCCTGAGAATTCCGGCTGACGACCAGGGTCGCGCCGTGGCTTTCGACGATTGAACGCGTGACCGACAGCCCCAGACCCATGCCGCCGGCCTTAGTCGTCGCCATCGGATGAAAGATCCTGTCGATTCTGTCTTCGGGGATGCCGTCGCCATTGTCGCACACCGCGATCTCATAGCCGTTCGCGCCCAGCGTCCGGCCGGTCACCGTCACGCGCGCGCCCTCGCGTCCGATGACGGCGTCCACGGCGTTGCGCACCAGATTGGCCAGCGCCTGCTGAATTTGAATGCGGTCGGCCAGAACCTGATCGTCGTCTTCTTCCACATCCAGAGCGATCGTCGTGTCGGTGTCCTGTCCCGTCAGGGCGAAGACCGGCGCCAGGTCCAGGACGATCAGCGAGGCGCGCTCTTCGGTGAAGGACCGCGAACCTGTGGCGACCTGTTCGCGCATGCGCCGAATGATGTCGCCGGCGCGCAGCAACTGGGTCTTGGCCAAGTCGATGGTCCTGGCCGGCCCTTCCGCGACCGTTCCCAGCCGGGTCAGTTCGGCCTGGCCGGCATGCAGATAAACGGTGGCGGCGGTCAGCGGCTGGTTCAGTTCGTGGGCCAGGGTCGCGGCCATTTCGCCCATCGAGTTCAAACGCCAGACGCTGCTGAGCTTGTCGTTCAGGTCGCGCTCGCCCTTACGGATCGTCTCGGCCTGACTTTGATCGCCCAGCGTCAGGACGATGTGTTCGGGGGCGATGTCGTCGGGCAGGACGTTGGCGTGAAGCGTCAGCGGCGGCCCGGGCGCATCTATACTCCCGCTCGTCCAGGGGGCGGAGGACGGGCCCAGAACCTCGCCGCCCTGGCGAGCCTTCGCCAAGGCGGCGTCGTCGAAGCCGGGCAGCAGCGATCCGAAAGGCTGCGCCATCGCCGCCTCTCGATCCACACGCAGAAGATCGGCGGCGGCCGGGGTCACGCGGCGCGTGCGTCCTTCACGGTCCAGGGTCACGATCGGCGTCGTGGCCACGATAGTGTCGAGCAGCATCTCGCGCAGCGCCAGATCGCGCGTCAGGGCACGGGCCTGTTCCAACGAGTCGATCAGCCGACGACAGACCTCGGCGATGACCCAGGCGATGACGGCGAAAAGCGCGGCGTTGGTCGCCGCATCCAGCACGCTTTCGCGATGCACCAGCCACAGGTTGGCCCCGATGGCCAACAGGATCGCCAGCACGACCGCGCCCCTTTGCGCCAGCAGAGCCGTAACAATCACCGCCGGGACCAGCGGCAGATAATAGAAATTTCCAAACGGTTCGAGCGCGCTGCGAACCAGCGTCGCCACAAGAACAGCCAGACACGCGATCAAGACCCCGCTCCACCATGTCCTGGACCTGAAAATCATGTCCTCGTGCTGTTCCTAGGCTGCTGGATATATTTCACCGGAGTATGGGTTGGGATGCGAAAACTCGACAGAACTTGGGCTGCCGGGCCTCGCCGCTTTTCTGACAACTTTCATATAGGCTCGTTTCGACTACGTGAACATACGTATTCGCTCAAAATCGGTTTGGAGTGACCAGCACCCCTGCCGATGACGCAGCTCGGACGCTGGGCGACACACCTCATGGGTTACGCAATCCTACATACGGTCCGGTTCAGATTTAATATTAATCATCGCCTCATCCTTGGGCTTCAGAATGCAGAAGCTTCAGGGATCACCATGTTTCGTTCGTCAGCCTTCTTTGTTGTCGCGGCAGTAGGCCTCGCAGCGCCGATCACCTCCCAGGCCCAATCGTTCGGCCTCGATGTCGGTGTCGCCAGCCAGTATGTCGGCAAAGGGTTGGGCAAGAGCAATCAGGACGTTGCGCCTTTCGCCAAGGCCGAAGCCGGCTTCGGCGAAGGCTACGCCAGCGTCTTCGTCTCTGACGCCGCCGGATCTCAAGGCTACGACCTGGAAATCGTCAGCATGGTCGGTTGGCGCCCCAAGGCGGGCGGCTTCACCTTCGATCTGGGGATCATGAACCGCGACCTGCCAGGGTCGCGCGCCGGCGTCGACAAAAACTACTGGGAATATCAGGCAGACGCTTCACGCAAGCTGGGCCCCGTGGCGACGCGCCTGCGCGTCAACTATTCGCCCGACGGCTTTGCGGCGACGAAAGAGGCCTGGTGGCTGGAGCTGCAAGGCACGGTCGCCGTCGCCGCCAAGACAAAGATTTCGGCTGCCGTCGCCAACCGCATGGCGGACGGCGGCGTCGATTACAACGCCTGGAATGTCGGCGCCAAACAGAAGCTGACCGACGCCTTGGCCGTCGATCTGCGCTGGTACGACACCGACCGCCACAGCGCAGGCGAACCCTATGAGGGTCGCCTCGTCGCCGCCGCCACCTATTCGTTCTGAGTTACCGATCCACCGGGGGATGCTGAGTTGAAGTTGATTGAAAATATGCCCGTCGGCCGCAAGCTGTTCGCGGCCTTTGGTCTCGTTTTGGCGGCGATCGCCGTCATGGGCGTCGTCGTCGTCACGAGCCTGCTCCAGCTGGAGAAGGCCGGCGAAGTGCGCACGGTGGAAAACCAGGTCAATCGCACCACGGCGACGGCTGAGTTCTACATGGCGCGCCAGGAGAACGCCTTCCGCGGCTACCTTCTGTCTCAGGATCCCTACTATATCGAACGCGTCGATGCGCACCGCGCCAAGTTCCTGGCGGCCATGGACGAGCTGCGCGGCGAACTGCCCGCCGACCGCGCCGCCTTGGTTGACAAGGCGGTGGAAAGCAATGCGACTTGGTACAAGAATGTCGTGGAAGCCGGTTCTGCGATGGTCCGCGACGGTCGCGCGGCCCAGGCCGTTCAGATGGTCGGCCGCAACGGAACGGCCGACAACTACGTCGCGCCGGCCGAAGACACGATCGACCAGATCAAGAGCGCCAATGATGTGGCGCGCAAGGCCTCGACCGAGGCTCAGGCCGCCGCCAGCCGCACCGCGCTGATCGCCACGATCGTGGGCCTGATCTCGGCCCTAGTGATCGCCCTCATCGCAGGCTTCGTCGCGACGCGCTCCATCGTGCGCCCGATCTTCACGATGATCGGCTATATGCAAAAGCTGATGGCCGGCGACACCGACATCAAGGTCGCTAGCGCCGAGCGCAAGGATGAGTTCGGCAAGATGGGTCAGGCCATCGTGGCCTTCCGCGACGCCGCGATCGAAAAGGTCCGCGTCGAACAGGACGCCTTGGCGCAGCGCTCGATGTCCGAGCAGGAACGCGCCGAACGCGAGGCCGACAAGGCGCGCGAAGCCGCCGAGGACGCTCAGGCCATCGGCGCTCTTGGCGAAGGTCTTTCGGCCATGGCGAACGGAGATTTGACCTACCGGATCGACATCGAGTTCAGCGCCAAGACCGCGCAGCTGAAGACGGACTTCAACGCCGCGATCTCGCAGCTGCAGCAGGCCGTCTCGGTCGTGGTCAACAATGTCTCGGGCATCCGCTCGGGCGCCGGCGAAATCTCGCAGGCCGCCGACGACCTGTCGCGCCGCACCGAACAGCAGGCCGCCTCGCTGGAGGAAACCGCCGCCGCCCTGGATGAAATTACCGCCACGGTGAACAAGACCGCCTCGGGCGCCCGCCAAGCGTCGGACGTGGTTCAGGCCGCGCGCGGCGACGCCGAGAAGAGCGGCGTGATCGTGCGCGACGCCGTCCAGGCCATGACCGCTATCGAAGGCTCGTCCACCCAGATCAATCAGATCATCGGCGTCATCGATGAGATCGCCTTCCAGACCAACCTTCTGGCCCTGAACGCCGGCGTCGAGGCCGCTCGTGCGGGCGAGGCCGGTCGCGGCTTTGCGGTGGTCGCGTCCGAAGTTCGCGCCCTGGCCCAGCGTTCGGCCGAAGCCGCCAAGGAGATCAAGACCCTGATCTCGGCCTCGACGGGTCAGGTCGGCTCGGGCGTCAAACTGGTCGGCGAGACCGGCGAGGCCCTGCAACGGATCGTGGACCGCGTCGCCGAGATCGACAGCCTGGTCACCGAAATCGCGGCCTCGGCCCAGGAACAGGCCGTCGGTCTGGCCCAGGTCAACACCGCCGTGAACCAGATGGACCAGGTCACTCAGCAGAACGCGGCCATGGTCGAGCAGTCGACCGCCGCCAGCCATTCGCTGGCCCAGGAGGCGGAGAGCCTGCAAGCCTCGGTCGCTCAGTTCCGCGTCGGGTCTTCGCCGTCGCGCGCCGCTGCGCCCGCGCCGGTTCGCACGCCTGCGCCCGTCGCCAAGCCCGCGGCTCGCTCCAGTCACATGGTCGCCGCCCTGAAGACCATCGGCCGTGGCGGCGCCGCGCCCAGGCCTCAAGTCACCGCCGCCGAAGACGGTTGGGAGGAGTTCTGATGACCGAAACCCTGATCCTCTCCGACGTGTTGGACCTGAATGCGGCCGAGCCTCTGAAGGCCGAACTGCTGGCCCTGCGCGGTCATCCGGTGGTCCTGGACGCCTCTGCGGTTCAGCGCCTGGGCGGCCTGTGCCTTCAGATCCTGCTGTCGGCGCGAAAGACGTGGGCGGCCGACGGCGTCAACCTAAGTTTAGGGTCTGTGTCCCAATATTGGACGGAACAATGGGCGGCCTATGGCGCGCCGGACTTCAACACCGAGGGGGCGTTGGCATGACCAAGACCGTTCTGACGATCGACGATTCACGCACCATGCGCGACATGCTGCTGATGGCGTTGGAAGACGCAGGCTATACCGTGATCCAGGCAGTGGACGGCGTCGACGGTCTGGAGACCCTGGCGTCCAAGGGCGCCGATGTCATCATCACCGATATCAACATGCCGCGCATGGACGGTTTCGGCGTCATCGAGGGCGTCCGCGCCGATCCGAACCACCGCACGACCCCGGTGCTGGTGCTGACGACCGAAAGCGACGTCGAGAAGAAGGCGCGCGCCCGCGCCGCCGGCGCCACCGGCTGGATCGTCAAGCCGTTCGACCCCGCAAAGCTGGTGGACGCTGTCCGCCGCGTCGCCGCCTGATCGCCCAACTCTGATCGCTGAAGCCCGCCGGACCCCGACCTAATGGACGCCTTCGAAGCCATCAAAGCCACCTTCTTTCAGGAGTGCGACGAACTGCTCGCGGACCTGGAAGCCAAGCTGATGTTGCTTGAACAGGGTCAGACCGACCTGGAGACGATCAACGCCGTCTTCCGCGCCGTCCATTCGGTCAAGGGCGGGGCAGGGGCCTTTGGCCTGGAGGCCCTGGTTCGGTTCGCCCACGTCTTCGAGACCCTGATGGACGAACTGCGCGCGGGCCGTAAGCCGTGCGACGCCATCACCATCAAGACCCTGCTGCGCGCCTCCGACGTGCTGGCCGATCATATCCAGGCCGCCCAGGGTCTGATCCCGCCGGTGGACGAGGCGCGGTCCGCCGCCCTGGTCGCCGAAATGCAGGTCCTGACCCACGGCGGCGAGGCGCCGGTCGAGGTCGAGGAAGACGAAGACGACTTCGGCTTCACTCCCATGGCCTTCGACATGGCGCTGGACGAGCCTGCACCCCTGCCCATCGCCGATCTGGGCGCCGATCTGGGCGCCGACGCGCCGTCGGTTGGCTGGCGCATCGTGTTCAAGCCGATGGGCCGGATGTACGTCAACGCCAACGAGACCAGCCTGCTGCTGCGCGAACTGGGCCGCCTCGGCCCGGTCACGGTCGTCGTGGACGACAGCGAAACGCCGACGCTGGACGCGCTGTCGATCGAGGGCGGCTGCCTGACCTGGACGGTCGATCTGGCCGCCGCCGTCGATGAGGAGGCCGTGCGCGAGGTCTTCGACTTCGTCGAAAGCGACTGCGATCTGACCATCACGCCCTTGGGCGCCGGTGGTGATGAACTCGCTGCGTTCGAAGACGAACCGGCCGCCGTCCTGCCCGCCAGCGACGACCTGGATATCGCCGCTCTTCTGGCCAAGGCTTCCGGCGCCGCCGCCGAGCCGGCGGCCGAGGTCGTGCCCTTCGCTCCCCTGGAGTTGGAGCCCGCGCCGGCCCCGATCGCGGCTGCACCTGCCGTAGAGCCGGCGGCTGCCCCTGTCGCCGCACCCGTGGCGGCGATGCCCGCGCCGGCTTCCGCCCCTGTCGCGCCCGCGCCGGTGACGATCCGTGTCGATCTGGACCGCGTGGATCGCCTGATCAACGTCGTCGGCGAACTCGTCATCCAGCAGGCCATGCTGTCGCAGCGCGTCCTGGAAAGCGGCCTTGCCCGGTCGTCCGGCATCGCGCTGGGCCTCGAAGATCTGGAGCTGCTGACCCGCGAGATCCAGGACAGCGTCATGGCCATCCGCGCCCAGCCGGTGAAGTCGGTGTTCCAGCGTATGCCCCGTCTGGTCCGCGAAGTCGCCGACATGGTCTCCAAACAGGTTCGCCTGGTCACGGCCGGCGAGGACACCGAGGTCGACAAGACCGTGGTCGAACGCCTGGCTGAACCCATCACCCACATGCTGCGCAACGCCATCGACCACGGGCTGGAAACCCCGGATGAGCGCGTCGCCGCCGGCAAGTCGGCCGAGGGCACCGTGCGTCTCGCGGCCCTGCACCGCTCGGGTCGGATCGTCATCGAAATCTCCGACGACGGCCGCGGCATCAACCGCGAACGGGTCAAGAAGATCGCCGTCGACAAGGGTCTGATCGCCGCCGACGCGCCCCTGACCGACGAACAGATCGACAATCTGATCTTCGCGCCGGGCTTCTCCACCGCCGCCGTCGTGTCCGACATTTCGGGCCGGGGCGTGGGCATGGACGTGGTTAAACGCTCGATCCAGGCCTTGGGCGGACGCATCTCCATCAGCTCGGTTCCGGGCAAGGGCTCGACCTTCACCCTCAGCCTGCCGCTGACGCTGGCGGTGCTGGACGGCATGGTCGTCGCCGCCGCCGAACAGACGCTGATCGCGCCGCTGCCGGCCATCGTCGAGAGCCTGACTCCGCAGGCCGTCGATCTGCATTTCGTCGGCGGCGTTGATCCTGTCATCCGCTTCCGCGATCGCTTCCTGCCGCTGATCGACGTGGCCCTGATCATGGGCTTCCGCGAACAGCCGATGAACCCGACCGAAGGCGTCGCCGTGGTCGTCGAAACCGAAGGCGGCCAGCAGGCGGCCCTGCTGTTCGACGCCATCCAGGGCCAGCGCCAGGTGGTCATCAAGAGCCTCGAGACCAACTACCAGCAGGTCGAGGGCGTCGCCGCCGCCACCATCCTGGGCGACGGGCGCGTCGCCCTGATCCTGGATGTCGATGTGCTGGTCACCGACATGCGCCGCAAATCCGTCCGTCCCGACTTCAAGCTCGCGAGCTGAACCATGACCGAAGCCAAAGATCTCCAGCGTGAACTGATCGCCTTCCGCATCGGCAGTCAGGAATTCTGCGTCGACATCATGTCGGTGCGCGAAATCCGCGGCTGGACGCCGGCGACGCCTCTGCCCCGTTCGCCGGGATACATGAAGGGCGTCATCAACCTGCGCGGCACGGTCCTGCCGATCATCGATCTGGGCGCGCGCTTCGGCCTGACGACCTCGGAACCGACGGCGCGCCACGTCATCATGGTCGCCCATATCGGCGGCCGGATGGTCGGCCTGCTGGTCGACGCCGTGTCCGACATCCTGCAGATGAGCGAGGCCTCGGTCCAGCCGACGCCCGACGTCGCCAGCGATCAGGTCAAGACCTTCGTCAAGGGCATCTTCTCGATCGACGGCCGCATGATCAGCCTGATCGAACTGGATTACATCCTGCCGCAAGTCGAGGCCGAAGCCGCATGACCGCCGCCGCCGGCCGGGGATCGATCGTCGAGGGCGAGTTCGTCTTCACCGCCGAGGATTTCCGCCATATAGCCCAGATGCTGCACGCCCACGCGGGCATCGCCCTGAACGAGGGCAAGGCCGCGCTGGTGTATTCGCGCCTGGCCAAGCGTTTGCGCACCCTGGGTCTGACCAGCTTCCGCGACTACTGCGCCCTGGTCGAGGGCGTGGACGGCGTGGACGAGCGTCAGAAGATGACGGCGGCCCTGACCACCAACGTCACCCGCTTCTATCGCGAGCCGCACCATTTCGACGACCTGCGCGACCGGGTCATGCCCGAACTGGCGGCGCGCGCCCGCGCCGGCGGCCGGGTCCGTCTGTGGTCGGCGGCCTGCTCGAACGGGCAGGAGCCCTATTCGATGGCCCTGACCGTGCTCCAGGCTCTGCCCGAGGCGGCCGAGCTGGATTTGCGTATCCTGGCCACCGACATCGATCCCAACATGGTCGTCCAGGGCCATGACGGCGTCTATTCCGAAGAGGCGCTGGAGCCCGCGCCCGTCACCCTGTGGCGCAAATATTTCGACCGCGCCGATCGCGGCCAGTGGGTTGCGGGTCAGCAGCTGAAGCGTCTGGTCAGCTTCAAGGAGCTGAACCTGATCGGCGACTGGCCGATGAAGGGCAAGTTCGACGTCATCTTCTGCCGTAACGTCGTCATCTACTTCGACGACGCGACCCAGGAGCGGGTGTGGAAGCGGTTCACCCCGCTGATGAACCCCGGCGCGACCCTCTACATAGGTCACTCAGAACGAGTCTCCGGCCCAGCGACCAGCCAGCTCCAGACCGCCGGCCTGACCACCTATCGCCTGGGGGGCGCATGAGCCCCGTCCGCGTCCTCGTCGTTGACGACAGCCTGACCATGCGCGGGCTGATCTCGGCCGCCCTGAAGTCGGACCCTGAGATCGAGGTCGTCGGCACCGCCGCCGATCCCATCGAGGCGCGCGCCGCGATCAAGGCCCTGAACCCCGACGTTCTCACCCTGGATGTCGAGATGCCCAATATGAACGGGCTGGAGTTCTTGGAAAAGATCATGCGGCTGCGGCCCATGCCGGTGGTCATGGTCTCGACCCTGACGGCGGCGGGCACGGACGTGACCCTGGCCGCGCTGGAAATCGGCGCCGTGGACGCGGTGGCCAAGCCGGCGGTCGCCAGCGTCGATGCCTTCCACGACCTGATCGGCAAGGTGAAGACCGCCGCCCGGTCGCGCGTCCGCGCCCGCGGCGACACGCCCGCCGCCGCCGAGGCGCCGCGCGCCTATCACGCCGACCCCCAACAGATTCTCGCCATCGGTTCGTCCACTGGGGGGGTCGAGGCTCTGCTGACCGTGCTCAGCGGCTTCCCGCTGGATTGCCCGGCGACCGTCATCACCCAGCATATGCCGGCGACCTTCACCGCCAGCTTCGCCGCCCGCCTGGACCGTGTCTGCGCCCCGACCGTGACTGAGGCGGTGGACGGCGCCCCGCTGAAGCCGGGCCACATCTATCTGGCCCCCGGCGGCGCAACCCATCTTGAGGTGTCCGGCGGCCTGACGCCCCGTTGCCGCCTGATCGCCAGTGATCCCGTCAACGGCCACCGCCCGTCGGTCGATGTGATGTTCGACTCCGTCGCCCGGCTGAAGCGTCCGATGACCGGCGTTATCCTGACCGGCATGGGCCGTGACGGCGCCAAGGGCCTGCTGACGATGCGCCAGGCCGGCGGCCGCACGCTGGGCCAGGACGAGGCGACTTGCGTCGTCTACGGCATGCCCAAGGCCGCCCATGAAATCGGCGCCGTGGAGCGGCAGTTGCCGTTGCACCGCCTGTCCCCCGCCATTCTCGAACTGTGCGCCGATCCGGCTGCGCGGTCAGTCGCCTAATCGGGAGCGTAACCTATGCCCGCCGCCGCCTCACTTCACTGCCTGGTCGTCGATGATCAGATGACGATGCGTTCGCTGGTCCGCACCAGCCTGCAACAACTCGGCGTGCGCGAGATCCGCGAGGCCGCCGACGGCGAAATCGCCTTGCGCGAGATCGTGTCCAAGCCCGCGCACCTGATCATCTCCGACTACAATATGCCGAACCTGGACGGTCTGGGCCTGCTGCGCGCCGTTCGCGCCCATCCCCCCACCTCCAAGACCGCCTTCATCATGCTGACGGGCCGCGCCGACCGCGAGCTGGTCCAACGTGCGGTGCAGTTCGGCGTCAACAACTACCTGGTCAAGCCTTTCACCGTCGCCCAGCTGAAGGGCAAGCTGGAAGCCGTTTTCGGTCCCCTGACATGAGTTTCGCCGCCCTGAAGGACACGGTCGAAAAACGCGTTCACGTCGGTCAGGGCGAGCACTTCATCACGTCCGATCCCAATGTCGTGCTCAGCACCATCCTGGGGTCCTGCGTCGCCATGTGCGTGCGTGATCCGTTGGCAGGCGTCGGCGGCATGAATCACTTCCTGCTGCCCGAAGGCTCGGGCGCGGGCACCGACGCGGGGCGTCGCTACGGCGCCTATGCGATGGAGCTGCTGATCAACGACATGCTCAAGGCCGGCGCCCGTCGCGACCGGCTGGAGGCCAAGCTGTTCGGCGGCGGCCGCATGTTCGACAGCCTGCGCGACGTCGGGCGCAGCAACGCCGACTTCGCCGAGAAATTCCTGCGCGATGAAGGCATCCCTGTCGTCGGCGGCAGCCTGCGCGGCGACGGCGGTCGGCGCCTGCACTACTGGCCCGTCACCGGCCGCGCCCTGCAGCGCGCCGTCACCGATGTCGTCGCGCCCAAGCCCGTGCCCGTCATGGCTCCGGTCGACACCGGCGCCCTGGAACTGTTCTGAAGATGAGCGCCCCGCCCGAACACGCCGATCTGCTGGCCGCCGTCGCCGACGAGCTGATGCTGGTGCGCGAAGGCATCGACGGGATCGAGGCCCTGGTCAGCGATCTGGTCCGCCGCGCCCCGCCCGAGGAACGGCCCAATGCCCTGACCCAGGCCCAGGCCCTGGACGCCCTGACCCAGCGTCTCGAGGCTCTGTCCGGCGTCCTGCGCATGCTGGGCGGCGGCGCCAGCCCGTCCGAGGCCGTCAGCCGCCTGTCGCTGGCCGACATGGCCGGCCGCCTTCGTCCCGCCGCCGGCGAGCATCGCCCGCAATCGAACGCCGACGCCGGCGACCTCATGCTGTTCTGACGCCATGGCCAAGAGCGATCGGGTCAATCTGGCGCACACGACGGTCCTTCTGATCGACGACCAGCCCACGTCGCTGGATATGCTGGGTTCCATCGTCCAGGGCTTCGGCTGCAAGGAGCAGATCAAGTGCGCCTCGGCCCAGGCGGCCGTCGAACTGTTGGCGCGCCGCTCGGTCGATCTGATTTTGATCGACTGCATCATGCCGGACATGGACGGCTATGACTTCGTGCGCTGGCTGCGGCGCGACGCCCCCACGCCGACCCGCTATGTGCCCGTCATCATGATCCTCGGCCACGCTTCCCAGGCCAAGGTCCAGCAGGGCCGCGACTGCGGCGCCAGCTTCATCGTCGCCAAACCCCTGTCGCCGTCCCTGCTGCTGAAACGGATCATCTGGCTGGGCGGCGAGGACCGGGATTTCGTCGAGGCCGAACACTACATCGGGCCCGACCGCAGGGTGCGCAACTATGGGCCGCCCCCCGGCACCGACGGCCGCCGCTCAAGCGACCTGTCCGGCGATCTGGGCGAGGCGGTCGAGGAAAACATGGATCAGGACGACATCGACATGCTGATGAAGCCGATGAAGGTCAGCCTGTGACCGAGCCAGCCGCCGCGCCCAAGACGCCCACCGTCCGCCGCGTCCACACCTCGCTCCAGCGTCAGATGGCGCGGCCCGGCGGTCGTCTGATCGTCGAGGCCGAGTCGCGCGCCAACCAGGCGCTGGATGAACAGCGCGACCACGTCTTCACCCTGTTGACGGCCAATGTCGACGCCATCGAGGCCCTGTGCGCTACCCGTCCGTCGGACGCCCCGGCCCAGGTCTATGCCTTCGCCTCCGCCATGGTCGACATGGCCGGCTATCTGGACGTCCCGACCTTCTTCGAAGCCGCCTTCAGCCTGTGCGAGATCGCCGACCGGATGAAGAGCGCCGGCAGCTGGTCCTGGCCCTCGGTCGAGGTTCATGTCCGCGCGCTTCGCCTGACCCTGACCGCGCAGGGCCAGACCAGCGCCGATTCCGACCGCCTTTTGGAGGGCCTGCGCGCCCTGACCGCTCACATTCCGCCCGTCGGTTAACGGCCGTTCCGTTCTCGCGGAACAAGGGCGAAACGAATCAGGACCGAATCGCTGACATCGCCCGTTTCGTCCTTTGTTCACCGCGATATCTGGTAGGTTAAGCAGCCTTAACCACAAACGCCCGACGCCGGAGTCGAACGACCGCCGCCCGACTTTTTCGCCGCCCCGACTTCCCCCCGCCGCCCCGACCCGCTACGGCGTCCTGCGTGGCCCCGTAGCTCAGCTGCATAGAGCAAGGCTTTCCTAAAGCCGAGGTCGCAGGTTGGAGTCCTGCCGGGGTCGCCATCGCGCTGTCGGGTGCATTCTAATCGTCGAGGGGCAGCTCGCTATCGAATGGGATCCGATCAATCGCCTCCCACGGGCCGTCCAGATAGCGCCAGACGAGCAGGCCTTCAGCGAGAATGTCGAACGGCTCGAACTCCAATTTAAGGTACTCAAGCAACTGTTTGGCGTCTGGGGGCTCGACCTTGTTCTGGATCGTGATGTGCGGTCGGAACGGGGCCTGGTCCTGGCGGGTTAGCCAGGGCGAAAAGGCCTCCGCGAGTTGTCTACGCAGTCGGTCCAGATCGGCGGACGCCAGGCGGTAGGCCACGCCACGCCCCAGGGGCCACGGGCCGCGCACATCGAGGCGGATGGGCGCCTGGCGTCGGCACGCCGACTTCAGCGTCTCCAACACGAAGTCTTCCTGCGCGCCGGGGAGGGCGTGGAACAGGGTCAGATGGGCCGGGACGACGTTGCGGTGGCGGGGAAAGTGCGCCTGACGCAAGCCGTCGAACCAGTCGAAGGCGCCGTCGTCCAGGGCTGCGGTGATGATGAGCGGCGCCGGGTCTGCCACGATCAAGCCTCCCGCCGGCCCAGACCGCGCCGCCAGGCCTGGGCGGCCGCGCGGTGGAGTGTCGCGTGGCGGCGCGCCAGACGATCAATATCGTGGTCGTATCCACCGCCGATGACGCCGACGACCGGCGCGACCGCCAGACAGGTTTCAAGCACATAGGCGTCGCGTGCAGCCAATCCCTCGTCGCTCAGCGACAGCCGCCCCAGCCGGTCGCTTTCGTGCGGATCGACGCCGGCGATGTAGAAGACGAGATCCGGCGCAACGCGTTGAAGCAGGTGGGGCAAAACGTCTTTGAGCCTAGCGACATAGGCCGCGTCGCCGGTTCCGTCGGGCAGGTCGATATCCAGATCGCTGGGCCCCCTCCGCACCGGAAAGTTCTTTTCGCCATGCATGGAAAAGGTGAAGACGCGGGGCTCGTGCTCGAAGATGAAGGCGGTTCCATCGCCCTGGTGGACGTCCAGATCGACCACCAGGACCTGTCCGACTTCGCCACTGTCGATCAGGGCTCGCGCGGCCACGCCGATGTCGTTGAAGACGCAGAAGCCTGCGCCGCCCATGGGGCCGGCGTGATGGCTGCCTCCGGCTGTATTGCAGGCGAGGCCATGGCAAAGGGCGAGACGGGCTGCGGTCAGCGTACCGCCGACGGCGGCCTGCGTGCGTTCGACGACGCTCTGCGTGATGGGCAGGCCGATGACCCGTTCGACCTTCGGCGGAACGCAGGCGTCCAGCACCTGGCGCACATAGTCGGGATCGTGCACGGCGGCGAGCAGCGAGTAATCCGCAGGTTCGGGCTCACACAGCCCCTCCGGTCCGATCAGCCCTTCCTCTCTCAGCACCTCGACCAGGCGCGCATACTTCTGCATCGGAAAGCGATGACCCGATGGCAGTTCGGCGCTGTAGGCCGGGTGATAGACGATCGGGGGGAGGGGGCCTGGATTATACATGGGTTTCGCAGACAACGCGCCGGCCATTATGAGGCTGCATCTGAAAAGACAGCCGAACCCTCTCGCCGAAGGGCTCAGTCCGCCAGCCGATAGCCTACGCCCGGCTCGGTCACGAGCAGGACGGGCTGAGCCGGATCGGCCTCGAGCTTGTGCCGGAGTTGGCCGACGACGACGCGCAGATACTGCACGTCGTCGGCGTGGCCGGCGCCCCAGATGGTCTTGAGCAGGTCGGCATGACCCAGGACCTTGCCGGCGTTGCGGGCGAGGTAGGCCAGGACGTCGTATTCCTTGGGGCGCAGCTTCACCCGCTCACCGGCGCGTGTGACGATGCGGCGGTCCAGGTCGATGACGACATCGCCGGCCGTAACCACCCCGCCCGCGACCGGCGTCAGCGCGCCCTGACGCAGACCCGCGCGGATGCGCGCCAGCAGTTCGCCGACGCCGAACGGCTTTTCGACATAGTCGTTGGCGCCTAGGTCCAGGGCCGTGATCTTCTCGGCCTCGCGGTCGCGGGCGGACAGGACGATGATCGGCCCCTGATAGAAGTCGCGCGCCCGCGTCAGAACGTCCTTGCCGTCCATGTCGGGCAGGCCGAGGTCCAGCACCACGGCGTCGGGGCTCCAAAGGGCGATGGCGCGCAGGCCCTCCTGACCGCTGTCGGCGCGACGGGGTTCATAGCCGGCGGCGTCCAGGGCGGGCGCCAGGAAGCGGTGGATCTGCGGCTCGTCGTCGATGACCAGAACCTGGGGGCGAACGGCGGACATCACAGCAGATCCGGGTGGGTGGCGATGGACTTGGGCAGGCTGATCAGGATGCGAGTACCGCGTTTGCCGTCGGCGTCGTCCTGGATCGGGCTGGCGGCGGCGATGCGGCCGCGCATGGCCTCGACGAACCCCTTGGCGATGGCCAGGCCAAGACCTGCCCCCTTGGCGCGGTCGGTCGGCTCCTCCATACGGCGGAATTTGTCGAACACCCGTTCCAGCTCGGCGGTCGGGATGCCTCGGCCCTCGTCCTCGATGGAAATGACGACGGCGCCGCGATCCTCATAGGCCGCCAGTTCGATGGTCGTGCCGTCGGGACTGTAGGCGATGGCGTTTTCCAGGATGTTGACCACGGCCTGCTCCAGCAGACCCTGGTCCAACAGAACCAGGCTCAACTGGGAGGGAAAGTCGCGGGTCACGTGACGGGTCCCCAGCCGACGCGCCACCCGCTCTGCGGCGGCGTTGAGAATATCGCGCACGTCCACCCAGTCTGTGCGCACGTTCAGCCCGCCGCCCTCCAGCCGGGTCATGTCCAAGAGGTCGCCGACATAGCGCGACAGCCGTTCGGCCTCCTCGCGGATGCTGAGCAGCAGGTCATCGCGGACCTCGGGCTTCAGGGTCGCGCCATAGTCGATCAGGGTCGTCGCGGAGCCCAGGACGGTGGACAGGGGCGTACGCAGGTCGTGGCTGACCGAGTTCATCAAGGCCGCGCGGAAACGATCGGCGCGACGCAGGGTCTCGGTCTCCAGCGCCTGACCGGCCAGATCGGCACGCTCAAGCGCCACGGCGCCCTGGTCCAGCAGGGCCATGGCCAGGCGTTCCTCGTCCGACCCCGCGGCCACGGCCGAGGCGTCGATGCCCGCCACGCCGGCCCGGCCGCGCACGCCCTGCAGGGGCTGAAACCGCCAGTGGGTCTGCGGCAGGGTGCCGGTGCCGTGGCCCGTCACCTCGCCGTGGGTCCAGGCCCAGCGGGCGGCGGCCATGGCGTCGGGGGCCAGGGTCACGCCCTCGGGACTGGCCGCCGTCAGAACGATGTCCTCGCCGTCGGGCAGAAGGACGACGGCGCCCGCGCCGGCGGCGGCCGAGGCCTGTTCGGCAAGGCTGCGGGCCGTGGTCGCGCGATCCTGGCCCGCCGACAGGGTCTGGCTGGCGGCCAGCAGGGCCGAGACGGCGGCGGCGCGCCGCTGCGCGGCTCTGGCCTGTTCGCGCACCCGCCCCGCCAGGGCGCCTGTGCCCAGGGCCACGCCCCAGAACAGCAGCAGCGTCAGGAAGTCAGTCGGCGAACCGATCAGGAAGCTGTAGCGGGGCTGAAGGAACAGGAAGTTGTAGGTCAGAAAGGCCAGGGTCGCCGCCGCCAGCGCAGGCCGCAGCCCGTTCAGCACCCCGGCCGCCACCACCGCCGCCAGATAGATGACGCCCAGATCGACCCGCTCGAACCGGGTATCGAGCAAAAGAGCCGCCCCCGTCGCCGCCAGGACGAACCCCGCCCCGGCCGGATAGCCGCGCCAGTCCAGCGCCGCCCGGACGCCCGACTTGGCCGCCGATTCGGGCGCGGCCAGATCGCCCTCGGTCACGACGTGGACGGCGACGCCCTGGGCCTTGCGCAGCAGTTCGGTCGCCAGGGCCCGGCCGGTCCATTCGGCGAACCGCCCGCCGCGCGTCTTGCCGATGACGATCTGGGTGACGTTGTTGCGGTGGGCGTGGTCCAGAACGGCGCGCACCACGTCGTCGCCGCTGATCGTCACCGGGCGTCCGCCCAGCTGTTCGGCCAGTTTGAAAGCCTCGGACAATCGTCCCGCCGAGCGGGCGTCGGCGCGCGATCCGCTGGGCCGTTCGACGTGGGCCACAGACCAGGGGGCGTCCATCATCATGTCCGACATCCGCCGACCGGTCCGCACCAGCGAGGCGGTCATGGCGTCGCCGCCGACCAAGACCAGGATCCGCTCGTTCGCCGCCCACGGCCCTGATACGCCCCGCTCGCGCAGGTGGGTCAGCAACTGGTCGTCGACCGTCTGGGCCGCGCGTCGCAGGGCCAGTTCGCGCAGCGCCGTCAGGTTTTCGATTTTGAAGAAGTTCTCGGACGCCACCCGCGCCGTCTCGGGCACATAGACCTTGCCTTCAGCTAGACGCACCCGCAGGTCTTCGGGCGTGATGTCGATGACCTCGATGTCGTCGGCGCCGGTCAGGGCGCTGTCGGGCACCGCCTCGCGCTGGCGCACGCCGGTGATGCGCAGAATGACGTCGGACAGGCTTTCCAGATGCTGGATGTTCAGCGTGGTCCAGACGTCGATGCCCGCGTCGCGCAGCTCCTCCACATCCTGCCAGCGCTTGGGATGGCGCGAACCCGGCGCGTTGGAGTGGGCGTATTCGTCGACCAGCAACAGTTCGGGCCGTCGCGCCAGGGCGCCGTCGAGGTCGAACTCCATCAAGGCGCGGTCGCGGTGTTCAATGGGCGCGCGCGGCATGACGTCGAGCCCGCGCAGCAGGCTCATCGTTTCCTTGCGGCCGTGGGTCTCTACCACGCCGACGACGACGTCCAGCCCCTCGGCCTTTCGACGGCGTGCGGCGCGCAGCATCTCATAGGTCTTGCCCACGCCGGGCGACATGCCCAGAAACACCTTCAGCCGCCCGCGCTTGCGGCGCGGAACGGCTGAAGTCGCGGGCGTTGCGGGCGCCGTTTCGGGCAATCAGCCCTCCGCTCCGAAGCGGGCGTCCAGCGCGCGGTTGGTCAGCAGGACATTGACGTGCGGCTGGCCGATGAAGCCCAGGAAGGCCCCCTCGATGTGCGCGTCGATGATGCTCTGGACCTGTTGCACGGAAACGCCTCTGGCGCGGGCGATCCGCGCGGCCTGAAGCCGAGCGTAGGCCGGGGACACGTCCGGGTCGAGGCCCGAACCCGAGGTCGTCACCGCATCGGCGGGGATGACGCCGGGGCCGTCCTCGGCGCGGATCGTCTGGGCGCTTTCGGCGACGCGCGCGATCAGGTCCGGGTTCAACGGCCCCATGTTGGAGCCGGACGAGGCGGCGGCGTCATAGCCGTCGCCCGCCGCCGACGGGCGCGGATGCAGATAGGTGGCGCCGACGAAAGGCTGGCCGATCAGGGACGAGCCGACGACCCGCCCGCCGGCGTCGCGCACCAGGCTGCCGTTGGCCTGGTCCGGGAAGGCGACCTGGGCGATGCCGGTGACGGCCAGCGGATAGGCCAGGCCCAGCAGCACGGTGAACAAAGCCGTCATGACGAGGGCCGGGCGAAGTTGGTTGACCATGGTCGTCGCCTCAGAAGGTCGCCTTCAGCGTGGCTACGGCGCGTGCGCCGTAGATGTCGCCGAAGTCGTGTTGATCGGTGTCGTGATAACGCAGGTCCACCGCCAGATTGTCAGTCAGCTGATAGGCCGCGCCCAGGTTCCAGGTGGTGTAGTCCAGGTCCGACGACACCCACTGATGCCCGACGGCGCCCGAGACGGTCCATTTGTCGGCCGGGCTGACCGCGCCGTTGACCTCGGCATAGGTCGCCTCGTCCTCGGCCGCGCCGAAGAAGTCGGGCGAATAGTAGACGGCGGCGCCCAGGGTGGCCGGCCCCACGGCGCGCGAAGCGGCGGCTTTCAGCTCGACATAGTCATAATCGGCGCCGTCCGGCTGACCGGCGTAGAGATAGCCGATCACGCCGAAGTCCAGCGCATAGCCAGCGACCTCCGGCCGATAGCCGGCATAAAGATCGACCTCGGCGTCCGTGTCGTCGCCGAAATCGACGTTGGAGGCCCAGCCGCCGGCGTAGAAGCCGTTCCTGGTCAGATCGACGCCGGCCGAGAGGGCGGGGTTTTCCTGGGTCTGGCTGACCCCGCGGAAGACGTAGTCGGAGGTGACGGCGACGTTCGCCGACACGTCCTGGGCCTTGGCTTCGCTGCACAGGCCCAGACCGGCGAGGCCGACGATACAGGCGGCGGCGAACCAGGCGTCGTTGCGGCCCGAGGCCTTGGAGAAGGATTTACGCATTGGATTTCTCTATTCGAACAGGATGAATGGCCATGGGGTTGGAGCGCGTGCGCGGATCGGTCTGCTGCAGCGTCGCCACGCCCCACATCACGGCGATGACCAGCACCGCCACGACGAGTTGCAGGATGCGAGAGACCTCCCGACGCATCACGCCAGACCCAGGCCGGAGATGAGCAGGTCGATCAGCTTGATGCCGACGAACGGGGCGATCAGGCCGCCCAGGCCGTAGATCAGCAGGTTGCGACCCAGAAGCGCGCCAGCGCCGATGGCCCGGTATTTGACGCCCCTCAGCGCCAGCGGGATCAGGGCGACGATGACCAGGGCGTTGAAGATCACCGCCGACAGGATGGCGCTCTCGGGGCTGTGCAGGCGCATGACGTTCAGCGCGCCGAGCGACGGCAGGGCCACCACGAACATCGCCGGGATGATGGCGAAATACTTGGCCACGTCGTTGGCGACCGAGAAGGTCGTCAGGGCGCCGCGCGTGATCAGCAGTTGCTTGCCGACCTCGACGATCTCGATGACCTTGGTCGGGTCGCTGTCCAGGTCGACCATGTTGCCGGCCTCGCGCGCGGCCTGGGCGCCGGTCTGCATGGCGACGCCGACATCGGCCTGGGCCAGGGCCGGGGCGTCGTTGGCCCCGTCGCCGCACATGGCGACCAGACGGCCCTTGGCCTGCTCGGCCTTGATCAGGCGCATCTTGTCCTCGGGCGTGGCCTCGGCGAGGTAGTCGTCCACCCCGGCTTCCGAAGCGATGGCTGCGGCCGTCACCGGATTGTCGCCGGTGATCATCACGGTGCGCAGGCCCATGCGGCGCAGGTCGGCGAAGCGCGCCTTCACGCCCGGCTTGACCACGTCCTTCAGGTGGATGACGCCGACGAGGACGCCGTTATGGGTGACGGCCAGGGGCGTGCCGCCCGAACGGGCGATCCGGTCCACGGCCTGGCGGAACTCGGCTGGGGCCGAACCGTCGTTGAGGTTCAGATCCTTCAGCACGGCATCGACCGCGCCCTTCCTCCAGCTGTCCTTGCCGACGTCCAGGCCCGACTGGCGGGTGACGGCGGTGAAGGGAATGGCGACGGCGCCGGCGGGCTGATCGACCGAGACGCCGGCGTTGCGGCCCAGCTCGACGATGGAGCGGCCTTCGGGCGTCTCGTCGGCGAGCGACGCCATGACGGCGGCGGCCAGGGCGGCCTCGGGGCGCACGCCCGGAACCGGGATGACCTCGGTCGCCATGCGGTTGCCGAAGGTGATAGTGCCGGTCTTGTCGAGCAGCAGGGTGTCGACGTCGCCTGCCGCCTCCACCGCACGGCCCGAGGTGGCCAGCACGTTCACCTTCAGCAACCGGTCCATGCCGGCGATGCCGACGGCGGACAGCAGGCCCCCGATCGTGGTCGGGATCAGGGTGATGAACAGGGCGCCCAGCACCATCGGATCAAGATCGACGCCGGAATAGGCGCCCAGACCCACCAGGGTCACGACCGCGATCAGGAAGATCAGGGTCAGGCCGGCCAGCAGCACCGCCAAGGCCAGCTCGTTGGGCGTCTTCCGGCGGTCCGCGCCCTCGACCATGGCGATCATGCGATCGAGGAAGGTCGAGCCGGGCTTGGCGGTGATGCGCACCTTGATCCAGTCCGAGACGACGGTGGTGCCGCCGGTCACGGCGGACCGGTCGCCGCCGCTTTCGCGGATCACCGGGGCGCTCTCGCCGGTGATGGCGGCCTCGTTGACCGAGGCGACGCCCTCGATGATTTCGCCGTCAGAGGCGATCACATCGCCGGCCTCGACCAGGATGATCGAGCCGACTTCGAGCTCAGAGGCGTTGGTCGGGACCACGCTGCCGGTCTTCGGATCGACGATCAGCTTGGCCTTTGTCGTGACGCGGGTGGCGCGCAGGCTGTCGGCCGCCGCCTTGCCCCGCCCTTCGGCGATGCTTTCGGCGACATTGGCGAACAGGACCGTAGCCCACAGCCACAGCGCCAGTTGCACCGCAAAGCCCGCCGACTGACCGCTCGCGATGGCTGCGGCCGCCGAGAGCGTGGACAGAAGCGCCACGATCCAGGTGGTGAAGATGACCGGATTGTTGATCAGCTTGACGGGGTTCAGCTTGACGAAGGCTTCGCCGACGGCGCGTCCGATCATCTGTCCCGAGAGGCCGCCCGCAAGAGGCGACGCACGGCCGCCCTCGCGGGGATCCAGAGTTACTTGTGTCATGTCAGGATGTCCGAAGGATCAGGCGCCGGCGACCGCCGCGAGCACCTGGAAGTGCTCGACGATCGGTCCCAGGGCGAGGGCGGGCAGGAACTGCAGGCCGCCGAGGATGAGGATCACGCCGATCAGCAGGCCGATGAACAGGCCGTTGTCGGTCGGCAGGGTGCCGGGGCTGGGCGCCAGCTTGGGCTTGACCACCAGACTGCCGGCGATGGCCAGGACGGCGACGGCCGGAATGAACCGCCCGAACAGCATGCCCAGACCCAAGGTCGTGTTCCACCAGTGGGCGTTGGCGGTCAGACCCGCAAAGGCCGAGCCGTTGTTCGCCGCCGCCGAGGTGTAGGCGTACAGGATCTCCGACAACCCGTGCGGCCCCTTATTCAGCAGGCCCGCAAGCGCCGTCGGGAAGACGGCCGACACGGCGGTGAAGCCCAGGATCGCCAGCGGCAGGATCAGCACCGCGATCATGGCGAACTGGATCTCGCGCGCCTCGATCTTCTTGCCCAGATATTCCGGAGTGCGCCCGACCATCAGGCCGGCGACGAAGACCGACAGCAGGGCCATGACGACCATGATGGCGATGCCCGAACCGACGCCGCCGGGCAGGATCTCGCCCAACTGCATCAGGAACATCTGCAACCCGCCGCCCAAGGGCATGAAGCTGGCGTGCATCGAGTTGACCGAGCCGTTCGAGGCGCCGGTCGTGACCACGGACCAGACGGTCGAGGCGGGGGCGCCGAAGCGGACCTCCTTGCCCTCCATGTTGACCGAACTGTCGACATGGGCCGCGACCAGAGCCGGGGCCGGCTGGGTCTCGATCACATACATGGCCGCGCTGGCGGCGCTCAGCAGGATCAGGGCCGCCGCCGCCAGGGCGCGGATGTCGCGTCCCGCCATAGCCGTGCGGCCGAAGGCGAAGAAGGCCGCCCAGCCCATGACGTTGATCGCCACGGCGGTCAGCAGATTGGTGATGGCGTTCGGGTTCTCGAACGGATGGGCGCCGTTGACGTTGAAGACGCCGCCGCCGTTGATGCCCAGCTGTTTGATCGCCACCTGGCTGGCCGCCGGGAACAGCGGCAAGGTCTGGGATCCGCCCTCGACGCCGGTCGCCGTCACATGTGCCGCCAGGCTCTGAACGATGCCGAGACCCGACAGGGCCACGGCCAAGATCAGGGCGGCAGGCAGCAGGACATAAAGGGTCGTGCGCGTCAGATCGGCCCAGAAGTTGCCGACCCCCTCGCCGCGATTGGCCACGAAGGCCCGCGCCAGGGCCGCCGCGATCGTCGCGCCCGTCGCCGCCGAGACGAAGTTCTGCACCGTCAGGCCGACCATCTGGGTGAAGGTCGACAGAGTCGCCTCCCCGCCATAGCTCTGCCAGTTGGTGTTGGTCACGAAGCTGACGGCGGTGTTGAAGGCCAGATGCGGCGACACGCCTGCGAACCCTTGCGGGTTCAGCGGCAGCACGCCCTGCAGACGCAGGATCGCATACAGCAGCACAAAGCCCGCCAGGTTGAAGGCCAAAAGGGCGCCGGCGTATCCCAGCCAGCCTTGGCTGCGTTTAGGATCGACGCCGGCGGCGCCGTAGAAGACGGCCTCGACCGGCTTCAGCACCGGGTCCAGCCAGGTCCGCTCGCCATTCCAGACGCGCGACATATAAACGCCGATGGGCCAGCCGAGCATTACGGCCAGCCCAAGGGTCAGGGCGATCTCGCCCCATCCTTGCATGTTCATGAAATCCGTCCCGGTTCCTCAGAACCGCTCGGGCCGCAGCAGCGCCGCGACCATGTAAACGGCGACGACCAGCGCCCCCGCCCCCCAGAGCATGGCGATCATCGTCACACCCGTTTCAATGCTGTGGCCAGCAAGGCGAAGACGGCGAACGTCCCCGCACCCACCGCCAGAAAAATCACATCGGCCAATCCGGCCTCCTCGCTCAAGTTCGAGCGGGAACAGACCACCGGGCGGCATAATGGCGCGATGCGAGTCCGGGCCGCCGACCTAAAGGATTCATAAAACCAAGGAAATCTGGATCGGTCGCAGCGCGGGCGACGTGTGAAGGGCCGGCGGCGGACTTTTTAATGCAAGGATGCTTGAGGATGTGCCGCGCAGCCCACGGCTGTGCGGCTTCAGATCAAATAAGAAAAGCGCGGCCTTGCGGCCGCGCTTCCAACTGTCTTCGTCGAGATGATCAGCCCCGACGGTTGTCGTAATCGCGGCGTTCGTAGCGGATTTGGGCCGAGAGGCGGTCGAAGCGACGGTCCAGGTCCTGGCGTTCCCACGCGGTCAGGCCGCCGCGGCGATAGTTGGCTTCCAGGCGCAGGATGCTGTTGAACTCTCCGCGCAGTCGAACGGCTTCGCGACGGCTCAGTTGGCCGTTGCGGACGCCCTGATCGATGCGACGATCCAGGTTGGCCTGGCGGGCGTTGATCGACTGCCACGAGCCGTAGCTGGCGTGATGGGGCGGGGCCGGGCGGTGATGATAGGATTGGGCGAAGGACGGCGCGGCGACCGAGGCGGCGGCCAGGGCGATGGCGGGGACGATGAGCTTGCGCATGGCGATCTCCTCAAATGTTCTGCCGGTCGGGGTGACCAGCGATGAGGCGATCTGAGCACCCGGCGACTGAGCCGGTTCTGAACAGGATCGATCAGGTTCGGTTCATCTGGATGAAAAAGACGTCACACCGCCGTCTTCTGATTTGGTCTCCGGTTTGGAGCAGCGTTCGCTTTAAACTATACGACGTATTCAGCGCCCGTTCAGATGATCGGGACTAGATCGGTCGCCATGTTTCGTAAACCCGCCCCTCTCCTGATCGCCCCTCCGGCCCTGGCCCTGGCTCTCGGTCTGGCCTTTGCGCCCGTCATGACGATGTCGGCGCAGGCCCAGTCGCGTGATCAGGATCAACGCTCGCAGGACCGTGGTCCGCGCGTCAGTCCCGACGAGGCCCGTCGTCGTGGCGGCGAGGCCGGCGGCGGTCGCCCCATCGACACCCAACCGCGCCGCGACGGCAACTATTCCGTCCTGGTCGAACGCGACGGACGCGTGCGGGAGGTCGTGGTCGATGGTCAGACCGGACAGGCGCGTCCCGACAACAACAATCAACGTCGCAGGCCGAACTGATGCGCGTGCTTCTGGTCGAGGACGACGCGGATCTGTCGCGTCAGCTTAAGGCGGCGCTGGGCGACGCGGGCTATGCCGTGGACCATGCGCCGGACGGCGAGGAAGCCCACTATCTGGGCGAGAACGAACCCTATGACGTCATCGTCCTGGACCTGGGCCTGCCCAAGATCGATGGCGTGTCGGTGCTGGAGCGTTGGCGGCGAGAGGGCAAGACGACGCCGGTTTTGATCCTGACGGCGCGCGGCGCCTGGTCGGACAAGGTGGCGGGTTTCGACGCCGGCGCCGACGACTATCTGACCAAACCCTTCCATACCGAAGAGCTGCTGGCGCGTCTGCGGGCGCTGCTGCGCCGCTCGGCGGGCATCGCCTCGGCGACCCTGTCGTGCGGTGGCTTGCGGCTGGATCCCCGCGCAGCGCGGGCCAGCGTCAACGGCGAGCCCCTGCGCCTGACCTCGCTGGAATACCGGCTGTTGCACTACATGATGATGCATCAGGGGCGCGTCATCAGCCGCACCGAACTGGTCGAACACCTCTACGATCAGGACTTCGACCGTGATTCAAACACCATCGAGGTATTCATCGGCCGGGTGCGCAAGAAGGTCGGATCGGACCGGATCGAGACCGTGCGCGGCCTCGGCTATCGGCTGACGCCGCTGGCGGGCGAATCCGACCCGGCGTGACCGAGGCGACGGCTTCGAAACCCAACGCTGGTGGGCTCCACGATTGGGGCCGCTGGTTCGGTCGCCCAGGTCGCTCCCTGACGCGCCGGCTGATCTGGCTGGCCTCGGCCTGGATCGTGGTCGCTCTGGTCATTTCAGCGCTGGTGCTGACCCAGGCCTTTCAGGAATCCGCCCTGCGGCGTCTGGGCGCCATGCTCAACGAAACGATCGACGAGATCGTGGTCGGCGCCAGCCGCACGCCGCAGGGCGAAGCCATTCCACAGATCCAGGACGCCAGAACTCTGCGGCTGCTGTCGGGCAAATACTGGCAGATCATGGAGGTTCGCCCCGACGGACGGCTGGTCAGCCTGGCGCGTTCGACCTCGCTGTGGCGCTATGACCTGGCCCTGCCCGCCGACCTGCCCGCGCGCCTGGATGCGGCTTTCGGCGACGTCATCACCTTCAACACCACCGGCCCGAAGGACGACGCCGAGACCCGCGAGCCGCTGCGGGTCGCCGCCAGCATGAAGTCCATCCCCCGGCACGAACATCCGGTCATCTTCATCGCCGCGCTGGATCGCTCCGACGTCGATGCGGACACGCGCCAGTTCGCGCGCGTGACCTGGATCGCCTTCCTGATCCTGGGGCTGGGACTCGTATCGGCGGTCTTCATTCAGGTGCGCATCGGCCTGCGTCCCCTGTTCGACCTGCGCAACGAGATCGCCGACGTGCGCAAGGGCAAGTCCGCCCGGATCGGTCGCTCCTATCCGCAGGAAATCCAGCCGCTGGCCGAGCAGGTCAATCGCCTGCTGGACCACAATCAGGAGGTCGTGGATCGCCAGCGCACCCACGTCGGCAATCTGGCCCATGCGCTGAAGACGCCGATCTCCGTCATGCTGGCCGAGGCGGGGACGAGCGAGGGCGATCTGCCAGAGCTGGTGCGACGCCAGACCAAGATCATGCAGGGCCAGGTCGATCACCACCTGCGCCGCGCCCGCGCCGCCGCCCGCGCCGCCCACGGTCTGGGCGAGACGACGCCCGTCGCCGAGGTGCTGGACGAACTGGCGGTGATGATCGAACAGGTGTTCCGCGACAAGAATGTCGAGATCGACTGGCGTGCGCCCGACAGCCTGTCCTTCCTGGGCGAGCGTCAGGATTTGCAGGAAATCCTGGGCAATCTGATCGAGAACGCCGCCAAATTCTCGGAACGCCGGGTGCGCGTTTCGGCGGGCGGCAGCGGTCTGGGCCAGATGATCCTGGTGGTCGAAGACGACGGCGCGGGCCTGCCGGCGGATCAGCGCGACACCGTCATGCAGCGCGGCGCGCGGCTGGACGAAAGCGCGCCAGGTTCGGGCCTGGGCCTGTCGATCGTTGACGACCTGACGCGCGCCTACGGCGGGCGGCTGATGCTGTCGGACAGCGACATGGGCGGGCTGAAGGCGGTCCTCGAACTGCCGGCCGCCCAGGTCGACTAGGGCTGCCGGTCTCCGCCCCGGCGGTAGCATTCGCACGCCGCCCGCTCCAGGGCCGCCCGATCCAGCACCGTGATCCGGCCGCGCGAATAGGCGATGGCGCCCGCCTTTTGAAGCCCCTGCGCCGCCTCGTTCACCGTGGTCCGCTGCGAGCCCAGCATGGAGGCGAGATACTCCTGCGTCAGGTTCAGGGTGTCGCCCTCGACCCGATCGTGGCAGCGCAGCAGCCATTTGGCGAACCGCTGGCCGGCGTGGTGCAGGGCGTTGCAGGCGGCCGATTGCTCTAACTCGCCCTGAAGTCGGGCCATGTATTCGGCGACGGCGTCGCGAACGCCCGGCCGTTGCGCCGACAGGGCGCGGAACTTGGCGGCGTCTACCCGGCGCGCCGTTCCGGCGACCTGGGCCACACTGCGGGTGTGGGCATAATGCGGCACGACCGAGGCGACGACGCCCAGCACGCCTTCGCGCCCGATCATCACGGTCTCCACGGTGCGGCCGTCCTCCAGCACCGCGACCGAGGAGCAGAAGCCGTCATCGATGAAATGCAGGTGTTCGATGGCGTCATCAGGCTCGCTGAACACATGGCCGGGCGCGAATTCCACCGGGGTGGCGATGGCGAGAAGAGCGTCGCGATCGTCGGGGTTCAGCCCTTGGATCAATCGGTTGCCAGGCGAAAGGCGGTTCATGAGTTCGCGCATAAGGCGATCTGAGCGCGGCGTCTGTCGAAACTCGACACAGCGTTGCTATATGTCGCGCGGCTTTCTGGGGAAAAGTCGTGTGTTTATCGCGTTGTGTACGCCAGCGAGCAGAGCGCCAACGAGCTTCAACGGGTGACGCGCCCGACCAGACGACCGGCCTCCAGCACCTCCACACCCGCGCAGGAGGCGTGATGCAACAGCTGCGTTCTCGCCGCCTCCAACGCCGATGCGTCGTCGACCCCGTCGAAGAAGTCGAGAAGGGGGCGGCGATCCGCCTCGTCGAAGAAGTGAAACTCGTAGATGTTCAACTGAACGCCTCCCAAGGACGCGAACCGTAGCGGCATACGCCCGTCGGTGTCTGTCGGATGTCGACACAGGGTCGAAGCGGAGCCTTTGCCTTGGCCGGCGCGTTGAGGGCGTCCTGACGTGGGAGACATCATGAACGCCGCCAAGACCCTTCGCCTGCCGCCGCTGGCGACCCTGATCGAATGGGCGGCGCGGGTCGGCTATGGGGCGCGAGGCTTCGTTTACCTGTCGGCCGGGGCGCTGACCCTGCTGGCGGCGACGGACCGGATCGGCGACGCGGTGGGGACCAGCGGGGCGGCGGGCTGGCTGGCTGAGCAGCCGTTCGGCAAGGTCTGGCTGGTGCTGCTGGGGCTGGGCCTGTGGGCCTTCGTCGGCTGGCGGGTGTTGCAGGCGGTGTTCGACGCGGATCACGAGGGCAGCGATCTGAAGGGCTGGACGACGCGGGCGGGCCAGGCCGTCAGCGGCCTGTTCTATGGCGTGCTGGCGTCGGGGGTGTTCGAATATCTGGACGAGTTCGGCGAGGCGACGAACGCCTCGGCGGCCCAAGCCGAGAGCGTGGCCGAGAATCAGGAGAAGGCGGCCATGCTGCTGGGGATGCCGTTCGGAGAGGTGCTGCTGATCGGGGCCGGGCTGGTGGTGCTGGGCGTCGGCGTCGGCAATATCGTCAGGGCCGTCCGCGACGACTTCGACGACGCCCTGGCCTGCCCCAAGGCCTTCTGCGGCACGGCGACGGCGTTGGCGCGAGCGGGCTATGCGGCGCGGGGGTTCGCCTATCTGCCCTTGGGTGTGTTCGTGGTTCTGGCGGGGCTGCATGCGCGCTCGGGCGAGGTGACGACGACGGCGGCGGCGCTGGACGCGCTGGAGGCCCAGCCGGGCGGGTCGTGGATCCTGGGGCTGACGGCGGCGGGGCTGATGGCCTTCGGCGCCTTCGCCTTCGTGGAGGCGCGCTGGCGCCGGATTCGCCCGCCCAGGGATTTGAGCCTGGGCTGAGACTTGTCGCGCGGCGCGGCGTCGCCATATCCTTATGCAACACACGCTGTTCCAGAAGGCCGCGCCATGAACGCTCCGCTCAAGACCCTGAAGATCGACTTCGTCTCGGACGTCGTCTGCCCTTGGTGCGTGGTGGGGCTGGGCGGGCTGGACACGGCCCTGGACGCGCTGAAGGACGAGGGGATCGCCGCCGACATCGCCTTTCAGCCGTTCGAGCTGAACCCCCAGATCGCGCCTGAGGGCGAGAACATCGTCGAACACATCGGCCGCAAATACGGCGCGTCGCCTGAGCAGTCCGCCGCCAACCGCGCCATGATCCGCGAGCGGGCGGGCGAGGTGGGCTTCGACATGCGCATGACCGACGACAGCCGCATCTGGAACACCTTCGACGCCCACCGGCTGCTGCACTGGGCGCATGAGACGGCGCCGGACAGGCAGAAGGCCCTGAAGCAGGCGCTTTTCACCGCCCACTTCACCGAGAACAAGAACCTGACCGACGCCGGCGTCCTGACCACCGCCGCCGAAAAGGCCGGGCTGGACCGGGCCGAGGCGGGCGAGGTGCTGGCCTCGGGCCGCTGCGCCCAGGCCGTGCGCCAGGCCGAAGACCTGTGGCGCGCGCGCGGCATCACCTCGGTCCCGGCCGTGGTGGTCGAGGGCAAATATCTGATCTCGGGCGGCCAGCCGGCCTCGGTGTTCGAAGAGGCCCTGCGCAAGATCGCGTCGGAGGTCTAGGCCGTCTCCTCCCTGCGCAGCGGAGAGGCGGCGCGGCGCCGCCTGGCGCCGTGACGGAGGGGTTCCTTCTGTAAAATCGACGTCTGTAGGGCCTCAAGAGCCCCTCCACCCCGCCCGAAGGGCGCGGTCCCCCTCCCCATCGCAGGCGATGGGGAGGAGACGGTCAGTCCGGCGGTCGGGCGACAAAAACACCGTCTATTTCGTCTAATTCGTCTGATGTCGGGGCAGGTTTCAGGTCGTCGAGCGCCTCGAGGCGGGCCATCAGGGCGTCGCGGCCGGCGTAATCGCCGCGTTTGAGGGCGCAGGCCTCGCGGGCGATCAGGCCGACCTGTTCGGCGACGGCGGCGGCGCGTTCGCCCAGGTCCGGTTCCTTCGGTTGGGGCGGGAGCTTGGCGGGCGGCGGCGCGGGCGGGGACGGCGGCGGGGAGGCCGCCATCCGGATCAGGTCGGCGTGCAGCCGCACCCAGCGCGCGGCCTCGAGCGCGCGCCCGGCCTGAAGCGCCCGGTTCAGCCGCACCAGGGCGTGGGCCGCCATGGCCCCATAGTCGGGCAAACCGTCGGCCGTCTCGGCCTCCAGGTCGATCGGCTCGCGCAGCGGATCGGGCTGATCCTCGCGCCGCCAGCCTTCGTCCCTGGCGCGGGCGCGAAAGGTGCTGACCGCCATGCCATAGACGGCGCTGACCTCCTCGGCCGAGGACCCGGCCAGATAGGCCGTGCCCGCCGCCTCCCACGCCTCTTTCGACAGGCGGCGATAGCCCCGGTTCTGCACCCGGTCGGCCGCGCGCGCGGCGGGGTCCGAGGTGACCAGATCGGGCAGCCGCAACAGATGCATCGGCAGGCCGTGCGCGCGCCAGAAGGCCGCCTCGGCCTCGGGCGAGGAATCGTGATGCAGGGCGTCGCGATACGTCTGCTCCAGACCCGCCTCGCGCAGGATGCGGATCTGATCCAGCGCCTGCTGGGTCATCGCATCGTAAAACGGATCGCGCGGCCCCTCGAACCCGCCGTCGTCATAGCTGTGGTCGTCGTCCATCCCATCCCCGGCCTGTCGCCCGCGCCCGACACAGGACGCGCCGCCAGTCTAAGGCCGCCCCGCAGCGTGATCGGGTAGAGGCCGCCGATTTCGCGAAAGGCTAGGGATTTCAACGGCCGGGGCCGGGACGTCGTGCATAGGTAGGGGGGGGCTAGCTGTGCATTCCCTCTCCCGTTGGGAGAGGGTTTGAAGCCCGCAGAGCGCCAGCGATGCGTCTCGGCTGACCCGAAGGGCGGCGCGAAGCAGCCAACGGGTGAGGGTCGTGCGTCTGCGGCGAGGTCCGACCCTCACCCTTTCGCGCAAGTCTGATCGCCTGACGGCTCTCAGGCGCTCAAGCCCTCTCCCAACGGGAGAGGGAGACCGCGTCCGGGTTCACGAACCGAAACGCCTCCGCCCGCTGATGTAGGAAGCGGTTGATGAAGGTGGTCTTGCCGGCGCCGTTCGGCCCGGCGAGGAGGACGAGGGTGGGCATGCTTTAAGGTCGCTCAGCAGTCGCGCCTACGGCTGATGGATTTTCTCGGTCAGAAAAAATACAGCGTGGAGAGTGGAGATTATCATTGAGGCTGCGAGGCTCAGAACCGCCAAGGATGTTGCTGCCGAAAGAAATAACCAACCCACTTTTCCATAAGTTTCAATAGACTCAGCAGATTTCCTTAGCAATTCAATCGATTGACCAAAATTTGAGAAAATAAGAAGAATTATGCATAAAACAAATGATACAAATACTAGATATGAAAATAAATAAGACAAAAATTGCCTATTTGAAAGTTCATTGTCTATTATTCCGTTGCTCACGGCCGTCTTCAGCGTTGGTGCGGGGGCGGGCATTATTTTGTCCATGCCTGATCCACCGAAAGTGGCCACAGCCGCTAGCCCGGCGAAATAGAAGCCTGGAAGGGTAGCTATTATTGCAAGCGCTGAGGACGAAATGCTTTGTCCTCCTACAAGGTTTGGCTTTTCAGGAAGTGCCAGCCACAGGAAACCAACCACGGTCGTTAAAACCAAAGGCAGCGCGCGTGTGTAAATCCACATCCTGCGATGAGAAATGCGCCTATAAGCCCAAGCGCGGGTAAGTTCATAAGAGATGGTTTGTGCCATCAGATCGTCCGCCTTGCGATAACTTGCGGCATTGCAGCCTGAACAAGATGGGGAACGATCGTGCGTGACGACTGCGCCAGAATCGGTCGCAGGTTCGAAATCTCAAAAGCTTCGACGTAGAGATCTGCGAGCGGCTGGCCGGTGCTAGCGTCGAGCTCAACAGTGACCGTACGGCTCACGCCAGGCACCTTGTAGGAGACTTTCGCTGAGTCGTAGGCCTGCGAGTTGCGACGAAGTGCGGTAACAAGACCATTCCACAAGTTGGCCGGCATGTTGTTGTGGTCAATCGAAAGTTGAAGCTCGGTTTTTTTCTTGCTGAGAAATGCAGCGCCCGCGATCGGTGCAACCTGTTCAGCCTTGACCAAGGACACTCCTGTCAGTTGGCCTCGATTGATGTCGTCAATGAGCGTCTCCGAGGGGCGGCCGCGCATTTCGATATGCGGGCGACAGCGCTCTACTCGAGGGTTTCCTGCCGCATCTCGTCCGCCGCCCGGGTGAGGGTACTGATAGAATGAGGGATTCTGACGATACTCGTAGTGCAGAAGCTTCGAGAGCATTCTCTGGACGAGGCTGGCTGCGAGGCCAGTTACTTTCTCAACGGCACATGTGTACACGTTTGGTGAGCCAGCTTCTGGGGCGGTGGAAAGCAACACGTGGCAGCCGAAATCAGCCCCCTCCTGCGCTGCTTTCAAGTGTTCATTAAAACCGCCCATTGCAGGGTTTGAATAAACGCTGTTTGGCGCCATCTGATCTGACAGACGTACTAAAATCGTAGCAGTCTGTGCGGCTTGATCTACATTGATCCCGCCGATTACAAGTGTCGCTGTTCGACCTCGGATCGAATGGAGCTGCCCCGCCGCGTATCGCCTTTGCCACGCATCCATAACGGCCTGCATGTTCGGCACCGAAGCACCCTTTTTGGTGACGGCGATTTCTAGATCATAGACTTGAAACTGTCGTTGGTCGTTTCTCATTGGCCCTCCTAGAGGTAAGCCTAAGCCTACGACCACCGATTGTGTAGCCCCTAAACCTTAACCTCCACCACGCCGCCCCCAGCCCTGAATTTCGCGCTCATTTCGGCCATGCCGGCTTCGGCTTCCGACAGGGAGGCGCCGGCGTCGTTCTGGGCCGCCGCGGCGTCGCGGATGTCCTGGCTGATCTTCATCGAGCAGAACTTGGGGCCGCACATGGAGCAGAAGTGGGCGGTCTTGTGGGCCTCCTTGGGCAGGGTGGCGTCGTGGTATTTGCGGGCGGTTTCGGGGTCGAGCCCTAAGTTGAACTGATCCTCCCAGCGGAACTCGAACCGGGCGCGTGACAGGGCGTCGTCGTGCAGGCGGGCGGCGGGGTGGCCCTTGGCCAGGTCGGCGGCGTGGGCGGCGATCTTGTAGGTGATGACGCCGTCCTTGACGTCCTGACGATCCGGCAGGCCCAGGTGCTCCTTGGGCGTGACGTAGCAGAGCATGGCCGTGCCGAACCAGCCGATCATGGCCGCGCCGATCGCGGATGTGATGTGGTCATAGCCCGGCGCGATGTCGGTGGTGAGGGGCCCGAGCGTATAGAAGGGCGCCTCGTGGCAGTGCTTCAGCTGCTCGTCCATATTCTGCTTGATCTTGTGCATCGGCACGTGGCCGGGGCCCTCGATCATGACCTGGCAGCCCTTGGCCCAGGCGATCTTGGTCAGTTCGCCCAGGGTGCGCAGCTCGGCGAACTGGGCCTCGTCATTGGCGTCGGCGATGGAGCCGGGGCGCAGGCCGTCGCCCAGGCTGAAGCTGACATCATAGGCGCGCATGATGTCGCAGATGTCCTCGAAATGCTCGTAGAGGAAGCTCTCCTTGTGGTGGGACAGGCACCATTTGGCCATGATGGAGCCGCCGCGCGAGACGATGCCCGTCACCCGCTTGGCCGTCATCGGCACGAACGGCAGGCGCACGCCCGCGTGGATGGTGAAATAGTCCACGCCCTGTTCCGCCTGTTCGATCAGGGTGTCGCGGAACACCTCCCACGTCAGGTCCTCGGCGACGCCGCCCACCTTCTCCAGCGCCTGATAGATGGGCACGGTGCCGATGGGGACGGACGAGTTGCGGATGATCCAGTCGCGGATGTTGTGGATGTTGCGTCCGGTCGACAGGTCCATGACATTGTCGGCGCCCCAGCGAGTGGCCCAGACCAGCTTGTCGACCTCGTCGTCCACGGAGGACAGGACCGCCGAGTTGCCGATGTTGGCGTTGATCTTCACCAGGAAGTTGCGGCCGATGATCATCGGCTCGACCTCGGGGTGGTTGATGTTGTGCGGGATGATGGCGCGGCCGCGCGCGATCTCCTGCCGGACGAACTCGGGCGTCACGAAGTCGGGGATCGAGGCGCCGAAGTCCTCGCCGTCGCGGATGCAGGGGCTGTTCTGCTCGCGGCGCAGGTTCTCGCGGATGGCGACATATTCCATCTCGGGCGTGATGACGCCCGCTTTCGCATATTCGTACTGGGTGACCGGGCGGCCCTCGACGCCCTTGAAGACGCGGTGGTGGGAGGTGTCGAAGCGCGGGGCCAGATGCCGGCCGGACGCATGGCCGTTGTCCTCGGGCTTGACCTCGCGCGGATTGGCGACGGGGGCGATGTCGCCGCGATCCAGCTGCCAGCTGGATTTGACGTGGGGCAGGCCGCGCTTGATGTCGATGGTGACGGTCGGGTCGGTGTAGGGGCCGGAGGAATCGTAGATCGTCACCGGCGGCTCGTTGGCCGAGGGGTGGACGGCGACCTCGCGGAAGGGGACGCGGATGTCGGGATAGAGTTCGCCGGCGACATAGACCTTGCGGCTGCCGGCCCGTTCGCCGGTCGGGATGGTCCCAGTCTCCTTCATCACCTGTTCGCGCGCGTCCTTGAGAGCGAGGTCGACGTTGGGCTCTTCGGGCAGGGCGGGCGGGGTGACTTGGATGTTCATGGCGGCCTCAAACGGTTTGAGGTCCGCCGACGTCGGGCGCGAGGGGTCCTGTGACGTCAGGACCGATAGCGTTACTCATCCCTTCGCCGGCATGACCCGGATCAGGTTCGACGGGTCAGAGGAGAAACCTCTATCTCAGCCGCTCGATTGCGACCCCCCGGAGAACGCCTGCAGGCTAACCCGCGTCGCGGCGGATGTCGAGTTGTCCGAAACCGCACATAAGTCGTTGTAGGCGCGGCGGATTTATTGGGCTATGCGCAAAGCTTGGGCCGGACGCCGGCGTCGGCGGAGTGAAACGAGGATATGAGCCTGAACCTGGAACGCGTCCTCTACACCAGCCGCGCGCGGGGCAATGCCGACAGCCTGCTGATGCAGGTGGACATCCTGGCCACGTCGCAGCGGAACAATGCACGCGACGACCTGACCGGGGCGCTGCTGATCCACGACGGGCGGTTCCTGCAGGTGCTGGAGGGGGCGGCGCAGGATCTGGACCGGCTGATGACGCGCCTGGCGGGCGATCCGCGTCATGACGAGGTGGTGGTGATCGAGCGCAAGCTGATCCCGGCGCGCGGCTTTTCCGGCTGGGCCATGGCCAGCGTGCGCGTGACCCCGGCGCTGGAAGAGACGCTGCGGGCCACGGTGGACGGCGCCGGCGCGCCCCAGCAGACGGTCGAGCGGATGCAGGACGCGGTGCTGGCCCAGGCGGCGTGAGCGCCCTCTAGGGCGCCGACCAGCCCTTGACCGAGACGGCCGCCGCGCGCGGATCGGTGTCGAAGCGGAGGTAGGCCTTGGCGTGGCCGTGGCCGGGGACGTAGTCCAGGCTGGCGGTCGCGGTCTGGTCGCCCAGAACCCCTTCGATGTCCACGGCGGCGGCGGTGTCGTCGCCGTCGTTCTGGACACGGACGGTCGCGACCTGGCCTGCGGCGGTGACGTCCACGGCGATGATGCGGGCGCTGAGCGCGGGCGGGGCCGTGGGCTGGAGCGCCTCCCACACCACGATGCCGATGGCGGTCAGGGTGATGACGGCGCCGAGCAAGGCCATGCCCCATTGCAACAGAGGGCGGGTCGACGCGGCGGGCTTCTTCTTCGTGGGCATGGGGTCAGACCAACAGACGGGCGGCGGCGGCGCCGATGGCGGCGGGGAAGCCCAGGACGACCATGGTCTGGACCACGCCGGCGACGGCATGGCCGTCGGTGCGCCCGAACAGGAATAGGGTGAACAGGCTGACGGCCAGGGCGATGGCATAGCCGGGCAGGGTGAAATGCAGGAAGGCCTTGATCGGATGATCGGCCTCTTCCTGGCCGGCGAAGCCCGCCTTGAAGACGATCAGGTGGAGCAGAAGGATGGAGACGGCGATCAGGGCCAGGATGTGGGCGGGCGTCGCCTTGTAGGCGATCAGGATCATCTCCTCGGTAGGAGCCACGTTCAGGGCGAAGAACAGGGCGCCGGCCGCCATCAGGAACAGTTCGCCGAAATAGGAGGCCTGATCCTCATCCGTGTCTCCCCCGCCGTCGCCGCTGAGCTGACGCCGGGCCAGAAGCGCGCCCATGGCGCCGGGAATGGCCTGAAGCGCGACCATGCCCAGGCCCTCGCGCGGCGGCGCGTCCCATTCGACGACGCCGAACAGGATCAGCAGCACAGAGGCGGTGATGAAGCCGACGGCCAGGGCCACGGCGGTGTCCAGCGCATCGTTGACCGGCCCGCGCCGCTTGGAGAAGCCGGCGTAATAGGCCAGGCCGTAAAGCAGCGGCAGGCCGGCGACGATGAAGGTCAGCAGCAACCAGCGGTCCATGATCACGCCCTGCGCCCACATCTCCATCGTCATCAACAGCGGGATGTTGAACACCAGGGCGCCGGCGAAGGCGCGGCCCAGATCGCGGACATAGGCGCGCTCGCGTTGCAGATCCAAGGGTGGCGCGGCGGCGGTCATGCGGCGGCAACGCTTGGACGTCGGCTTTGGCTCCGGACCGCTTGTCGAACGGCGTTCAGGCGGCGTTCATTCGCAGCCAAGCTTAGTCGCGTCATCGAGGGAGAGGGAACGATGAAACAGATCAAGACGACCGCCATCCTGGCGTTTCTGGCGTGCGCGGGATTGATGGCCTGCGCCTCGGTGGAGGTCGGCGGCGAGCCGATGGCCCTGTCGCCCGCCATGGCCGAGCAGGCGCGGATCGGCAGCGTTACGACCACGACCGGCTGGCTGGATGCCGAGGACGACTTCGCCGACACCTTCAACGACGAGGTGCTGAACGAAATGGGGCTGTGCGCCGGCGGCCGGCATCGGCTGAACCTGAGCATCCATGTCGAGGCGCTGAGCCGGGCGCCGCGCCTGGCCATTCTGGCCGGCGATCCCGCCGAACACCGGATGCGGGCGACCGCCGAACTGCGCGATCCGGCGCAGGGCGGTCAGGTGGTCGGGCGTTATCCGCTGGTCGTGACGGTGGATGCGGGGGCCGGGGTGCTGGACGCCCTGATGGACCGGCAGGCGGTCACGTCCCACGCCTTCGCCCAGGCCCTGTGCGACGCCGCTTTCGTTGCGCCGACGCGTGTGGCCGAGGCCGGCGCGCCGGGCTGAGGTCGAGGGCGGGGCGAAGGGGCGGGCGGCTTGGGCCGGTGGGCTGGGCTGGCGCTTTTGAATGTCACGGGCGCGGGCTATCAAGACGTCGAACAGGAAACCGTCCCATGCATCTCGCCCGTTTCGCCCGCATCCGCCTGGCCCATCTGCCGACGCCGCTGGAGCCGCTGCCTCGCCTGTCGGAGGAGTTGGGTCTGGATCTGTGGATCAAGCGCGACGACTGCACCGGCCTGGCCGGCGGCGGCAACAAGACCCGCAAGCTGGAGTTCCTGCTGGGCGCGGCGTTCGAACAGGACGCCGACACCCTGGTGACGCAAGGGGCGGTGCAGTCGAACCATGTGCGCCAGACCGCAGCGGCGGCGGCCGCCCACGGTCTGGCCTGCGAGATCATTCTGGAAGAGCGGACGGGGTCCAAGGCGACGGACTATGTCGGCAACGGCAACGTGCTGCTGGACCGGCTGTTCGGCGCAACCCTGCGCACCGTGCCGGGCGGGACGGACATGGTCGCCGAGCTGGAGAAGACGGTGGCCGAGGTGCGGGCGCGGGGCGGCAAGCCCTATGTCATTCCCGGCGGCGGATCGAACCCAACGGGGGCTTTGGGCTATGTCGATTGTGCGCGCGAGATCGTGGTCCAGGCCGATGAGATGGATCTGGAGGTCCACCGCATCGTGACGGCGACGGGCAGCGCGGGCACCCACGCGGGCCTGGTCGCCGGGCTGGCGGTCATGGGGGCGGACATTCCCGTGCTGGGCATCGGGGTGCGGGCGCCCAAGGACAGGCAAGAGGCGAACGTCTTCAAACTGGCCGAGGAGACGGCCGCCCTGCTGGGCCAGCCGGGCCGGGTGACGCGGGAGATGGTCGTCGCCGACTGCGACTATGTCGGCGAGGGCTATGGCCTGATCGACCAGAGGGTGATCGACGCCCTGACCCTGGCCGCGCGTCTGGACGGGATCGTGCTGGACCCGGTCTATTCGGGCAAGGCGATGAAGGGGCTGATCGCCCTGGCGCGGGCCGGACAATTCAAGGGCGAGACAGTGGTCTTCCTGCACACCGGCGGAGCGCAGGGGCTGTTCGGCTATCAGACCGAGATCGAAGGGGCGCTGTAGGCGCGACGTCCGTCATGGATCCGCGCGAGGCCACGCTGGCGCTGCTGGCCGCCCGGTCCGAGGACGCCACCGTCTGCCCCAGCGAAGTCGCGCGGGCGGTTGCGGGCGAAGCCGGCGCGTGGCGCGAGGCGATGCCTGACGTTCACGCTGCGGTGGACGCCCTGGTGGACGAGGGCGCGGTGCGACTGAGCTGGAAGGGACGGCCGCTGGCGATGCGTGCGGGGCCCTATCGGATCGCGCGGGCTCGAAGCGGTGAAGACGGGGGCGGCGGGTGACGGTGCGCGAGATCGAACCTGTTCCGCCGGCGCTGTCTTTGACGGCGGTGTTTCTGCGGTTCCTGCGGTTCGGGCTGCTGGCGTTTGGCGGGCCGGTGGCGCAGATCGCGATGATCCGGCGCGAGCTGGTCGATCAGGGCCGGTGGATGTCCAGCGCGCGGTTCAACCGGCTGCTGGCGGTGTTGCAGATCCTGCCGGGGCCGGAGGCGCACGAGCTGTGCGTGCATATGGGCATGCGGGCGCGGGGGCGGATGGGCGGTCTGCTGGCGGGCCTGGGGTTCATGCTGCCGGGGCTGATCCTGATGCTGGGGATCGGCTGGGCCTATGTGGCGCTGTCGCCGGTCGTGGGCCTGCTGGCCGGGGCGTTCCTGGGGGTTCAGTCGGCGGTGGTCGCGGTGATCGTGCGCGCCGTCTGCAAGATCGGATCGCATATTCTGGAGGATCGCTGGCTGTGGGCCGTCGCCGTCGTCGGCTTTGCGGCGACCCTGGCGGGAGCGGCCTTCTGGATCGTGCTGGCGGCGGGCGGGGCGGCCTATCTGCTGGTCCGGGTCGGGCGGGTCGGCCTGGCCGTCGGGGTCGTGGCGCTGGCGGTTCTCGCAGCCTTGGCGATGCACGGGCTGGGGGACGGCGGGCCGGTGTTTGGACAGACGGCGGGGCCGGCGGGCGATGGCGGCTGGGTCGCGATGTTCTGGACGGGGCTGAAGGCGGGGCTGCTGACGTTCGGCGGCGCCTATACCGCCATTCCCTATGTGCGCGCCGATACGGTGGGGCGCGGGCTGATCGACGATGGGGCGTTTCTGGACGGGATCGCCTTTGCGGGAGTGATCCCGGCGCCGCTGGTGATCTTTTGCACCTTTGTCGGCTTCGTGGTCGCGGGCTGGGGCGGGGCGCTGGCGATGACGGCCGGGGTGTTCGCGCCCGCCTTCGCCTTTTCGATGATCTTCTATGAACGGCTGGAGGCGGTGGTCGAGGACCGGCGGCTGCACGACGGTCTGGCCGGGGTCGCGGCCGCCGTCGTAGGGATCATCGCCGCGACCAGCGTGGAGCTGGGCTGGGCGACCTTGCAGCGGGCGCCGTCGATGGCGGCGGCTGCAGCGATCTTTGCGGGCGCCCTGGCGGTGGCGTGGGCCTGGCAGAGCCGCTACGCCGTGCCGGCAGTTCTGGCCGCCGCGGCGGTCGTGGGATGGGGCGTGATGCGATGAGCAAGATCCTGGGCGTGATCGGCGGCATGGGACCGGCGGCGACGGTGGCGTTTCTGGCGCGGGTGCAGGCGTTGACGCCGGCGGACGGGGACGCCGATCATATCCGGGTGGTGATGGACCTGAACCCCCAGGTTCCCGATCGCAACACGCGGCCGGGCGAGGCCGAGGCAGTGCTGGGGCAGATGGCCGAGGGGCTGGCGGCGGCGGGGGCCGAGGTGATCGCCATGCCCTGCAACACCGCCCACGCCCAGGCCGGCGGGATCCGCGCGGCGTGCGAGTCGAAGGGCCTGGGCTTCATCGACATGATTGCGGCGACGGCGGACGCGGCGGCGGCCTCTGGAGTTAAGCGGATCGGCGTGCTGGCGACGCCGGGGGGCGAGCGGCTCTACACGCAGGCGCTGGCGGCGCGCGGGCTCGAGACGGTGCTGCTGGAGGGCGCGGACCGCGAGGCCTTCATGGCGCTGGTCTATGGGGTCAAGCGCGGCGATGTCGGCGAGGCGGCGCGGGCAGGGATGTTGCGGCTGGCCCAGGCCTTGGCGGACGCGGGCGCGCACGGGCTGATCGCGGGCTGCACCGAAGTTCCGCTGTTGCTGAAGGCCGAGGATGCGCCGGTCCCCCTGACGGATTCGGCCGAGGTGCTGGCCCAGGCGTGCGTGGAAGCGTGTCGGGTCTGAGGCGCGGTTGCGGCTTGCTCCGCGCGGCCGGCCTGCCTAGTCATGGGCGGTGTCTATTCAGTCCCTGATCATCGATTGCGACCCCGGCGTGGACGACGCCGTGGCGCTGTTTCTGGCCTTCGCCGCGCCCGAGCTGGAGTTGCTGGCCGTCACCACGGTCGGGGGCAATGTCCCCGGCGCGAAGACCCAGCGCAATGCGCGGATCATCCGCCAGATCGCCGGGCGCGAGGACGTGCCGGTTTTCGGCGGGGCGGAGCGGCCGCTGAAACGTCCGCCGGCGGGGGCGGGCGAGTTTCACGGCGTCGAGGGTCTGGGCGATCTGGAGCCGTTCGAACCGACGGGGATCGTCGGCGACGGGCCGGCCGCGAACGCCATCGTCGATCTGGTGATGAGCCGGCCCGAAGGTTCGGTCGCCATCGCCGTTCTGGGGCCGATGACCAATCTGGCGCTGGCGATGCGGCGCGAGCGGCGGCTGGCCGAACGGCTGGGGCCGGTGGTCGTCATGGGGGGGGCGCGGTCGGAAGGCGGCAATGTCACCGCATCCGCCGAGTTCAACATTTGGGCCGATCCGGATGCGGCGGCGGTGGTGTTCGGATCGAGGTGTCAGGTCGTCGCCTTCGGCCTGGATGCGACCCATCAGGTGCGCGCGACCGAGGCCCGGATCGCGGCGATAGAGGCCATCGACAGCGAGGCCGCGCGGGCGGCGGCGTCGACGCTGCGGTTCTCGCAGCGGGTGGAGCGCGAGATCGTGGGCTGGCCCACTTTCGATTGGGGGGCGCCGTTGCATGACCCGTGTCCCATCGCCTGGCTGATCCAGCCTGACCTGTTCGAGACGAAGCCCTGCCGGATCGAGGTGGAGACGGGTTCGGATCTGACGCGCGGGCATACGGCGGTCGAGTTCCGGATCGATCCGGCGACGGCGCGGCATCTCTGGGCCGTCGCGGCTGACGCGCAAGGGGTGTTCGACCTGATCGTCGCCAAGCTGAAGGCTCAAGCTCTGAAGGCCCAAGCTCTGAAGGCTCAGGCGCTGGAGGCCGGCGCATGAGGATCACCGTCGTCGGCTCGATCAATCTGGATCTGGTGGCCACCGCGCCCCAACTGCCGGCGCCGGGCGAGACGGTGACCGGGGCGACCCTGGCGCGCCATCCCGGCGGCAAGGGCGCCAACCAGGCGCTGGCGGCCGAGAAGCTGGGGGCCGAGGTCAGCCTGATCGGGCGTGTCGGCAACGACGCCATGGCCGGCGAGGCCCTGGCCCTGATGGAGGATCTGGGCGTCGATCTGGCCGGGGTGGAGGTGGATGTGGCGGCCCCGACGGGCGTCGCCTTGATCGCCGTCGATCCGACCGGCGAGAACCAGATCGTGGTGGCGGCCGGCGCCAACCACATGGTCACGCCTGAACAGTTGCCCCAGCGGATCGAGGGGGCGCTGATCGTACAGCTGGAGCTGCCGATCGAGACGGTCGAGGCGGCGGTGGGCCGGGCGACCGGCTTCGTCTGCGCCAACCTGGCGCCCGCCGCGCCGGTGTCGGAACTGCTGCTGCGCCGCGCCGACCTGATCGTCGTCAACGAGACCGAGGCGGCCTTCTATGGCGATGGCCTGCACCGGGGCGGCGGCCGAGTGGTCGTCACCAAGGGCGCGCGGGGCGCGGCCATGTATCAGCGCGGCGTCGAGATGGCCTGGGCGACCCCGCCCGCCGTCGAGGCGGTCGATGCGACGGGCGCCGGCGACGCCTTCGTCGCCGCCATTACCGTCGCTTTGCTGGAAGGTATGGACCCGGCCGAGGCGCTGCGCTTCGCCTGCGCCGCCGGAGCCTTCGCCGCGACCCGCCCGGGCGCGCAGCCCTCGGCGCCGGAGCGCGATCAGGTCGAGGCGCTGCTGGCGGGGTAGGGACGCGGTCTGCGCCTCTGCGTCGTGCTCAGACCCCTGGCGGCGGACCGGGGGGGCGTGGGGAAGGCCAGCGGCGCGACGGCCGCGCCGGGAGAACCGGCCGTGACGGTCTGGTAAAGCTGAAGGCCGAGCGGCGACCAGGTGAGTGCCTCGATCGCCGCGATCATGGCGATCTGAACCCCCAGACCCCAGAACCAGGCGGGGTGGATCCGGCGGGTCTTCGCCAGATCGATGATCATGCCGATGACCGGAAACGCCAGGGTGACGGGCGTCGTCGCCTCCCAGGCCCAGGGGATCAGCAAGGGCATGGGCAAAAGCCGACCGACCGCCGGCCCCAGCAGGATCGCCATGGCGGAATAGTGCAGGCGGCGATGCCAGTCCGTCGACCGACGAAGCCACACCGCCGCGATGGTGAGGCCGACGAAGGTCGCGAGCGAGAGGGGATCGAAGACCAGAAACTGCAAGGGCCGGAAGAAGAAGGGCACGTCGCCCCGACGCACCATGGCCTCGGTGACCAGCCAGCCCAGGATCAGCATGGGCGCCAGCCATGCAGCCGCCAGCCAGCCCAGCGGTCGGTGCCAACGCAGTTGGCCCGTGGCGATCAACAGGTTCTGAACCAGGAAGATGACGACCCAGCCCATGAAGACCACGGCGTGGGCGTGGACCAGCAGCGGGGCCTCGAAGCTGGAACGGCCCATGGCGAGCTGAAGCGAAAAGCCTGCCACGACGACAAGCGCCATGACGACGGCCAGCCCCGGAAAGACGCGGTCCGAAGTGCGGTCGGCCCCGCCCATCCTGTTCGCAGTCGCCATGACACACCCCCCGATGTTTCCGGCGAAACTTAACGCCGAAGCCCGACTGCGGCAATCTGGAATATCAGCGATATGTCGAGGATCGACTGGGCCAGGCGCAGGCGTCGCCGCGCCAATGTGACACTGTAACGCCGAAACGGGTTGTCGGCGGTGGAAAGGCGGGGTTAGGTCTGGGGTTCGGGATTTGTGGGGACTTCAGACGATGATGATGCGTGGACGTGGGGTTGGGCTGGTTCTGGCGGCGGTGCTGCTGAGCGGCGTGTCGGGTGGGGCGTTAGCCCAGAACGCGGGGCCGGCTGCGGGGCCGATGGTCTATCAGCAGCCGCCGGCGCCGATCGCGGACATCCTGGACGCCAAGCCGACGCCGTCGTCGATGCTGAGCCCGGATCGGCGGACGCTGGTGTTGATGGACCGGTCCAACCTGCCCAGCATCAAGGCCCTGGCCGAGCCGATGCTGCGGTTGGCGGGGACGCGGATCAATCCGAGGAACAATGGCGCGGCCGAAAGCCGGGTGGCGTGGCTGACGGGTCTGAGCCTGCAGGCGGTGGATGGCGGGCAACCTCGCGTCGTGGCCCTGCCCGACGGCGCGCGGTTCACGGCGCCGCGGTTCTCGCCGGACGCCAAGTCGCTGGCCTTCGTGCTGGACCGGCCGACGGGGCTGGAGCTGTGGGTGGTGGACGTGGCCTCGGCGCGGGCGCGCAAGCTGACCGATCCGGTGGTCAATATGACCGGCGGGACGGGTTATGAGTGGCTGCCCGACAGTTCGGGCCTGCTGGTCGAGGCGGTGCCGGCGGGACGCGGTCCGGCGCCGGACGTGACGGCGGCGCCCACGGGGCCGAACATCGAGGAGACGGCCGGGCGGGTCGCGCCGGTGCGGACCTATCAGGACCTGTTGTCGAACCCTGGCGACGAGGCCCTGTTCGACCATTATTTCACCAGCCAGCTGACGCTGGTTCCGCTGAACGGCCGTGCAAGGACGATCGGGGCGCCGGCGGTCTATCTGGACGCGTCGGTGTCGCCGGACGGCAAATACATCCTGCATGAGATCGCCAAGCGGCCCTACTCCTATGCGGTGCCGGACGACCTATTCCCGACCGAGATCGTGGTGACGGATCTGAACGGTCGCGTGGTGCGCACGGTCGCCGACCTGCCGCTGAGGGACGATGTGCCGACCGCCTTCGACGCCGTGGCGCCGGGGCCGCGCTCGGTCGAATGGCGGGCCGATGCGCCGGCGACCCTGACCTGGGTCGAGGCGCTGGACGGCGGGGACATCCGCAAGGCGGCCGAGTTCCGGGACCGGGTCTTCATGCAGGCGGCGCCGTTCACGGCCGAGCCCGTCAAGCTGATCGACCTGAAGGAACGGTTTGGCGGCGTCGTCTGGGGCAAGGACGACCTAGCCATCGTCAACAGCCGCTGGTTCAACACCCGGCACGAGACGCGGTTCGTGGTCGATCCGTCCAATCCTGGCGAGGGCCGGGTGCTGCTGGAGCGGAACTATCAGGCGCGCTACGACAATCCGGGCCAGCCGGTGACCCAGCCGAATGCGCAGGGCCGTTCGGTGATCCGTTTCGATCCGCAGGGGCGCATTCTGATGTCAGGCGCCGGCGCCACGCCGCAGGGCGAGTTCCCCTTCCTGGCCGCCATGGACCCGGCGACGGGACGCAGCGAACGGCTGTGGACCTCGGCCAATACGGATTACGAGGCCGTGGTCGGCTTCCTGGATGCGGACGGCAAGCGGGTGGTGACGCAGCGCGAGACGCGGCTGGATCCGCCCAACCTGCAGATCCGCGATCTGACGACGGGCCAGACGACGCGGCTGACCAACTTCCCCGATCCGGCGCCGCAACTGGCCGAGGCGACGCGGCAACTGGTGACCTATGAGCGGGCCGACGGGGTCAAGCTGTCGGGGACGCTGTATCTGCCGGCCGGTTACGACAAGGACCGCGACGGGCCGCTGCCGATGCTGATGTGGGCCTATCCGGCCGAATTCACCGATGCGGCGGTGGCGGGCCAGACGGTGGACGTGCAGAACCGGTTCGTACGGCCGGGCGGGTCCAGCCATCTGTTCCTGCTGACCCAGGGCTATGCGATTTTCGACAACCCCTCCATGCCGATCATCGGCAAGGACGGGGCCGAGCCGAACGACACCTATGTCGAGCAGCTGGTCGCCGATGCGAAGGCTGCGGTCGACGCCGTGGTCGGCATGGGCGTGGCGGACCGCGACCGGATCGCGGTCGGCGGCCACAGCTACGGCGCCTTCATGACGGCGAACCTGCTGGCGCACAGCGATCTGTTCCGCACCGGGATCGCGCGGTCGGGCGCCTATAACCGCACCCTGACGCCGTTCGGCTTCCAGTCCGAGCAGCGCAACTATTGGGAGGCGACCGAGGTCTATACCGAGATGTCGCCCTTCACCTATGCGAACAAGCTGAACGAACCGATCCTGCTGATCCACGGCGAGACGGACGACAACTCGGGCACCTTCCCGGTGCAGTCCGAGCGCTTCTATGCGGCGCTGAAGGGGCTGGGGGCGACGGCGCGTTACGTCACCCTGCCGCTGGAGGCGCATGGATACCGCGCGCGGGAATCCGTGGGCCACACCCTGTGGGAGATGACCCGCTGGCTAGACCAGTATGTGAAGAACGCCCCGCCGAAGCCGGCCGCGAACTGAGCAATCAGGGCTTGGACGCCGCGGCCTCCGCCGCGGCGTTGACGGCCGCCAGACGGGCGTCCTGTTCCGACTGGGGCGGGACGCCGAAGACGGCGCGCAGGCTGTCGGGGATCAGGGCGCGGTCGTAGGGATCGAGGGTGGCCGGGGCGTCGCGGGTCTTGCGGGTCTGGGTGCCGTAGATCTGGGCCTTGTCGGTCATCTGCAGATAGCGATCCAGCGTCGCGGCGGCGATCCAGGCGCCTTCGGGCGAGCCCTTGTCCACAGCGGCGACGGCCAGGCTATGGGCCAGCAGATAATCCTCGGGCGTAGAGCCGTGCTGGAAGACGAAGGCGGCGGCCCGGTAGTCCTCGCCGGTCTGGAGCGCGCCGGCGTCCAGCAGGGCGCGGGTCTGGACCCGGCGCGCGGCGTCGGCGGCCAGCATCTCGTTGACAAAGGCGCGGTCGCGGAATTTTTCGGGCGCGACCTGACGCACGGCCTGGTCGGCGGCGAAGATGGCGGCCATCTCGGCGTTGTTTTGAGGCGAGGTCTCCTGCGCCAGGGCCGGAACGGCAAAGGCGAGGACGACGGCCGACATCGCGGCGGCGCAGGACAGGCGAGACGGGCGCATGGAAGATCTCCGCTGAAGCTTGAGCGGACATTGGTCTGCGGATTTGCGGCCGAAACCGGGCGGCGGGATTACAGTGTCGTCAGGGTTTGACGATCAGCCGCACGACCTCGCCGGCGTGGAGGCGGTCGAAACCGGCGTTGATGTCATCCAGGGGAATGACGCCGCTCATCAGGCGATCCACCGGCAGGCGGCCCTGGCGATACAGGGCGACGTAGCGGGGGATGTCGCGGCTGGGGACGCAGGTTCCGATGTAGGAGCCCTTCAGCGTGCGCTCTTCGCCGACGAGGGAGACGACATTGACGGCAAGGGCCGCATCGGGCGGCGGCAGGCCGGCAGTGACGGTGGTTCCGCCGCGCCGGGTCATCTTCCACGCCGCCTCCAGCGCCCGGAGCGAGCCGGCCATCTCGAAGGCGACGTCGGCGCCGCCGTTCGTCAGGGCGCGGACCTGATCGACCGCATCGGGGTCGGCGGCGTTGACGGTTTCGACCGCGCCGAGGGTGCGGGCCAGGGCCAGCTTGTTCTCGGACAGGTCGACGGCGACGACGGGGCTGGCGCCCGAGGCCAGGGCGCCCAGCACGCTGGCCAGGCCCACGCCGCCCAGGCCGATGACGACGACGCTCTGGCCCGCCTTGACGCCGGCGGTGTTCACAACGGCCCCGACGCCGGTCAGGACGGCGCAGCCGAACAGGGCCGCCTCTTCGAACGGCAGGTTGGGATCGATCTTGACCAGGGAGCGTCGCGAGACGACGGCTCGCTCGGCGAAGGCGGAGCAGCCGAGGTGGTGGTTGACCGGCTCGCCCTCGCGGGAAATGCGGCGGGCGCCGGACAGAAGCTCGCCCCGGCCGTTGGCGGCGGCGCCCGGCTCGCACAGGGCAGGACGGCCGCCAGCGCAGGGATCGCAATGGCCGCACGACGGCATGAAGACCATGACGACGTGATCGCCGATGGCGAGATCGGTGACGCCGTCCCCCAGCGCCTTGACCACGCCCGCCGCCTCGTGCCCCAGGGCCATGGGCAGGGGACGAGGGCGGTCGCCGTTGATGACCGACAGGTCCGAGTGGCACAGGCCCGCCGCCTTGATCGCGACCAGCACCTCGCCGGGGCCGGGCGGGTCCAGCGTGACGGTCTGGACCGACAGGGGGCGGCTGTCGGCGTAAGGGTGGACGGCGCCCATGCGGGACAGGACGGCGGCGCGGGTCTGGAGGCTCATATCGGTCGGCCCTCTGGGGCGCTGTCGGCCAGCGCGTTCGTGATCAGACTCCTATCGATAGGCGCTTGACCTAACGTCGTCCAAGCTAGAGCGTCGGGATCGAGAGCGACGGTTCGCGTCGCCGAGGGAGACGACGATGCCGAAACGAGACGAGGGCGCGCTGGCGCAACGGGCGACCTACAAGGCCTTTCACATGGTCTCCACCCGCTGGGCCGACAACGACCAGTACGGCCATATCAACAACGCCAAATTCTACGAGTTCGTCGACTCGGCGGTGAACGCCCACCTGCTGATCGCCAATGCGCTGACGGAATCGATCGGCCTGGTGGTGGATTCCGGCTGCCGCTACACCTCGTCGCTGAAGTTTCCCGATGTGATCGAGGTCGGGATCAAGGTCGATGCGATCGGCACCTCCAGCGTCACCTACGGCTTTGCGGTCTTCAAGCGCAGCGTGGATGTTCCCGCCGCCATCGGCCATTTCGTCCACGTCTATGTCGACGCCGAAACCCGCCGGCCCAAGCCGCTGCCGGCGCGGCTGAGAAGCGTGGTGGAGAACCTGCGCGCGGGGTAGGGCTGTCGCCCTTCGCCTGAAATCCAGCGCCTGTTTGCGTGATGCCAATGCCTTCCGACCCCGCCGATCTCGATGACGCCTTCTATCTGAGCCTTACGGAGGCGGATGCATCGACGACCGGGGACGATCCGCGCGGAAGCCTGGAACTGGTCGTGTCCATGCGCATCGCCTTCGTGGCCCGGGCGTGGATCACGCGGGCCAATGCGCTGTTTCGCGGCCGAGGCTATACGGCGGCGCAGCGCGCGCACCTGTATGTTCTGGCGTCCAAGCCCAAGGGGCTGACGCAGTCGGAGCTGGCGGCGATCCTGCGGATATCGGAGGCGTCGCTGTCACGCCGCATCAAGCTCTCGATCGAAGAAGGTCTGGTGTCGCGTCATCCGTTTTGCGGCGACGGACGCGCCAATCTGATCCGGCTGGAGCCCAAGGGGCTGGAGGCGCTGAACGCCTCCGATCGTGTCGCGCGCGAGGATCGCACCCGACTGCTGGCGGGCGTGACGGACGAGGAACTGGCCATCACCGCCAAGGTCCTGAAGCTGCTGACGGATCGCGTCCCGCAGACGCCTGAACGGTCCGACGCCTGACGGCATCGGACCGCCCTGAACGTCAGTCGCCCGCCAGGACCCAGGTCCGTTCGTTGGTGGGGTCGAAGACGAACCGGAACTTGCGCATCATGGGCAGGCCGATATTGGGGGTTCCGCCCTCGATGAAGTGCAGCTTGGGGCTGTCGACCACGACGCCGCCGACCTTGACCGGACAATCGGCCTGGGCCTCGTACACCGGCTGGGTTCCGGCGGCCGAGGTCGCAATGCCGATCTTGCGCGGCTCGCCCTTCAGCTTGATCTGGCTGACCAGAGACAGCGGCAGGAGGAAGGCGCTGTCGTTGCCGGTGTCCAGGGTCGCCTCGACCGAGGCGCCCGGCAGATCCAGGGCGACGACCGGCAGCCGTTCGTCGTCGGAATAGGCGTGTCCGGGGCCTTCGGGGCGCTGGGGCGCATCGGGCGCCATAACGCGCAGCTCGCCTTTCGCCAGGTTCATCTCGACCAGTTTTCCGGGAAAGCTGTTGGGGCCGAAGATGCCGACTTCGTCCTCGTCCCTGAACTCGAAGACGGTGGCGGGGCCCTCGGTGATCTCATAGCCGCCCAGGGTCACGCCCTTCAGACTGGTCGTATAGCCGGGCACCATCAGGCCCGTGCTGCCGTCCCTGGACTGGGACGGTCCCACATTCGGCATGCCGATGTCGTCGGCGTAGGACTTGTAGATCAGATTGCCGTTGGTGCCGGTGTCGAAGACGACGGGCGCAGGATGGCCGCCGTTGATCCGCATCATCAGAAGCGCGCGGCCGTCCGAGACATAGAGCGGAATGCGGGCCACAGCGGCCGCCGGCGCCGGGGCGGTCGCCTGAGGGGTCGCTTGAGCGACGGGTGCGGCTTGCGCCGCAGCGAGGCCAGCCGATAGGCTGACCCCGGCCAGGCAGGACGCCGCCATGGCGCGTTTGAACAGGGACCGGATCATGCATTCCTCCATAGACGTCGATAGTCCGATTAGGACTATCGAGTCGGATCGGGTCAAATGAACAATCGGCAAGGACGCCTGACGGAGCTGGAAGGCGCCATCCTGTCGGAAATCCACCATCGCGGAGCCTCGACCGCCTTCAAGGTCCGCAAGGCGTTCCAAGAGTCGATGTCTCTGGAATGGAGAGGCAGCGCCGGCGCCGTCTATCCGGCCATTCGACGATTGACGGATCGAGGCGTGATCGAAGCGGTCGAGACGGGCTCGGGCCGGGGCACGGTTCTTCTGTCCCTGACGCCCAAGGGAGTCGCGGTGATGGAAGACTGGATTTGCGACGCCGAGCGCGCCGCCAGTGTCGGTCTGGATCCCTTCCGCTTGCGCTCAGGCATGTGGGACCGACTGCCGCCTGTCCGAAAGGCTGAGGCCATGGCGGTCCTGAGGCGCACGGTGGAGGCGGAAATCGCCGCCTTGCGTCAGTATGTGATGTCGCTGGACCCGATCGAGCGGCCCCGCATCGAACTGGCGATCAACCTGCAGCTCAGACGTCTGGACTGGCTGGACGGGCAACGCGCGTCATAGACCTCGCGCCCGCCCCTAGGCGTCGAGAATGACCTGGCCGTCTTCCTTGACGAAAGGCTCGGCGAGAGGGTCGGGCAGCAGGTCCAGAACCGTCTCGGACGGGCGGCACAGTTTGACGCCCAGGGGTGAGACGACGATGGGGCGGTTCATCAGGATCGGGTGCGCCGCGATGGCGTCCAGCAGTTGGTCGTCCGACAGGCTTGTGTCGCCCAGGCCTAGGTCGGCGTAGGGCGTGCCCTTTTCGCGCAGGATATCGCGCACCGATCCACCCATCCGCTCGACCAGTTGGGCCACCAGCGCGCGGCTGGGCGGGGTCTTCAGATACTCGATCACATGCGGTTCGATCCCGACGTGGCGGATCAGGGCCAGGGTGTTGCGCGACGTGCCGCAGGCGGGGTTGTGATAGATGACGACGTCCATTGGGCCTCAGTCGCAGCAGGGGGCCAGTTCGGCCAGCAAGGGTTGGCAAAGCTCGGCGCGGCCCTGGCAGCAGTCCTTGAGCAGGAACAGCACGACCTCGCCCAGTCGATCCAGATCGGCGCGGTAGATGATCGACCGGCTGCGCCTCTGGGACGCGATCAGCCCGGCGCGCGACAGCACGCCCAGATGCGCCGACATCGTATTGGTCGGAACGGCGAGCCGGTCCGCAATCTCTCCGGCCGGCAGGCCGTCCGGCGCATGGCGGACCAGCAGCCGGAAGGCGTCCAGTCGCGTGGATTGCGCCAGGGCGGCGAGCGCGAGAATGGCCGGTTCGGATTCCATTATTCCAAGATACTGGAAATATGGTGTCATGCAAGCTAGAGGGGGCGCTGCGGTCGTCGGTCGGCCGGGATGGAGCCGCCCATGATCGTCGCCTTTCTGATCTTCGCGGTCACCATCACCCTGGTGATCTGGCAGCCGAAGGGCCTGCAGATCGGCTGGAGCGCAATGGGCGGTGCGGCGGCGGCGCTGTTGCTGGGCTTCGTCACCCTGGCCGACATCCCTGTGGTCTGGGACATCGTCTGGAACGCCACGGCGACCTTCGTCGCGATCATCATCATCAGCCTGTTGCTGGACGAGGCCGGCTTCTTCGAATGGGCGGCGCTGCATGTCGGGCGATGGGGCGGCGGCCATGGGCGCAGGCTGTTCGTCCTGTTCGTCCTGCTGGGCGCGGCGGTGTCGGCGGTCTTCGCCAACGACGGGGCGGCGCTGATCCTGACGCCCATCGTCATCGCCATGCTGCTGGCGCTCGGCTATGGCCCCAAGGCGACGCTGGCCTTCGTGATGGCGGCGGGCTTCATCGCCGACGCGGCCAGCCTGCCGCTGGTAGTGTCCAACCTGGTCAATATCGTCTCGGCCGACTTCTTCGACATCGGCTTCGACCGCTATGCGGCGGTCATGGCGCCGGTGAACCTGGCGAGCATCGCGGCGACGCTGATGGTGCTGTTCGCGGTGTTCGGGCGCGATGTTCCCAAGGCCTATGACGTGGAGCGGTTAGCCGCGCCGTCCAGCGCGATCAAGGACCGCGCGACCTTCCTCTGGGGCTGGATCATCCTGGCGTTTCTTCTGATCGCCTTCTTCGTGCTGGAGCCGCGAGGGGTGCCGGTGTCCGCCGTCGCCGCGACGGGGGCGGTCGTCCTGCTCTTCGTGGCGGGGCGCGGCGCGGTCATCAGTACGACGAAGGTGCTGCGCGAGGCGCCGTGGCAGGTCGTGATCTTCTCTCTGGGGATGTATCTGGTCGTCTATGGGCTGGGCAACGCCGGTCTGACGCGCCAGATCGCGGGCCTGCTGGACGGATTCTCGCAAGGCGGGGTCTGGGGCGCGGCCTTCGGAACCGGGTTCCTGACCGCCTTCCTGTCGGCCATCGCCAACAATATGCCGACGGTCCTGATCGGCGCCCTGTCGATCGACGCCTCGGGCGCGACGGGCGCGGCGAGGGAGGCGATGATCTACGCCAATGTCATCGGCAGCGACCTGGGGCCGAAGATGACGCCCATCGGCTCATTGGCCACATTGCTGTGGCTGCACGTCCTGGCGCGGAAGGGTGTGAAGATCGGGTGGGGCTATTATTTCAAGGTGGGCGTGGTCCTCACCCTGCCGGTCCTGGGCGTCGCCCTGGCGGCCCTGGCCTTACGCTTGAGCGTCTAGGGCCTCAGTCGTCCAGACGGCCGATCAGGAACAGGGCGCCGACGGCGGTCAGGGCGCCCAGGGTGAAGGCGGTGACGATGGCGCCGGTGGCGACGGCGGTGGAGACGGTGACCGGGCGGGCTTCGTACCACTCGACAATGTCGGCCTCGTGCAGGTCCTCGTCCATATAGCCTTCGGCTTCATAGATGGTGTCGTCTGCGGTCATGGCTTTACGCTCCGTCTGTCTTGCCCGGATCAATACGCCCAAACGGTACAGGTTCCACCCCTGTCGCCCCCGATCGGCGTATCGTGACAGGATGCCGCTCTTCGTTTAGGAGGCGCGGCTCAGGTTCAGAACGCTCAAAGACGATCCCATGGCCGGCCACTCGAAATTCAAGAACATCATGCACCGCAAGGGGCGCGCCGATGCGCAGCGCTCCAAGCTGTTCTCCAAACTGTCGCGCGACATCACCGTGGCGGCCAAGTCGGGCCTGCCGGATCCGGCGGCGAACCCGCGCCTGCGCCTGGCGGTCAACAACGCCAAGGCCGAAAGCCTGCCCAAGGACGTGATCCAGCGCGCCATCAACAAGGCCGCCGGCGGCGACGTCGATACGATGGAAGAGGTCCGCTACGAGGGCCGGGGTCCGGGCGGCGTGGGCATCATCGTCGAGGCCTTGACCGACAACCGCAATCGCGCGGCGTCCAACATCGGCGCGGCCTTTAAGAAGAACGGCGGCGCGCTGAGTGAGATGAACTCGGTCGCCTTCATGTGGGACAAGGTGGGCAAGATCACCTACGCCGCAGAGGCCGGTTCGGAAGACGCCGTGATGGAGGCCGCCATCGAGGCCGGCGCCCAGGACGTCGAGAGCGACCTGGTCAAGCCCGACATCTATGAGGACGCGCCGGGCCACACGATCTGGACCGCCTTCGAGGATCTGAACGACGTCGCCGAGGCCATGTCCAAGGTGCTGGGCGATCCCAAGTCCACCGCCATCGTCTGGAAGCCGCAGTCCGAAGTGCCGGTGACCGGTGAGGCCGTCGGCACCCTGTTCAAGCTGCTGGACGCGCTGGACGCCGAGGACGACGTGTCGGCGGTCTATTCCAACGAGGACATCTCCGACGAGGACGCGGCTAAGTACGCGGGCTGATCCCGAACGACCGCGAGTCGTTCGCACGGAACCGGGTCGTGCGCCGGGCGTAACGAGGCTTCACCGTTACGCCTGGAGCCCCCTATGGACATCACCCAGCTGATCCTCGACGACCATGCCGAACAGCGTCGGCTGTTTGCGATCATCGAACAGATCGACCCCAAGGACACCGATGCGCTGAGCGCCGTCTGGTCGCGGTTGTCGGCGTTCCTGGATGTGCACGCCGAGGCCGAGGAACGGTTCTTCTATCCCGAGCTGCTGAAGCAGGGCGAGGGCGCCAACGACGCCGAGGACGGCTCGGTCGAGGGCGAGACCGAAGACGCCATCGAGGATCACAACAAGCTGCGCGACGCGGTCAAGGCGGTCGAAAAGCACAAGGTCGGCACCAAGGCCTGGTTCGACGCGGTGGGCGAGGCGAACGTCGTCAACTCCAAACACATGGGCGAGGAAGAGCGGCAGGGGCTGACCGACTTCCGCATGAACGCCGACGTCGAGACGCGCCATGAGCTGGCGGTGAAGTTCGCCGCCTTCGAGGCCGAGTACATCACCGGCGTCAAGCCGGTGAACAAGGACCCCGAGACCTATATCGAAAAGCACGGCTGAGGCGGGCGCTGCGACCACGATGTCGCAGCATCGTCCGTCCAAGGAACATCCGCGCTCGGCCCGTCGTTGAGCGCGGATGAATCTGGGTAGTCTGGAAGGCGCCGTCCTGCCGATCCTCGGCGCGGTGATCGCGGGCGGGGTCATCGGCTTCGAGCGCGAATGGCGGGGCCGGGCGGCGGGCCTGAGAACGCATATCCTGGTCAGCTTGGCGTCGGCCCTGCTGATGCTGGCGGCCATGTCGCAGGCCGACTGGGCGTTCCGCGCCCTGCCCGACGAGAACATCGTCACCGACCCGACGCGGATGGCGCACGGCGTGCTGACGGGGATCGGGTTCCTGTGCGCAGGCGTGATCTTCCGCACCGGATTTTCGATCCATGGGCTGACCACGGCGGCGTCGCTGTGGATCACATCGGCGATCGGCATTCTGTTCGGGGCAGGCCTTTATGCGCTGGGGACGGCGGCGACGGTGGTCACGGCGCTGATCCTGATTGGGCTCAGGCTGATCAACGGGCGTTTGCCCGCGCGCACGGTGGTGGACGCCGAAGTGTGTTGGGAGCGGCGCGAGGCGTCGCCGGAGCCGGCGATCGAGGCGGCGCTGAAAGCCATAGACGCGGACGCGCGACACGACCGGTTCGAGCTGATCGATGGACAGACCGTTCGACGGACTTGGCGATTGAAGGCTGCCGAGGAAGGCCAGCTGAAGCGGCTGGCGGAACAGCTGTGCGCCATACCGGGCGTGGTCGCCTACAGCCTAGACCCGCGCGACGACTGAAACCGTTCATTGCCCGATAACCCTCTTTGCGGCATGAGGGGAACGGATGGCGAACGAACCTGTCAGAATCATCGGCCTGGACCCCGGTCTGCGACGCACCGGCTGGGGCGTCGTGGTGTCGGATGGCGCGCGCCTGAGGTGGGTGGCGCACGGGGTGGTGGCCCCGCCTGAGACCGCGCCGTTCAGCGAGCGGCTGCTGCATCTGTTCGAGGCGCTGGGGACGATCTGCGCCGACCACGGCTGCGAGGAGGCGGCGGTGGAAGAGGTGTTCGTCAATGTGAACCCGTCCTCGACGCTGAAGCTGGGTCATGCGCGGGCGGCGGTGATGCTGGCGCCGGCCAAGGCGGGTCTGACGGTGGCGGAATATTCGCCGAACCTGATCAAGAAGGCGGTGGTGGGCGCGGGCCATGCGGACAAGAGCCAGATCGCCTTCATGGTCAAACGGCTGCTGCCGACCGCGGGCGACGTGAAGGCGGATGCGGCCGACGCCCTGGCCGTCGCGATCACCCATGCGCAACTCCGGAAGCGGTCCCTGCTGGAAGCGATGCACCGGGGGGCGGCGTGATCGGGCGGTTGAGAGGCGTGCTGGCCGAGGTCGGCGAGGCGGAATGCCTGATCGACTGCGCCGGCGTGGGCTATGTCGTGTCGTGCGGGGCGCGGACGCTGGGGCGGCTGCCGGCGCCGGGCGACGAGGCGACGGTGCATGTCCATTCGCAGTGGAGCGAGGATGCGGGGCCGCGCCTGTATGGATTTCTGACGCGCGACGAGCGGCGGGCCTTCACGACCCTGCTGGCTATTCAGGGCGTGGGGCCCAAGGCGGCGCTGGCGGTGCTGGACGTTCTGCCGCCCGGCGAACTGGCGTCGGCGGTGGCGCGCGAGGACAAGGCGGCGGTGGCGCGGGCCAACGGCGTGGGGCCGAAGCTGGCGTTGCGGATCGTGACCGAGCTGAAGGGCAAGCCCTTGGGCGACGTCAGTTTTGCGCCGGTCGCACCCGGCATGCACGTCGAGATCGCACCGCCCGTTCCGTCCATCACCGGCGAGGCCGTGTCGGCCCTGCTTGGACTGGGCGTCGCCGAGGTCAATGCGCGCCGGGCCGTGGATCAGGCGTTGATCCGTCTGGGCGAAGAGGCGGAGCTGTCGGCGGTGATCCGCGCGGCGCTGCAGGAGTTGGGCCGATGAGAGCCGCATCGACATGACCCGCGTCATCTCCCCCGAGGCCGAGACCGGCGAATCCTTCGACCGCGCGCTGCGGCCGCAGACGTTGTCGGAATTCGTCGGCCAGTCGCAGGCCAAGGGTAATCTGAAGGTCTTCATCGATGCGGCGCGCGGGCGGGCCGAGGCGCTGGACCATGTGCTGCTGTTCGGACCGCCGGGACTGGGCAAGACGACGCTGGCGCAGATCGTGTCGCGCGAGCTGGGCGTGGGATTTCGGGCGACCTCGGGGCCGATCCTGGCCAAGGCGGGCGATCTGGCGGCGATCCTGACCAACCTCGAGCCGCGCGACGTCCTGTTCATCGACGAGATCCATCGCTTAAGCCCCCAGGTCGAGGAGATCCTGTATCCGGCCATGGAGGATCATGTGCTGGACCTGATCATCGGCGAGGGGCCGTCGGCGCGCTCGGTGCGGATCGACCTGGCGCCGTTCACGCTGGTGGGGGCGACGACGCGGGCGGGCCTGTTGGCTACGCCGCTCAGGGACCGGTTCGGCATTCCGCTGCGACTGGAGTTCTACACCCCCGACGAACTGACGGCGGTGGTGCGCGGCACGGCGCGCAAAATGGGCGCAGCCATCGACGAGGCGGGGGCGCGCGAGATCGCGTCGCGGGCGCGCGGCACGCCGCGCATCGCCGGGCGCCTGCTGCGCCGGGTGCGGGATTTCGCCTCGGCGGAAGGGGCCGAGATGATCTCGAAACTGGTGGCGGCGCGGGCGTTGGCGCGGCTGGAGGTGGACGAGGCCGGGCTGGACAGCCTGGACCGGCGGTTCCTGAAGGCTTTGATCGAGAACTATGGCGGCGGGCCGGTCGGGATGGACACCCTGGCGGCCGCCATCGCCGAGGCGCGCGACGCGGTCGAGGACGTGATCGAACCCTATCTGCTGCAACAGGGCTTCATCATGCGGACCCCGCGCGGCCGCATGGCCTGCGCCAAGGCCTATGCGCATCTGGGCCTCAGCGCGCCGGCGCAACCGGCCGCCGGCCCCGTGCCGGGCGACCTGTTCGAATAGGCGTTGCCAAGCGGGGCGGGCGGGGGTTTGCTGGGGGCGAACCGGAGCCGTCGTCCCATGATCCTGCGCACCCTGGCCGTGATGGCGTTTGCGGCCGGCCTGACCAGTCTGGCGCCGCCTGCGCGAGCGGCGGCCCCCGTCTTCACCGACAAGGCCTGTCCCAGTGATTGGCCGACGGGCCTGCGCGAGGTGCGGTGCGGGACCCTGACGGTGGACGAGGCGCGCGACGGCTCGGTCAGCGATCGACGCATCGACATCGCCGTCGTCATCTTCAAGGCCAGCGCGCCCTACAAGGACGCCGCGGGCCAAGCGCTGCCGCCGATGGTGATGTTCCACGGCGGACCGGGCGGGGCCCTGACCCCGGGAGCGGGACGGATGCTGGCGGCGCTTCGTCGCAATCCGGAAGCCTTTGCGGTGGATCAGGACGTGATCCTGTTCGACCAGCGCGGCGGCGGCGCGAGCAACCCGTCGATGGACTGTCCAGGCGTCGAACTGACCGATGCGGGGCCGCCGTCCGACAAGGATCGCGACGGGCTGATCGCCTGTCTGAAGGGCTATCAGGCGCAAGGGATCGACCTGAACCAGTACAACGCCGCCGCCATCGCAGACGATGTGAAGGACATGGTCCAGGCCCTGGGTCTGGCCAAGATCGACCTGTGGGGCGGATCGTACGGGCCGCGCATCGAGGCGGCGGTCATCACCCACCAGCCCCAGATCGTGCGCGCCGCCGTGATGGACAGCCCCTGGCCGCCCGAGGGCAACTGGGCCGTCGGCACGCCCGAACAGGTGTCGGCGGCGGTTAAGATCATCCTGGCCAAATGCGCGGCCCAGGCGGCCTGCGCGGCGCAGCATCCGGACCTTCAGGCGCGGTTCGAGGCCGAGGCGCGCAAATGGCTGGCCGGGCCGGTGAAGGGCAAGGACGGGCGCACCTTCAACGTCGACGACCTGTCGGCCTTTCTGATGGACACGACCTATAGCGCGACAGGCGTGCGCAGCCTGCCGGTCGATCTGGACAAGATCATCGCCGGCGACCTGACGCCGGTCGCGGAGATCGCCGAGGACCGCACCTATTATTTCGAGGGCCAGCACATGGCCCATCTGTGCAAGGAAGAACTGCCGTTCGAGTCCAAGGCGCGGCTGGCGGCCGGGGCGGCCGGTGATCCGGTCGCCGAGGTGCTGGTCCCGTCGCTGTCGCGGCTGTTCGACGTCTGCGCGGCGGTGGGCGAGCGGCCGGCGCTGCCGATCGAGAATCTGCCGGTCCGGACCGACATCCCGACCCTGTTCGTCGCCGCCGAGATCGATCCAGGCTGCCCGCCGCCGCTGACCGAGGCCGCCGCCAAGGGCTATTCGAACAGCCAGGTGGTGATCGTGACCAACGCGACCCACGGCGTCATCAACGCCAGCCCCTGCACGCGCAAGATGGCGCGCGACTTCCTGCGTGATCCGTCCAAGCCGGTGGATCGGACCTGCCTGCCCGCCGCCGACACGCCGCTGGACTTCACCCTGGAAACGCCCGCCGCATGAGGGTGATGCGCCATCGCAGCCCGCTTCAGCAGCGTGTGATGATCGCGGCGGCGCTGGTTCTGGCTCTGTGCGCGGTCGGCGTCTGGATGCTGATGCAGCCGGCGCACACCCCGTCGCCCGAGCCGGCCGATGCGCGGGTGATGCGCCAGATCCGCACGCAGGCGGGGCGCGGCGCCGAGCTGCGCTACGCCGAGAACGGACAAAGGCGATCGGTGTGCGGCTATGTCGGACGGCTCGCGGGCGGGCCGGCGGTGGGCTTCGTCTCCATCCCCAATCGCATTCTGTTCAGCGACGACCCCCTGCCGACCGAGTTTCGCGAAATGCGCCAAAGCTACTGCCCCGGCTTCATGGCCGCGCCGAACCGCCAGCCGTGATCCGTCGGCGGTTGAAGCGGTCAGCACTCGCCCTGATCGCACAAATCACGGCGACGGCGGCGATCAGCCTGCTGGCGATCCGGGCGGCCGGGGCGGGGACGGCGTCGGTCGTGGTCCAGGGCGCGGCGTTTCTGATCGGGGCGGTGGCGCTTTGGGCGGCGTCGCGGACGGCGCGGCCGGGCCGGGGTCCGAGGCTGATCTCGGCGGCGGCGATCCTGGTCGTCGCCGTCCTGATGCTTACGACGGGCGTGGAGATGCAGGGCGCGCATCGCTGGCTGGCGCTGGGGCCGGTTCTGATTCACCCCGCTTCGCTGCTGGGCGCGCCGCTGCTCTGGCTCGTGGCGCAGGATGCAGACGATGTGTGGACGGCAGGCGCCGCTGGCCTGACGATCCTGACGTTCGGTCTCGGCTTCGACGGGGCCGTCAGCCTGGCCTTCGCTTTGGGGACGATCGGGCTGCTAGCGGCGGCGAGAGGGTCGTGGAAGACGCTGGCGCCGCTGGCGGCCCTGTCCTGGATTTTGGCGCTCTGGAGCCTGACGCGTTCGCAGGCCCTGCCGCGCGTTCCCTATGTCGAGGATGTCGTACCGACGGTTTGGGCCATGTCGCCGATCCTCGGCGTGGCGGCGGGCTTGGCGTTGGTCGTGCTGTCGGCCCCGTTGCTGTGGATGGGCTGGCGGGCGCGCGGTATCGGAGCCGCCGTCGGACTGGCCATGGCCGGATTCTGGATCGGTCTGTCGGCGGCCAATCTGCTGGGTGCCTATCCGGCGCCGGTGGTGGGATATGGCGCTTCGCCCGTGATCGGATGGCTTGTCGCGATCGGACTGGCTATGGCGACTGCACGACGCACGAGGTTTCAGTGACCGCAATCTCCGACCAACCCACCGCCGGCCGCTTCGAGGGGCGCGATCACCTGTTGCCGGTGCGCGTTTATTACGAGGACACCGATTTCACCGGCTTGGTCTATCACGCCAACTATGTGCGCTATTTCGAGCGGGGGCGGTCCGATTTCCTGCGCGCCATCGGGGTGGGGCACGCCGATCTGCTGGAGGAGGCCGAGCCGCTGGCCTTCGTGGTGTCGGAGTTGAACATCAAATATCTGAAACCGGCGCGGATCGACGACGCCCTGGTGGTGCGCACCGTCTATGAGCAGGTGAAAGGCGTGCGGCTGATCATCCGCCAGAGCGTGGAGCGGGCCGGCGAGGTGTTGTGCCGGGCCGAGGTGACGGCGGTGTGCATCCATCTGGACGGGCGGCCGCGACGCCCCTCGAAGGGTCTGGTCGAGAAGGTCACGCCGTGGCTGGCGGCCGGCGGGACCGCCGGCTAGGATCGCACCAACGAGGGGGAAAACGTCATGGCCGCAGAAACCTACAAGATGTCCGCCAGCGCGGTGATCGTCACGATCCTGCTGTTCGTGCTGCTGATCGGCGGCGGGCTGGTGGGCTGTCCCTATTACAAGGTCTGGGAGCGCAAGATGGCGGGCCAGGCCGAGCTGCAATACCAGCAGGGCGCGCGCCAGGCCCTGATCGCGCAGGCCGCTGCAGAAGACGAGGCGGCGATCAAGCGGGCCGAGGCGGCGACGCGCCGCGTCCTGGGCTGGACCGACGCGGCCAAGCGCGGCTGCGCCGAACTGGGCCGGGCGGGCGATCGCCAGTGCGAGGAGCAACTGCTGAAGGACGCCGCCACCTATTCCATCGCCAAGGAAGGCCACGAGGGCGTCATCATCAGCGTCGGCGCACCCGTGTCGGTCGCGGTCGATCCGAACGCGCGGCGGACGGGCGCGGAGTGAGGCTGACGCCTCGCCGTCCATCGGCGTGACGCGATGATCCTCGCCCAGATCGACGTCGCCATCCGGGCCGGCGCGGTGGTGACGATCCTTCTTCTGGCAGGGCTGCTGCTACGCCAGCGACGGCGGATCGGCCTGCCCGCCATTCTGTTCGCGCCGATGGCGGTTTGCGTTTCCGGTTTCGTCATCGGCAATACGCCCCTCGGTGATCTATCGCCCGATGGCGGGGTCGGCGCGGTCGCCAATCTGGTCAGCGGCTTCACGGTCATCTTTCTGTGGTGGTTTTGCCTGTCGTGTTTCGACAGCCGGTTTCGGCTGAAGGGGGGCGTGCTGGCCATTGGTCTGGCATGGGGACTGATCGCCGGGCTTGATCGCGGACTTTTCGGCAAAGCTCTGGCGCAAATCGAATGGTCGCGTCTGCTGGTACCGCTGGGCTTTGCGATCATCGGTCATCTCGTCTGGCGGCTGCTGGCCGAACGATCGGACGACCTGATCCAGAAACGTCACGACGCGCGCCTGATGGTGGCGGTCCTTCTCGGCGGGATGCTGTTCGTCGATCTGTCGGCGGATTTGTTGTTCGGTTTCTCATGGCGTCCGCTCGCCTTTTCGATGAGCCAGAATGGGGCTGTTCTGGCGTTCGGCTTGTGGTTGGCGGGTGAGCTTGTGACCGTGCGGACGGACCTGCTCACCTTCGGCGTCGCTGACAGAGGCGTGTCGCTCGTCGCCATCCAATCAAGCCGAGCGCGGGATGACGGCCTTCGTCGCCGGCTTAAGACCCTGATGGAGATCGAGCGCGTGTTCCTAGATCCCAAACTGACATTTGCGGGGTTCGTCGCACGCATGGACGCGCCGGAGCGCGCCGTCCGCATCAATCACGAACTGGGTCACGATCATTTCCGCAGTTTTCTGAACCACTACCGTGTCGCCGAAGCGCGCCGGTTGCTGGGCGAGCCAGGCCGCGCTGATGACAAGCTGATCGCCATCGCATTGGACAGCGGGTTCGCTTCATTGCCCAGCTTCAACCGCGCGTTTCGGGCGATCGAAGGCTGTGCGCCCAGCCAGTATCGAACTGCCGCCAGGCAGACCGCGCCTGCTTCGGAATCTGCGATGACAGGTTCTGAGGAGCGAAAAGCCGAGTTCTGAGAAGACGCCTCGATCCATTCAAAAATAGCACCTTCGCCATCAACAGGTTGAGGAGATGCGGATGAACGGATTGATTGGCTTGGGAGGCGTTCTGTCGCTCCTCCTCGTGGTCGGAGCTTGCGTCGGGGCGATGGACCGTCGACGCTTTTCATGGCGATGGCTGATGGCGGCGGCCCTGCTGGTGGCGATCAACGATGCTCTGCTGACGCGCCTATATGGATTGCTGCCGGATGTGATCGGCGGTTCGTGGAACTGGCAGGGCAAGCTGCTGGCTCTGGCCGCCACACTGGCCATTGCGGCCTCGCCGGCTTCGGATGGCGTCGCAGCGGTTTCACGCTGCTTCAGACGCCAGGCAGTCTGAAGTCCGCCCTGCCGGTCGCCCTGCTCTATTGCGCCCTCTTCGTGGTGATCGCCCTGGCCTTTCCGGGTGGGCCGACGACAGGCGAGGATATCGCCTTTCAACTGACCATGCCAGGTCTGGAAGAAGAGCTGTTCTACCGCGGGATCCTGCTCTTCGCTCTCTGCCAAGCCTTCACCGGCACGAAGCGCTTTCTCGGCGTCGACTGGAGCTGGGGCGCCGTCCTGTCCTGCCTGCTGTTTGGAATGGCGCACGCGTTCAGCTTTTCACACGGTGCCTTCTCGTTTGATCCGATGACAATGGCGCTGACCGCGCTGCCATCTTTCGTCGCCGTGTGGCTTCGTCTGCGGACCGGAAGCCTGTTGCTGCCGATCCTGCTGCACAACTTCGGCAATGCGATTTCGATGATCCTTTAACGCTATCTCTTGAAAGGGGTAATCTGCTGTTAACCCTTATGACGCGCCTGTCAGATGACGGGCGGACGGGTCGGGGCTAAACGGGCCGGACGCCACACAATGGTCACGTCCGCTCGGTCGAAGAGGGGACGTGACGATCTCGATTCCGCCCGGAGCGCCTGAATGACCACGCCTGTCGACGCCGCGATGATGAACCCGGTCGAGCTGTTCATGACCGCCGACTGGGTGGTCAAGAGCGTGATGATCGGGCTGGCGGCGGCTTCGATCTGGTCGTGGACGATCATCATCGACAAGGCGGTGCGGTTCACGGCGCTGAACAAGCGCGCCGACGACTTCGAAAAGTCGGTTCAGTCGGGTCGGTCGCTGGAAGAAGTGGCGTCCCAGGCCGGACCCGAGCCGGACCACGCCCTGCCGCGCATGCTGGTGATCGCCCTGTCGGACTGGCGCGAGGCGCGTCAGCGCGGGGCGTTGAACGAGCACCAGGGCGAACTGCTGCTGGTGCGGATCGACAAGGCGATGAACAGCCTGATCTCGCGCGAGGGCCAGCGGATCGAGAACGGCCTGGGCGTGCTGTCGGTGGTGGCTACGGCCTCGCCCTTCATCGGCCTGTTCGGCACGGTGTGGGGCATCATGAATGCGTTCGGGCGGATCGCGGCGGCGGGCAACACTAATCTGACCACGGTGGCGCCGGCCATCGCCGAAGCCCTGTTCGCCACGGCCATCGGCCTGGCGGCGGCCATCCCGGCCTATATCGCCTACAACAAATTCTCGATCGACGCGGGCAAGTTCGTCGGCCGGCTGGAGGCGTTCGCCGACGATCTGCAGGCCGCCGTGGCGCGCCGACTGGGCAGCCCGTCGGCCCCGCCGCCTCCGCCCCCGCCGTCAAGCGACCTCAGCCTGAAGCGGGGCGTCTGAGCCATGGCTCTGGGTGGTGGTGCGAGCGGCGGCGGGCGCCGGGGACGCAGGGCGCGTAAGGGGCCTCTGACCGAGATCAACGTCACGCCTCTGGTGGACGTGATGCTGGTGCTGCTGATCATCTTCATGATCTCGGCGCCGCTGCTGACGGTGGGCGTGCCGGTCGAACTGCCCAAGACCGAGGCCAGCGCGGTCGAGATCAAGTCCGAACCCCTGTCGGTCAGCATCGACCAGCAGGGCGCGATCTTCGTCGGCGACAGCGAGACGGCGTTCGACGCCCTGTCCACGCGCCTGTTGACCGAGGCGGGCGGCGCCGACAAGGCGGTCGAGCGGCCGGTGTTCGTGCGGGCCGACGGGCGCGCGCCCTATCAGGCGGTGGCGCGGGTGATGGCGCGATTGAGCGCCTCGGGCTTCACCAAGCTGAACCTGATCACCGACACGGCGCCGGAGGCCTGAATTCTTTGCGTCGGCCGAGCCCCGCCATCCTCGGATCGCTCGCCCTGCACGCCGGGGTGGTCGCGCTCGCCTTCGTGATGGTGTCGCACAAGACGGACGAGGACGAGACGCCGCTGGTCGCCTCGGTGCCGGTGACCATCGTCTCGGAGGAGGTGATCCAGGCGGCGCCGGCGGACAATCCGCAGCCCGAACCCTCGCCCGACGACGCGGCGACCGCCCCGGTGCAGCAGCCCGATCCCGTGCCGCCGACGCCCGAACCGACGCCGCCGCAACCCCAGCCGCGCCCGACCCCGACCCCGCCGCGGCCCACGCCGCCGCGCCCGGCTCCGACGCCCACGCCGACGCCGAAGCCCACGCCGACCCCGACGCCGCCGCGTCCGACGCCTCGACCCCAGCCGCCGACGCCGGCGCCGCCGACCAAGGCCCAGCCGACCCCGCGCCCGGCGACGCCCGCGCCCGCCCGCCCGGCGCCCCAGCGCACCGAGCCGAGCCTGGATCTGGACGCCCTGGCCGGCCCGACGCGCCCGACCAACAATCGCGGCCGCCCGGCGACGGGGCAGCAGGGGGCGGGCGCGGCGTCCCAGGCCACGGGCCCGCAGATCACGGCCATCTTCAATCAGGTCTATCCGAACTGGATCCTGCCCTGCGACATCCCCGGCGCGGACCAGCTACGCATCCAGGTCGAACTGACCCTGTCTTCCGATGGACGGATCACGCGCGGGCCCAGCCTGATCAACGCTCAGTCGTCGAACGTCTATCGCGCCGCCGCCGACGGCGCCCTGCGCGCCCTGCGCCAGACCGCGCCCTTCGACGTGCCGCAGGGTTTCCCCGGCGGGGTCTATCGCCCGACCTTCAACACCGAACGGGCGTGCCGCAATCGCTAGGCGTCAGACGCTCGTTTGGAGACGGACGACGGCCAGTCCAATTCCTCACGAAGCGCGTTGACGTGTTCAGTCGTAATCGCCGGGCCGCCGCGATCAGGCAGCAGGGCCACGCCGTTGCGATAACTGATTTTTCGCGGTGTCTTTTCCAATGGGCTTCGCGCCAAATGGGAGACGACCTGACCCATCGTTTGACCCGTGCTGGCGGCGATGATCCTGACGGCGTCCAGCACGTCATCGTCCAGCGTGAGGGTGGTGCGCATGACGTCAGAATAACTCATCCGAAACAAACGCCAAGATGGTTCCCCGTCCCGAATGTCGCCCTATTCCCCGTGAAGCTGGCGAAAGTCGAACGACCCGGCGATAAGGGGCGGCGATCCTTCGAGACTTATGGGAGCATCTGATGCGTCTGAACCTTCTTCTGGCCTCCGTGGCGGCTGTCGCGATGGCGGCTCCTCTGACGACGGCGGCGCAGACGCCTCAGCAGAATCAGCCGGTCGAGGTCGAGATCGATCAGGGCGTGCTGCGTCCCCTTCAGATCGCGGTCGTGCCGTTCGCCGGGACGCACGGGTCGGACATCTCCAATGTGGTCAGCGCCAATCTGAAGCGGTCGGGCTTCTTCGAGCCGCTGAACCCCTCCAGCTTCATCGAGACCGGCCTGACCCTGGCCAATGCGCCGAACTTTCCCCAATGGACCCAGATCGGCGCGCAGGCGGTGCTATACGGCGGTGTGACGACGCGAGGCGACGGGCGGCTGGACGTGGGTTTCCGCCTGTATGACCCCTACCGCCAGTGCCAGCTGGTCAGCTATCAGTTCACCGCGACCCAGGAGCAGTGGCGCCGGATCGCGCACAAGATTTCCGACGTCATCTATCAGCGCATGACCGGCGAAGCCGGCTTCTTCGATTCCCGCGTGATCTTCGTGTCCGAGGAGGGCACGCAGCTGAACCGGATCAACCGCCTGACCATCGCCGATCAGGACGGATTCAATCCGACCTATCTGACGCAGGGCGACGAGGTGATCATGTCGCCGCGCTTCTCGCTGTCGCAGCCGGACGAGATCACCTATGTGGCGCTGGGCAAGGACTACAGCCGCATCTACCTGTATAATCTGACGACGGGCCGGCGCGAGAGCCTGGGCGAGTTTGACGGTCAGGTGCTGGCGCCGCGCTTCTCCAACGACGGCAACAAGATCGCGTTTTCGATCATCCGGGGCGGCAATACCGACGTCTATGTGATGGACCTGCGCAGCCGCCAGATCACGCGCCTGACCAGCGACCCCGGTATCGACACCTCGCCGTCCTTTAGCCCGGACGGCAGCCAGATCGTCTTCACCTCGGACCGCTCGGGTTCGGCGCGCCTGTATGTCATGCGGTCGGACGGATCGGGCCAACGACCGATCTCGCGCGGCGGCGGCATCTATACGGCCCCGTCCTGGAGCCCGACCGGCAATCTGATCGCCTTCACCAAACAGGGTGGCGGCCGGTTCTCGACCGGGGTGATGAACGCCGACGGTTCGGGCGAGCGCATCCTGTCGTCCAGCTATTTCGAGGAAGGCCCGAACTGGGCGCCGAACGGCCGATACGTGATGTTTGCGCGCCAGACGCCGGGCGGCGACACGCGTCTGTGGACCGTGGACCTGTCGGGGCGCGTGGTGTCGCAGGCGGGCTATAACGGGCGCGGGACCGACCCGGCCTGGTCGCCGCTGCTGGACCGCGGCCCGAGCAATCTGGGCGTGAACCAGGGCGCCGACAGCTGCCCCGCCTAGACGCCGCACCGACACCGTCGGAGCCTTAAAGCTCAACTGTGCGTTATCGCCTCTAGCGTCGAAAAATCGCCCGAGGCAGACAGTAAAGCCAAGCTTGAGGCCCGCCCCTTGCCAGAAACGATACGTCAGGAGACGACCCCATGAAGACTTCCCGCATTCTCAAACTGGCGATGGTCGGCTGCGCCGTCGCCGCCATGGCCGCCTGCACCCGAAAGCCCCCGGTCGAGACCGGCGTGCCCGGTCCGAACGACGGGACGACGCAACCGACGGGTCCGGCCTATCCGACCGCGCCGACCGGTCCGGTAACCGGCGGAAGCATGGGTTCGGCCGCGCCGGGCACCGAACAGGACTTCGTCGTCAACGTTGGCGACCGCATCTACTTTGACCTGGACTCCTATGAGGTCCGTCCCGAGGCCATGCCGCGCCTGGACGCCCAGGCTCAGTGGCTGCAGCGCTATCCGTCCGTGACGGTCCGCATCGAAGGCAACGCCGACGAACGCGGTACGCGTGAATACAATCTGGCGCTGGGCGCCCGCCGTGCGGAATCGGTGCGCACCTATCTGATCAACCGGGGCATTCCGGCCGGCCGGATCGACACCATCAGCTTCGGCAAGGAGCGGCCGATCGCGGAGGGTTCGAACGAGGACGCCTTCGCCCGCAACCGCAACGCCCACACCGCTATCGTCTCGGGCGCGCCGCGCTGACGACCGGCTGATCGGCTGATCTGAAGGAGGCGCCGGCCGCAGGGTCGGCGCCTCTTTTCGCTTCCGCGCTTGTCCTGACGCCGGGCGGGCGGCAGATACGTCGTCACAGGGATCGGGGGATCAGCGAATGGATATCGAAGGGGCGGGCGCCGTCGTCACGGCCGGACTGGTCGCAGGCGCGATTGAAAAGCCGACGGGCAAGGCCGGCGAGGCCCACGCCCACGGCGTCTGTTCCGACTGCGGGGCGGAAACGAGCGGCAACTTCTGCGCAAACTGCGGCCAGCCGACCCATATCCATCGCAGCCTGCTGCATCTGGGCGAAGAGCTGCTGCACGGGGTCATGCATTTCGACGCCCGCATCTGGCGCACCCTGCCGCTGCTGTGGGCGAATCCCGGAAAGCTGACGCGCGAGTGGGTCGAGGGCAAACGCACGCGCTACGTCTCGCCGCTGGCGATCTTCCTGTTCACCCTGTTCGTGATGTTCTTCGCGCTCAGCTTCATGCCGCACCCGGAATCGAAGTCCGGCGAGGCGGCGGAGATGAGCGAACGGATCGCGTCCCAGCGCGTCGGCTTGGCCGAGGCCGAAAAGGCCCTGGTCCAGATGCGGGCCGAAAGCGGCGCCCAGCCGGACCCGACGATGCAGATGGCGATCAACGCCGGACAAAAGCTGGTCGACGACCGCCGCGCGGCCTTGGCCCAGCTGGAGATCGAGCAGCGCGACGGCCGCGCCGACGGTCTGAAGCCCGGCAGCTGGCAAGCCGGGATCAAGGACATGGCGACCGGCGAGAGCGGCGAGACCAAGCTGAAGGTCATGGGCAAGGATGCCAAGAAGGAAGGCCACGGCATCGGCGCCACGGTGTTGAAGAAGCTGCAGAACCCGGACCTGGCGGTTTATAAGTTTCAGCAGACGGTGTACAAGTTCGCCTTCCTGCTGGTGCCCTTGTCGATCCCGTTCGTGGCCCTGCTGTTTCTGTGGAAACGGGGCTTCACCCTGTACGACCACGGGGTGTTCGTTCTGTATTCGCTGACCTTCATGGCCATGCTGCTGATGCTGATGGTGCTGTCGGCGACGATCGCCGGGTGGCTGGGCGGCATCGTCATTCCGCTGGGGCTGCTGGCCGTGCCCGTGCATGTGTTCGTCTAGATGAAGGGCGCCTATTCGCTGTCGTGGTTCTCGGCCCTGTGGCGGACGATCGCTCTGTTGGTGTTTTGCAACATCGTCGTCGGCCTGTTCTTCGCGGCCATCGTCTATCTGGGTCTCGGCCACTAGCTCGGCCTTGCGGCGGCCCCAAATCGGTGAAAGCTAGACGCATGACCAAGCTCTCGATCTCTCGCGTTCATCTCCTCGCCGCCGCCGCCCTTGGCGTCCTACTGATCGGGGGCGGCGCGGTCGCCCAGCAGGCCCAGCCCAACATCATGGAGCGGACCGAGTGGGACAATCGCCGCCTGGACCAGCTGGACCGCAATGTGCGGCGGCTCGAGCGCGCCCTGACCCAGAGAAACGCCGCTGGCCAGCCCGTGCTGGTCGAGCCGGACCCCGAGGTGGTGACGCTGCAGGGGCAGTTCGCCCTGATGGACCGACGCCTGGGCGACCTGGAGGCCACGGTGCGCCGGATCAACGGCGACAACGAGCGTCTAACCTTCCAGCTGGACGAGGCCACCCGCGAGAACGAGACGCTGAAGACGCGTCTGGCGGACGCCGAGGGCCGGTTGCAGAAGCTGGAGACCCAGGCCGAGCTCAATGCGCCGATCGAGGCGACCTCGCCGACCGGCGATGCGACCCGCGACCTGGCGGCGGCGGTGGCCCTGCTGTCGACCGACAAGCCACGCGGCGAGCGGGCGCTGGAAACGGTGATCGCGGCCTGGCCCGATACGCCGCAATCGCGCGAGGCCAACTCTCGCCTGGGCGACCTGCGGGTGGCGGCGAACGACAGGGCGGGGGCGGTGCCCTATTACGCCGCCGCGCTGAAGGACTGGCCGCGCATCGGCTGGGCGGCGGATACGACGCTGAAACTGGCCGACGCCCTGTTCGCGACGCAGCGGAAGCCGCAAGGGTGCGCGGCCCTGGCTGAATTCACACGTCGCTATGCGCCCGCCGCTTCGGACCCGCAAAAGGCGCGGGCGGCGCAGTTGAAGACGACGGGCGCCTGCGCCTGACGTCTGACCCGGATCTCAGAGCGCGGGTCTTCGCGCGGCTGGATGCGCGACTGACGCGCGATACAGGTCGGCCGGTGGCGCTGGCCCTGTCGGGGGGCGGAGACTCCATTGCGCTGTTGCTGCTGACGACGAACTGGGCGCGGACGCGCGGGCGTTCGGTGCTGGCCCTGACCGTCGATCATCGGCTGAGTGCGGACAGCGGCCGCTGGACCGATTTTGCGGGCCGGGCGGCGCGGAACGCCGGGGCCGACTGGCGCGGGTTGAGCTGGGACGGGGACAAGCCCGCGGCCGGGCTGACGGCGGCGGCGCGGGCGGCGCGGCATGCGCTGATTGCGGATGCGGCGCGCGAGGCGGGGGCCTCGGTCGTCCTGTTCGCCCACACCGCCGACGACATCGCCGAGGCCGATCTGATGCGGAGCGAAGGCTCGACGCTGGGACGGGTGCGCGAATGGTCGCCGTCGCCGGCCTGGCCCGAGGGTCGAGGCCTGATGCTGTTGCGGCCGCTGCTGGGCGAGCGGCGGGCGGGCTTGCGGGACTGGCTGGCGGCGCAGGGGGCCGACTGGATCGAGGATCCCGCCAACGCCGATCCCCGCTTCGGCCGCAGCCGGGCGCGGCAGGCGCTGGCGGGCGCGGCGCCCCGGTCGATCGATCAGGCGCCGTCGAAAACCCGCGCGCGGCCGACGATGGACGGCGAGGCTATGGCGTATGTGGATCGCGACGTGGGCGCGCGGGCGCTGGCGGCGGCCCTGGTCTGCGTCGGCGGCGGATCGACGCCGCCTCGCGGCGCGCGGTTGGAAGCCCTGATGGCGCGGCTGAAGGCGGGTGAGGATTTCGCGGCGACCCTGTGCGGGGCGCGGATCGAGGCCGTCGGCGCGACGGCGCGGCTGATGCGCGAGGCCGGCGAGCTGCGCAGACGAGACATTTCGCCGCTGGCGCTGACGCCCGGCGTCGAGGCGGTGTGGGACGGGCGGTTCGTCTTCTGCGCCGATCGTGCCGGCTGGTCCGTCGTGGCGGCGCGGGGGCGGTTGGCCAGCCTGTCGGACGCCGACAGGGCCGAGATCAATCGGCTGCCGGCGGCGACGCGATGGGCCTGGCCTGTGTTGATCAGGGACGACGCGGTGGCCCCGGTTCTTGCAGGCGAAGGGGTCGAACGGCGCGGCCTTGTCGCGGAACGGCTCAGGCTGGCGCTGGACGAAACGACGCACGAAGACGACCTGATTTCCGCCACCCGATAGCGTAACGCTGATTAAGCCCCTATTTTCCCAGACAGACACATCCAGACCGTCGATCCCACCGGGGTCGCGGACGACCGAGGACCTCAATGAACCTGCGTAATCTGGCGATCACCGGCGTGATCATTCTGGCGTTGCTGGCGGGCTATGCGGCGCTGTCGCAGGGCGGCGCCATGAACGGCGTGACGGGCCAGCCGGCCGGCAAGCCCGAGGCCATAAGCTATTCCCAGCTGGTGCAGCGCGTGAACGCGGGCGAGGTCAAACAGGTGACCATCCGCCTGGACAAGGTGAACGGCGAGCTGAAGAACGGCGAACGCTTCACCTCCACCACCGTCTATCCAAACGAACAGCTGGTGGCCCAGATGCTGGCCGCCAACGTCGAGATCGACGCCAAGTCGGGCGGCCAGTCGATCTGGATGAGCCTGCTGCTGGGCATCCTGCCGATCGCGCTGCTCATCGGGGTGTGGATCTTCTTCATGCGCCAGATGCAGGGCGGGGCGAAGGGCGCCATGGGCTTCGGCAAGTCCAAGGCCAAGCTGCTGACCGAGCACAAGGGACGCAAGACCTTCGACGACGTCGCCGGCGTGGACGAGGCCAAGGACGAACTGCAGGAGGTCGTCGATTTCCTGAAGGATCCGGGCAAGTTCCAGCGTCTGGGCGGCAAGATTCCTAAGGGGGCCCTGCTGGTCGGCCCTCCCGGCACCGGCAAGACGCTGCTGGCGCGCGCGGTCGCGGGGGAGGCGGGCGTGCCCTTCTTCTCGATCTCGGGTTCGGACTTCGTCGAGATGTTCGTCGGCGTCGGCGCGTCGCGGGTTCGCGACATGTTCGAGCAGGCCAAGAAGAACGCGCCCTGCATCATCTTCATCGACGAAATCGACGCCGTCGGTCGCCACCGGGGCGCAGGCCTGGGCGGCGGCAATGACGAGCGCGAACAGACGCTGAACCAGCTGCTGGTCGAGATGGACGGCTTTGAGGCGTCCGAGAACATCATCCTGATCGCCGCGACCAACCGTCCCGACGTGCTGGACCCGGCCCTGCTGCGTCCCGGCCGTTTCGACCGCCAGGTGGTGGTGCCCAATCCCGACGTCTCGGGCCGCGAACGCATCCTGCGCGTCCACATGAAGGATGTGCCCCTGGCCGCCGACGTCAACGTCAAGACGATCGCGCGCGGCACGCCCGGCTTCTCGGGCGCCGACCTGGCCAATCTGGTCAACGAGGCGGCCCTGACGGCGGCGCGCAAGGACCGTCGCATGGTCACCCACCGCGACTTCGAAGACGCCAAGGACAAGGTGCTGATGGGCTCCGAACGTCGCTCCATGGCGATGAACGAGGAAGAAAAGCGCCTGACCGCCTATCACGAGGCCGGTCACGCCATCGTCGCCATGAACGTCAAGATGGCTGACCCGGTCCACAAAGCGACCATCGTCCCGCGTGGCCGGGCGCTGGGCATGGTGATGCAGTTGCCGGAAGGCGACCGCTATTCGATGAAATATCAGCAGATGATCGACCGGATCGCCATCATGGCGGGCGGCCGCGTCGCCGAGGAGCTGATCTTCGGGCCGGAAAACATCACCTCGGGCGCCAGCTCGGATATCGAACAGGCGACCAAACTGGCCCGCGCCATGGTCACCCGCTGGGGCTTCTCCGATAAGCTGGGCACGGTGGCCTACGGCGAGAACCAGGAAGAGGTCTTCCTGGGCCACTCGGTCGCCCGCAGCCAGAACATCTCCGAAGAGACGGCGCGCACCATCGACGAGGAAGTCCGTCGTCTGGTGACCTCGGGCTGGGACGAGGCCCGCACCATCCTGACCACCAAGGCCGAGGATCACGAGAAACTGTCTCAGGCCCTGCTGGAATACGAGACCCTGTCGGGTGAGGAGATCAAGGACCTGCTGGAGAAGGGCGTCGCGCCGAACCGCGACGAGAACAACTTCCCCAACGCCGGGCCTTCGGTCTCGGTGCCGGTGACGCCGGTGTCGGACGGCACAGACATCGAGGTCCCGGTCGCCGCCCCGGCCGCGACCAGCGTGCCGACGGTTCACTGAACCCAGGCTTGATCTGAAGATGGACCCGTCGGGAGAGCGATCTCCCGGCGGGTTTTTCTTTTGGGACGACGCCCTCTCTCTCTCTCTCTCTCTCTCTCTCTCTCTCTACTCTACGTCGTCATCCTCGGGCCCGACCCGAGGATCGGCTGCGAATCGGGCTCTGCGGCGCCTTTGACGAAATGCGGCGCACGACCCGGCCCTCGGGTCGAGCCCGAGGGTGACGACGTGGTTGTGACGAACAAGTTTGCATTACAGACCAGTCTGTGAGATGTGGCGACCTCAATCTAAGGAGGGGTCGTCATGTCGGCATTTGAAACGCGTCAAGCCGAGCGTCTGCACGGGCTCGACGCGCTGCGGGCGGGTGCGCTGTTGCTGGGCGTCGTGCTGCACGCCAGTCTGTCCTTCGTCCCGCAGCAGATCTGGATCGTGGCGGACGACAGCCGGTCGATCGGCGCCGCCTGGCTATTCTTCGCCATTCATCTGTTTCGCATGACGGCCTTTTTCTTCATCGCGGGTCTGTTCGCCCATAGGATGCTGGCGCGGCGAGGCTGGGTCGCCTTCGCCAAGGATCGGGTGGTGCGGATCGCCGGGCCGCTGGCGGCCTTCTGGTTTCCGGTCATGGCGGGGATCGTTACGGCCCTGGTCTGGAACGCTCATGCCAATGGTCTGGTGACGCCCGGCGCGCCGCCGCCACCGCCACCGACGTATGACTGGACCAACTTTCCGCTGACCCACCTGTGGTTTCTGTGGGTGCTGACGCTCTTCTACGCCGTCGTCCTGATCGTGCGGGCCGTGCTCGGCATGCTGGATCGCGCGGGTCGAGCGGGTCCGGTCGTGGACAGAATCACCGGCGCGCTAATCGGCCCGTGGACGCCTGCCGTGCTTGCCGCCCCGCTCGCCCTGGCGCTGTGGCTGGATCCGAAGTGGATCGCCTTCTTCGCCGTGCCGACGCCGGACGCGGGCTTGATCCCTGACACCTCCGCCCTGATCGGATTCGGCCTCGCCTTTGGCCTGGGCTTCGTGCTGGACCGGCGGCGTGATCTGCTGGACCGTATCGCCAAATGGTCGCCGCTGTTCCTGTGCGTGGCGCTGGTTTCGGGTGTGACGGCCTATATCCTTGCGGGCGGCCCGAGCATCGCGCCGATGGGTGAGCCGACGGTCGGCAAGGCCTTGGCCGCCGCCGTCACGGCGGTCGCCGTCTATGCCTCGGCCCTGGCGGCAATGGGACTGTGCCTGCGGTTCGCCTCGGGCCACAGTCCGGTTCAGCGCTACCTCTCCGACGCCTCTTACTGGATCTACATCGTGCATCTGCCGCTGGTCATGCTGGCCCAGGTCTGGGTGCAGGATTGGGCTGGGCCGTGGTGGGTGAAGCTGATCGGCGTGTCGGCGGGCGTCTTTGCCGTGTGCCTGGCGTCCTACGAACTGCTGATCCGCCACAGCTTTATGGGACGGTGGCTGGATGGCCGGCGCGTGCCGTGGCGCAACCGGCCTGCGCCTGCCTTGGTCCCCGCCGAATAATTTGCAAACCCTTCCGGCGGCGTCCATCCGAGGGACGCGCCCGTCGCACAGGAATCACACAGCGATGTCCGACAAGTCCCGCACCGGCCCCGAGGCCGACCTGGCCTTCATGAAGGCCATTGTTCAGGGCGGCAATAATCCCAGAGCGACACTGACGCTGGGCGTCGCCTATCTGGCGGGCGGTCTGCTCTATGGTCTGCAATGCCTGTTCCATATCGGTCAGGTGTGGGGGATCGTGCGCTGGCCGCCGCTGGGAAATCTCAGCTTCGTGGTCGCCATCACGGTCGCCTTCCTCATCGTCCTGACCTGGGCCGTGCGTGAGGACCGCAAGACGGGGACGGCCGGCCCCATCGTCACTCGCACCTTGAATGCGGCCTTCAGCGGCGCGGGCATGGCCAATCTGGCGATCATCATCGTGTTCGGCGTGGGCGCGCGCCGCGATCAGGACTTCGCGGTCTGGCTCTATTATCCGGCGATGATCTTCGCGCTTCAGTCGGCGGCCTGGTTTGTGGCCTACAGTCTGAAGAAGAAGCCATGGATGCTGGCGACGTCGTTGGGCGGCTGGATCACGGCGGTCGCGCTGGGCGTGCTGGTTCGCGACGCGGTGGTCTATCTCTACGTCTGCACCCTCGCCCTGTTCGTGCTGTTCGCGGGGCCGGGCTGGGTCATGACGCGTGCGGCGCTCAAGGCCCGCGCCAATGATGCGGACGTCGCCTGATCCATGGGGCTGGACGCACTCGGCAAGATCGACGAGGTCATCCACGGCCGGATGCGGCTGGGGATCATGGTCTATCTGGCCGACGCCGAGGCCGCCGACTTCACCGAGCTGAAGACCGTTCTCGAAGCGACGCAGGGCAATCTGTCCGTCCATATCAAGAAGCTGGAGGAGGCGGGATACGTCGCCGTGGCCAAGAGCTTCGTGAACAACAAGCCCCTGACCCGCGTGTCCATCACCCCCGCCGGCCGCAAGGCCTTCGCCGCCTATCTGGAGGTGCTGGGCGGTCTGATCGGGCGGTCGGCCTGATGGCGCCGATGGTCGTTGATCCGGACAAGGTGCGGGCGTTCGAGACGCCCGTGGCGTTCGAGGCCTGGCTGGCGGCGAACCACGACCGCGAGACCGAGCTCTGGATCCGCATCTTCAAGGTCAAGTCGGGCGTCGCCTCGATCACCTGGGTCGAGGCGGTGGATGTGCTCCTGTGCTGGGGCTGGATCGACGGGATCAAGAAAAGCCTGGATGCTGACAGCTTCCTGCAACGTGTCTCGCCGCGCGGTAAGAAGAGCGTCTGGAGCCAGATCAACGTCGCCAATGTCGCGCGTCTGATTGAGGAAGGGCGGATGACGCCGCACGGGATGAAACACGTCGAGGCGGCCAAGGCGGACGGGCGCTGGGACGCGGCCTACCGCATCAAGGGCTCGACCGCGCCCGACGACCTGATGGCCGCCATCAACGCGGAGCCGCAGGCACGGGCGACGTTCGACACCCTGACGGCGCAGAACCGGTTCGCCCTGACCTATCGCACCGAGGCGCCGAAGACCCCGGCGGGCCGCGTCAAGGCCATCGCCCGCCTGGTGGAGATGCTGAAACGGGGCGAGACGCCCCACCCGCAGAAGAGGGCGTGACCGTGTCGATTCCGCAGGTGATGGGCATCGTCAATGTGACGCCCGACAGCTTCTCGGACGGGGGGCGATGGGCCTCGACTGAAGGCGCGATCGATCAGGCCATGCGGCTGGTCGAGGACGGGGCCGATGTGCTCGATATCGGCGGGGAGAGCACCCGGCCGGGGGCCGAGCCGGTGGGCGAGGCCGAGGAGATCGAGCGGGTCACGCCGGTCATCGCCGGCGTCCGCGCGCGGTGGGGCGGGGCGATCAGCATCGACACGATGAAGCCCGCCGTCGCGCGCGCCGCCGTCGCGGCCGGGGCGACGATGTGGAACGACGTGACGGCGCTGAGCCACGCGCCCGACAGTGCGGCGGTTGCGGCCGAACTGGGGTGCGACGTGGTGCTGATGCACATGCGGGGCGAACCCCGCACGATGCAGGCGGACCCGCGCTATGACGATGTGGTGGTCGAAGTGCGGGACTATCTGCGCGGGCGGGCCGAGGCGGCGATGGCGGCGGGCGTGGCGCGCGAGCGGATCTGGCTGGATCCCGGCATCGGGTTCGGCAAGACGCTGGCGCATAACATGGCGCTGACGGCGCGGTTGGACGCGCTGGTCGATCTGGGCTTTCCGGTGCTGTACGCCGCCAGTCGCAAGCGCACGATCCAGGCCATCGATGCGACGGCGGTCGCGGCAACCGATCGGCTGGGCGGGTCACTGGCCCTGGCGCTGGAAGGCGCGCGGCGCGGGGCGCGGATGGTGCGGGTCCACGACGTGCGCGAGACGGTGCAGGCGCTGAGGGTTCAGGCGGCGGTGACGGCGGCGGATTGAAGGCCCGCGACGGACGGTCGCAGCCGGTGTAGAGGGCAGGTCTGCAACAGCCCTGATCTGCCCATGCCCCTGACCGCCTACATCGCCCCCATCGTCATGTTGTGCCTGTCGAACGTCTTCATGACCTTCGCCTGGTACGGCCATCTGAAGTTCGATCACAAGCCGCTGTGGCTGCTGGTCATGGCCAGCTGGGGCATCGCCTTCTTCGAATACTGGCTGGCGGTGCCGGCCAACCGGATCGGCATCCAGGTCTATTCGCCGGCCGAGCTGAAGACGATGCAGGAGGTGATCACCCTGTTGGTCTTCGCCGGCTTTTCGGTCCTGTATCTGGGCGAGAAGTTGACGGTGAACCATTTGGTCGGCTTCGCCTTCATCGCGCTTGGGGCCTTCTTCATCTTCAAGGGGCCGCTGGGCGGCTGATCGCGGCTTGCTCCGGACCGCGGCGTGTTCCATCTGGTCGCCATGTCCTGGGTGATGTCGATCAATCCGTGGGCGACGCTGGTCGTCGCTGGTCTGCTGGAGGTCCTGTGGGCCTCGGGCCTCAAGAACGTCGGCGTCAGCCGGCCGTGGACATCCCTGGGGGTTGTGATCGCGCTGGCGGGCAGCATGATCCTGTTGTGGGTGGCGACGCAGAAGCTGCCGATCGGTACGGCCTACGCCGTCTGGACCGGCATCGGGGCGGTGGGCGCGGCGGTAGTCGGCATCCTGGTCTATGGCGAGCCGGCGACGGCGGTCAGGGCCGTGTGCATCCTGCTGATCGTGGCGGGCATCGTCGGGCTGAAACTGTTTTCGGGAGCGGCGGCATGAGCGCGCTTCATCAAGGACGGGTCTTGATCCTGGCCGGGTCGGACAGCGGCGGGGGCGCGGGCATCCAGGCCGACATCAAGGCCGTGACCATGATGGGCGGGTTCGCCGCCACCGCGATCACGGCCATCACGGTGCAGAACACCCTGGGGGTCCACGGGGTCCATCCGCTGCCGCTGGATCTGATCGCAGCACAGGCGCGGGCGGTGCTGGAGGACATCGGGACCGATGCGGTCAAGACCGGCATGCTGGGCTCGGTCGAGGTGGTCGAAACGGTCGCCGCCCTGCTGGACGAGGCGGACGCCCCGGCGGTGGTCGATCCGGTCATGGTGGCCAAGGGCGGCCATCCGCTGTTGCCGGATACGGCGGTCGAGGCGGTGAAGCGGCTGATGATACCGCGCGCGGCCCTGCTGACGCCCAATGCGCCCGAGGCCGAGGCCCTGACGGGCCTTGCGGTCCACGACTTGGACGGCCAGAGGCGGGCGGGCGAGGCGCTGCTGACCCTGGGGGCGCGGGCGGTGCTGATGAAGGGCGGGCATGTGTCGGGGCCGACGGTGATCGACCTGCTGATGACCGCAGACGGCGAGACGGTGCTGGAGGCCGAGCGGGTCGACACCCGCCACACCCATGGCACCGGCTGCACCCTGGCCAGCGCCTGTGCCGCCGGGCTGGCGATGGGCCGGCCGCTGGAGGTCGCGGTGGCTGAGGCCTGGGCCTATGTCGGCGAGGCGATCCGCCGGGCGCCGGGCCTGGGCGGCGGGCACGGACCGCTGGATCACGGCTGGCCGGTGCGGGGATGAGCGACCTGGAGGCGGAACTGGCCGCCATCGTGCGCGCCGACGCTGGTTTGATGCACGTCCTGACGACCGTCCGGGCGCTGGACCTGCCCGACTGGCGGCTGGTGTCGGGAGCGGTCTATCAGGCCGTGTGGAACGCCCGGACAGGGCGGCCGGCGGGCTATGGGGTCAAGGACTACGACCTGGCCTATTTCGACGGTTCGGACCTGTCCTACGAGGCCGAGGACGTCGTCATCAAACGCGTCGCCGCCGCCTTCGACGAACCGTTCCGCAGCCAGGTCGAGGTCCGCAACCAGGCGCGGGTGCATCTGTGGTTCCAAAACCGGTTCGGCGAACCCTATGCGCCGTTGCATTCGACAGATGAGGCGCTGGGGCGGTTCGTGGCGCCGACCTTTGCGGTCGGGGTGCGGCTGGAGGCGGACGACAGCCTCAGCGTCGCCGCGCCGTTCGGGCTGGATGACGTGTTCGCGATGACGATCCGGCCCAACCCGAACCGGCCGGTGGCCAGGGGCTGGGCCAAGGCCGTCGACAGCGCGCGGGCGCGCTGGCCCGAACTGACGGTGATCGAACCCTAGAAAGGACCGTGCTTGCCGTTCGAGGAGAACTCGGGCGGGGCGGCCTTGTGAACGTATTGTTCGGCGACCAGCCAGGCCTTGAAGGGGCGCAGGCACCCCAGGCACAGGGCGACCAGGATCGGCAGGGTCACGACCAGATGCACCCAGATCGGCGGATGGACGGTGAAGTCGAACACCATCAGCAGGATCATCCCCACCACCCCGACGGCCGTCATGACGAAGAAGGCCGGGCCGTCCGCCGGATCGGCGAAGGCGTAGCTGAGCCCGCACTGAGGACATTCCGTCTGTAGCGTCAGGTAGCCTTTGAAAAGCGGTCCCTTGCCGCAGCGGGGGCAGCGACAGGCCAAGCCGGTCTTCAGGGTGCTGAGGCGAGGATAATCGGTCATGGGACGACTATGGGCGCTTAAAACGGCGCTGTCGCGTGGACCGGTTGTCCTAACGCCATCCATCATCACGGTGAACGGCGGTTAACTGCGATTAAAGGCCTTGTGCGGCATGGGTCGGGAGATATGTCCGGGGCCTCGCCGACAAAGCGCATCCTGAAGACGACCGTGGCCGCCGCCACGGCCGGCGCCGTCGTGTTCGCGCCGATGGCGCCGCTGGCCCAGGAAGTCGGCCAGTCGCGCGATCCGCTGTCCATCAATATCGGCGCAAACGCCGAGTTCACGCAGGTCGAGTTCGGCGGCGTGATCGGGGTGCGCTCGCGCATCAGCCGCGAGGGCGACAAGGTCGTCGTTCGGCTGGGGACCACCGCTGCGCCCGACGTCTCGCGATTGAAGGTCGATCCGCCGGCCGGGGTGAAGTCGGTCGAGACGCGGCCGAGCCGGGGCGCGGGCGGCACGGACCTGATCCTGACGCTGGAACAGGGTGCGGATGCGCGCTCGGGCGTGGCGGACGGGGCGGTATGGCTGAACCTCTATGCGCCCGGCAAGGCGCCGGAGGGCGGGGACGCCGCCGCGCCGCAGACGACCAAGGCCGTGGTGCCGGTGCGGGCCGAGACGGCCGGCGGTAAGACGGTCCTGACCTTCGACTGGGGCGCGCCGGTGGGGGCGGCCGTCTTCCGCCGGGGCGATGCCGTATGGGTCGTGTTCGACACCGCCGCCCGCATGGATATGAGCGGCGCCAAGGCGCTGGGATCGGCCAAGAACGCCCAGTGGGCGGCCGGGCCGGGCTATACGGCCTTGAGGATCGCCGAACCTGAGGGGCTGGGCGTCTCGGCGCAGGGTCAGGGCGGGACCTGGACCGTGACGCTGGGCGGCCCAGACGGCGCGGCGGGCGGTGTCGAGGTCGGCCGGTCCGACGACGGCGCGCCGGTGCTGGTGGCGCAGATGGCCGGGGCGACCAAGGCGGTCTGGCTGACCGATCCGCTGGTCGGCGACCGCTTCGCGGCGGTCACGGCCCTGGCGCCCGGCAAGAGCTACGCCGGCGGACGGCGCACGGTCGATCTGAGCCTAATCCCGACCGCGCAGGGCCTAGCGGTCGAGACGTCGGCCGACGACCTGAAGATCGAGGCGGCGGGCGACCTGGTGACCCTGAGCCGGCCCAAGGGGCTAGCCTTGTCGTCGCCGGCGGCCGGGCTGGAGACGGGCGACCACAATGCGGATGCGCCCAAGCGGGCGGCCTATCCGGCGCTGATCGACGAGGCCTGGGCCGCGACGGGCGAGGCGGGATTTTCAGACCGCTATCGCCGGCTGCAGGATGCGGCCGGGCTGGAGACGATCGCGGCGGCGGACAATCCGCGCGCGCCGATCGAGGCGCGGATGGCGCTGGCGCGGTTCCTGGTCGGGTCGGGCCTGAACTATGAGGCAATTGGTGTGCTGAACGCCCTGATCGCCAAGGCGCCCAACCTGCAAGGGGAGCCCGAAGTGCGCGGCCTGCGCGGGGTGGCGCGCGTCGGCGTCGGGCGGCTGGAGGAGGCCCAGGTCGATTTCGCGGGCGCGGCTCTGGCGGGCGATCCGGCGACCAAGGTCTGGCTGGGCTATATCGCCTCCGAAATGGGCGACTGGGAGGGGGCGCGTCGCAACTTCGCCGCCGGCGCACCGGCCATCGACAGCTTCCCCAAGGAATGGCGCGCGCGGTTCGGCGCGGCCCACGCCATGGCCGCGATCCAGTTGAACGATCTCGCCGCCGCCCAGCAGCTGTTGGCCTATGTATTCAGCCAGGATGCGCCGGCGGTCGATCAACTGACCGCGCGGCTGGTGCAGGCCCGGATGTTCCAGCTGAACGGCGACAAGAACCGGGCGCTGGCGGTCTACAAGGCCGTGGCGCGCGCGCCGCTAGACGGGATCGCCACGCCGGCGAAATTGGGTGCCATCAGCCTGGAGCTGGACAAGGGCGCGATCACGCCGGATCAGGCGACGGTCCAGCTGGAACAGCTGAAATGGCGCTGGCGCGGGGACGCGACCGAGATGGCGGTCGTGCGCAAACTGTCAGGCATCTATCTGCAACAGGGGCGATACCGCGAGGCGCTGGACGCCCTGCGCGGCGCGGGCAAGCGGATGGCTGGCGTGCCGGGCGCAGCCGAGGTGCAGGCGGATCAGGCGAACGCCTTCCGCGCCCTGTTCCTGGACGGGGCGGCGGACGGTTTGCAGCCGGTGCAGGCGCTGGCGCTGTTCTATGACTTCCGCGAACTGACGCCCATCGGGGCGGACGGCGACGAGATGGTGCGGCGTCTGTCGCGCCGGCTGATCGACGTGGACCTGCTGGATCAGGCCGCCGAATTGCTGAAGCACCAGGTGGATGAGCGTCTGGACGGGGTGGCCAAGGCCCAGGTCGCGACCAATCTGGCCACCGTCTATCTGATGGACCGTCAGCCGGAGAAGGCGTTGCAGGCCATCTGGGGCTCGCGCACCACCCTGCTGCCCAATGCGATGAACAGCGAGCGTCGGGCGCTGGAGGCGCGCGCCCTGATGGATCTGGGCCGGTTCGACCATGCGCTCGAGGTGCTGGACCGGGATCAGTCGAACCCCGCGCGCGAGGTGCGGGCCGATATCTTCTGGAAGCAGCAGAAGTGGGGCGAGGCGGCGCCGATCTATGAGGCGCGGCTGGGCGATCGCTACAAGACCGCGACCACGCCGCTGACGCCGGCCGAGGAAAGCTGGCTGATCCGGGCGGGCGTCGGCTATTCGCTGTCGGGCGATCGGGCCGCGTTGCAGCGGCTGAGCGGGCGCTTTGGGCCGATGGTTCCCGGCGCGCGTTCGGCGGCGGCGCTGCGGGTCGCGCTGGACGACAATCTGTCAGGCGTGGCGGGGACGGGCGACTTCGCCAATCTGTCCAGCCAGGCCGACACCTTCGTCGGCTGGGTCAACAGCGCCAAACAGGCGTTCAGAAAAGAAGCCGACGCCAAGAGCGCCGCCTGAAATTAAAACGGGCGGAAATCGCGTCGCGACCCCCGCCCGTCGAGCATTGCCGGTCCTGCATCGCAGGACCGAGAAGGCTTAGCCGTTGACGGCGTCCTTCAGCGGCTTGGAGACGCGGAAGCGCACGGCCTTGGAGGCGGCGATCTTGATGGTCGCGCCGGTAGCCGGGTTGCGGCCTTCGCGCTCGGCGCGGTCGGCGGTGTCGAAGACGCCCAGGTTGGAGATGCGGATGTCGCCGCCCGACTTCAGGGTCGAGTGGATGTTTTCGACGATCGCGGTCAGCACCTTGCCGGCGTCGGCCTGCGAAACACCAGCGTCCTTGGCGACGGCGGCGATCAGTTCGGCTTGAGTGGTCATAAGAAGCGTTTCCAGTGTTAGTCGCCCGATTCCGAGCGAGGACCGGGTGATCAACACGGATTTCCCTACGCTTTGCAAGCGCCGATGACGCTTAAAGCCATATGGGGCGGGGGATTATCCGGTACCGGACGCCCGCTGGAAGCTCTCGACCAGGCTTCCGGCGACCAATCGCCAGCCGTCCACCAGCACGAAAAAGATCAACTTGAAGGGGAGGGAGACCACCACCGGAGGGAGCATCATCATGCCCATGGACATCAGCACGCTGGCCACCACCAGATCGATCACAAGGAACGGAACGAAAAGGAGAAATCCGATTTCGAAGGCCTTCTTCAGCTCGCTGATCATGAAGGCCGGGGTGACCACGCGCAGGGGCAGGTCCTGGACGTTCTGGGGCGGGTCGATCTTCGACAGCCGGGTGAACAGGGCGAGGTCCCCGCGGTCCACCTGGGCCAGCATGAAGGTTTTTACGGGTTCGGACGCCTGATCGAAGGCTTGGGGCAGTTCAATCTGCTGATCCATCAGCGGACGGATGCCCGAATCATAGGCGTCCTGCCAGGTCGGGGCCATGACGATGGCGCTGAGGAACAGCGACAGAGACACCAGGACGGCGTTCGGCGGCGACTGTTGCAGGCCCAGCGCCGTGCGCAGCAGCGACAGGACCACGATGATCCGCACGAAGCTGGTCGTCATGATGACGATCGACGGCGCCAGGGACAGGACGGTCATCAGACCGACCAGCTGGACCACGCGCTGGGTCAGGCCGGCGCCGGTGCCCAGGTCGATGTTCAGCGCCGAGCCGCTTTGCGCCGCCTGCTGAGCCAGGGCCGCGACGGGCCAGGCCAGACAGACCAGGGTGGTGAACAGCGACAGCAGGGCCGCGCGCTTCAGCTCGGCGCCGGTCGGCTTGACGAAGACGGCGGGCTTCACTGGCCGCCTCCTGTTTTGCCGAGAGAGGGCTGGCGCGGTTCGATCAGTTCGCGGCCTTCGCCCAGCAGGATCAGCCGCTCCTCGTCATCGACGCGGACCAGAACGAGGCGACGGGCGGGGTCCAGCACCAGGGTCTCGACGACCTGAAGTCGGCGCTCGCCGCGCTCTGCATTCAGCCGGGCCAGAATTTGCGGCGCATAGCGGCGCGCAGCCCAGGCCGCGATCCCGATCAGGCCGAGGGTGAAGGCCAGGCCGAAGACCGCCCGGGCGAGATCGAGGAAATTCATGACGCTGCAAAGGCCCCGCGCAGTCCGCGATTAGACTGCGAATGTTAACCACCACGGTTAACGACCCGTTGAGATAACCCCCTATTAACCATCCAGGCGGCATTTTCTGCCCATCGCGCGCATCCGCGTCGCACGGGAGACCGCCATGGGCGTCGCCGACATACCGCTGCTGGGGCAGATCAAGGGCCGGCTGGGCTGGCTGGACGCCCGCCAGCGGGTCATCGCCGAGAACGTCGCCAACGCCGATACGCCGGGCTTCGTCGGGCGCGACCTGAAACAGCCGACCGACTTCGCCGCCGCCATGCGCGCGGGCGGGGGGCTGCAGATGGTGCGCACCAATGCGGCCCATATCGCGCCGGCCGGTTCGCCGGTGCGGTTCGCCCCGACCAAGGCGCCCGATTCGGAGACCACGCTGGACGGCAATTCGGTGGTGGTCGAAGAGCAGATGCTGAAGATGGCCGAGAGCCGCATGGCCTATGACGCCGCCATCGGCTTCTACCAGAAATCCATGTCCATGATCCGCATGGCCGCCAAGCGGCCGGGCGCCTGAGCCGACGGCCGAGAAGAACTGACCCATGCCTGATCCCATCCCCCCTTCGAACAGCGCCATGGCGGTGGCGGCCTCGGCCCTGAAGGCGCAGCAGTCGCGCATGCGCGTGATCGCCGAGAACATCGCCAACGCCCAGTCGACGGCGCGCACGCCGGGCGGCGAGCCCTATCGCCGCCAGATCCCGGTCTTCCAGGCGCGCGAGGTCGATGGGGCGACCGGCGTCACCCTGGCCGAGGTTCGGCCCGACCAGGGCGACTTCAAGATGGACTATGACCCGTCGCACCCGGCCGCGAACGCGCAAGGCTATGTGATGCGGCCCAATGTCGACACCCTGGTCGAGGCGATGGACATGCGCGAGGCGCAGCGCGCCTATGAGGCCAATCTGAACGTCATCGAGACGGCGCGGTCGATGGACAGCCGCACCCTCGACATCATCAAACGCTGAGGGCTAGGCCATGAATCCGATGATGGCCGCCAAGGCCTATGCCGCCGTTCAGGGCGCCATGCCGACAGCAGCCCAGGCGCCCGGCGTCGGAGACGGCGGCTTCGCCGACCTGGTCAAGAACGCCATGACCGACATGACCCAGCAGTCGCGCGCGGCCGAAACCCAGATGACCCGCTCGGTCCAGGGTCAGGGCAATCTGATCGATGTGGTCACGGCGCTGAGCTCGGCCGAGGCGTCCCTGGAAACGGTGATCTCGGTCCGCGATCAGGTGATTTCCGCCTATAAGGAAATCATGGCGATGCCAATCTGACGGCGGGTCAGAAGTAGCGTTCGCCGATTCGCAGGGTGTCGCCGGGCGAAACACGCGCATCGGCGGTCAGCGGCTGGGCCTCTTCGACCGGTGATCCGGCGCGACGCACGAAGACGCGGCGCGTGTTGGCGCGATAGGTGAAGCCTTGCGCCGTCGCCACGGCGTTCAACACCGTCAGGTCCGGCAGATAGGGGTATTCACCTGGCCGATTGACCTCGCCCAGGATGTAGATCGGCCGATAGGTTAGGACCTGGGCGGTGACGCGCGGCTGGTTCAGATAGCCCTGGCTCAAGGCTTGAGCGACGGCGTCCTGAAGCTGGGCGCCCGTCAGGCCGGCGGCCTGAACCTCGCCGATCAGCGGCAGGGCGATCCGGCCGTTGGCGTCGATCACGAATTCGCCGCCCAGAGCCGCCTCGCCGAAGACGTCGATGCGCACCTTGTCGGCGGAGGCGAGGCGATAGTCCGACACGCTCTGAGGCGCAAAGGCCGTCAGGCCCAGCGATAGGATCGCCACCAGCAGGCCGATGCCTGTCCTTGCCCCCATGTCATCGCCCCCGATCGTTTCGGGTGTGAAGGCTAAACGCGTCGGTTGTTTCGGTCTAGGGGCGGTGCGACAGGATACGGGCGGCGAGATCGCGGGCCTGGCCGCGCAGGTCGGGCACGGCCGTCATTTCCCAGAAGGCGCCGCGCGTCAGGGGGCCGATGGCGTGAAGACCGCGCGCGGGGGCGCCCGCGCCGTCCAGCAGACCGCCCTCGTCATCGACCTGCAGGCCTAGGCCCAAGGGGTCGGGGCGACCGTAGCCCTTGTTCAGGAGGTCGCGGATCATCGGTTCGGTGCTCTTTGAGATCACGCCCAGCGGCCCGGTGCAGTTCACGACCAGGTTGAACCGCTCCTTGATGGCGCGCTTCTTTCCGCGCGGACGCCACGATACCTCGATGACGTCGGTCGCTTTCAGCTCGGTCAGCTTGCCGGCCAGGATCGTCAGCTCGCCGCCGGCCAGCATGGAATGGATGTCGCGCGCCGGGCCGGGCGACAGGCGGTGACGATGCACGTCCCACAGGGGGCGCAGATGGCGCAGGAAGCGGCTGCGCTCGGCACGCGACCAGCCGCGCCAAATGTCGCGCGCGGAATGGCGCAGGCGGTCGAACACGGCGCGCCAGTCCGCCTCGGCCGTCGCGGCGCGGATCTGACGCAGGATTTCGGCCGGGCTGCCCGAAAAGGCGCCGACATAGGGTGTGGGCGGAACGGTCGCGTGGGCCCGGGGCAGAAGGCCGTGACGCGACAGGGCGGTCAGGCGGCGTCCGGGCCGGCGCAGGGTGATGGCCGCATCCACCATCGTCAGGCCCGACCCGATCAGCAGGACGTTGCGGGCGTCGCGCGCCGTCTGAGGATCGAACCGCCAGGGGTTTTCGACATAGGCGGGCGAGGCGCGCACCGCGTCCTCGACGCCAGGGGGCGAGGCGGGCTCCAGATTGCCCAGCGCCAGCACGACCTGATCGGCCGCGACCTCTCCGTCGCTGGTCACGATGCGCCAGCCGTCGTCCTGGCGATCGATGGATTGCGCCTTGGCGCCGATCAGGGTCAGGCGGTCGGGGGCGTCGTCCAGCGCCTCGTCCAGCAAGGCCTGAAGATAGTCGCCATAGACGCCGCGGGTGATGAAGCCGTCCTGGGCGCGCCACGACGGCTGTTCGGCCAGCCAGTCGGCGAGGTGGGCGGGCTGGTCGGGAAAGGCGCTCATATTGTCCAGGCGGACGTTCAGCAGATGGCTGGGATTGCCCGTGTCATAGGCGGTGCCGGGACCGAAAACGCCGCGCCGTTCGATCAGGGTGACGCGCACATCGCGCGAGGCCTTCAGCAGATTGACGGCGGTCAGCAGACCGCTGAAACCCGCGCCGACGATGGCGACATGCGGTCCATTCTGCTGCGGCACGCGCACCCCCGTTTCCCGTTTCCGTCGCTGTCGATAACACGCGGCGGTCCAGAGGGATCATGGCGATAAATATCTATCTGACCAGTAGGAATAACGTGATCAGCGGTTGCGACCCCTGGCCTGGCGGATATCGCGCAGGGCCAGCGGGAGGAGCGTCCAGGGCTCGACGCAGTAGCGGACGAACAGTCGTTTCGGGTCATGCAGCAGGCGATAGGCCCATTCGATGCCGGCGCGTCCCATCCAGCGCGGGGCCGCGCTCTGAACCCCCGCCTCATAGTCGAAGGCGGCGCCGACCGACAGGATGACGCAATCGGGCAGGCGCTCGAAATTGTCGGCGATCCATAACTCCTGGCGCGGCATTCCCATGCCGACGAACAGGATGTGGGGCTGGAAGGCCGTGATCCGATCGAGGACGGCGGCGTTCTCGGACGAACCGGGCCGGGCGTCGAAGAAGCCGTGGTGGATGGCGATGTCGGCTTCCGGATAGCGGAGCTTCAGCCGGCGGGCCGCCTCGTCGCCGACGCCAGGCGCGCCGCCGACGGACAGGACGCGCCAGCCCTGACGGTTCGCCACGCTCCAGAAATGGTCGCGCCAGTCCAGATAGGTGCAGCGGTGAAAGCCCCGGCTGTGCAGGCCCAGGGCGCGCGAGAAGGCCAGCAGCGGCGTCGAATCGACCTCGATCAGATCGGCCCTATCGTAGAAGGCGCCGAGTTCAGGTCGCTTCCGCATCAGATACAGGCTGTGCAGATTGTGATTGGCGATGAGACTTTTTTCGCCCTGTCGCACCGCCTTCTGAATGTGGTGCAGCACCTCTTCCGGCTTCACCAGATCCATCGATTGACCCAGGATCGTCACTCGCTCGTGGGCGCGGCGGTTCTGGCGAAACGGCGCGCGCGGCCGGGCGCGGCGCTCCGTGGCGAAGCGCTCTGGCGCAGAGGGGCTGAGAGACGGGTCCGCCATCAGGCACTTCTAGACAACCTGGCCTCAAGGCGGGGTTAGAAAACAGGCTTAGCGCCCATTAAGTCGCCACCGAACGCGGATCGAAAACGACGTGCGGCCAGGCTTGCCGCGCTGCGTGCGCAAGAAATCTCGCAAAGGCGAGAAATCCTTGTTGACCCCGCACGGAGCCTCCCTTAGAGGTCCGCGCCTTCCCGATGGAAACGCCGCAAGGCGCTGCCGACGGGGCCCAGATGGCGGAATTGGTAGACGCGCTGGCTTCAGGTGCCAGTGGCTTAACGGCCGTGGAGGTTCGAGTCCTCTTCTGGGCACCATCTTTCAGAAAGCGTCGCACCGAACGGTGCGGCGCTTTCTTTGTTTTGGCCTATCGCCTCGCGCGCGGCGGCATTTTTTGTGGCCTATCGGAATGCGCGCGGCGCATTCCTGCTTGAGGCCGTTTCGTGAATAAGCTTGCCCGTTTCGCGCGCCGTGTTCGCCGTGTAAGAGCCTGAGCATGACCGTTTACCTGCATGAGGGCGACCTGCCCGACGATCTGGACCTGGGGTCCGAGGTCGCCATCGATTCCGAGACGATGGGGCTGCGTTTCCGCCGCGATCCGCTGTGCGTGGTGCAGCTGTCGTCGGGCGACGGAAACGCCCATGTCGTGCGGCTGAACCGGCCGGCCTATGATTGTCCTAACCTGAAGCGCGTGCTGACCGATCCGGCGGTGACCAAGATCTTCCATTTCGGCCGGTTCGACATCGGCATGTTCCTGCTGCACCTCGGCGTCGAGACGCGGCCGGTCTATTGCACCAAGATCGCCTCCAAGCTGGCGCGCACCTACACTGACCGGCACGGGCTGAAGGACGTGGTGCGCGAGACGGTGGGCGTGGACCTGTCCAAGGCGCAGCAGTCCTCGGACTGGGGCGCCGAGACGTTGAGCCAGGCGCAGCTGGACTATGCGGCGTCGGATGTCCTTTATCTGCACGCGGCCAAGGCCAAGCTGGATATGATGCTGGCGCGCGAAGGGCGAACCGAACTGGCCGCTGAATGTTTCGACTTCCTGCCGACGCGGTCGGCGCTCGACCTGGCCGGCTGGGACGAGACCGACATCTTCGCCCACAGCTGAGGCGCGCTTGACCGAACACGGCGAACAGTCCCGCATCGAGGCCGACGAGGCCAGGGTCGCCCTGGCCGGCGCCCGTTGGCGCGCGCGCTCGCGGCGGGTGAAGCTTTATCGCCGCGTCCTGCCGATCGTCATCCTGGTGCTGGCGGGCGGCGCCCTGACCTGGACCGTGTTCCGCACCGTCATGTCGGGGGTGGAGCGCAAGGCCAGCCAGAGCCAGGAAGTCCGGCTGGACGCCCCCCTGTTCCACGGCCAGGACGCGCAAGGCCGCGCCTTCACCGTCGGCGCCCAGGGCGCTGTGCGTGACCCCAATACCGGCAAGTTCAAATTGATCGGCCCGGCGCTGAAGCTGAACCTGGGTGGACGCAAGGTCACCGAACTGACCGCCGACGGCGGCATCTATGACGAGCAGGCCAAGACGGTGACGATCGGTCCGAACGTGCGCATTTCGGACGGCGGGACGGGCTTTGTCCTGACCACGCCCGAGGCGGTGGTCGACACCTCGACCGGAAACGTCACCGGTTCAAAGGGCGTTCAGGGTTCCGGCCCTATTGGAACCATCAACGCATCGTCCTATGCGATCTACGATCAGGGACAGCGCGTCGTGTTCGACGGCGCAGGCGACAACAAGGTGAAGGGCGTTCTGACGCCCAAGGGGTCAGGCGGATGATCGTGACGAAGATTTCGAAGACGCTGGCCGTCGTCGCGGCGGCCGCCGTCGTGGGCATGCCGGCCCTGGTGGACGCGCAGGCTCAGGCGACCAATCAGCCCGTCGCCTATGGCGCGGACTCGGTCGAATACGCCCCCAACCGCATCATCCTGCGCGGCCGGGCCGAGGCGACGCAGGGCGGCAATCGTTTCCGCGCCGACACCCTGACTTTGGTCAGCGGCGAGGGCGGCGATCTGCAACGCGCCGAGGCCAGCGGCACGGTCTATTTCGTGACGCCAGACCAGTCGATGCGCGGCGACCGCGCTGTCTACAACCTGGGCAACGGCGAGATCGTGGTGACGGGCAACGTCATCCTGACCCAGGGCAAGAACGTCCTGACCGGCTCGCGCCTGGTCTACAACATCAACACCGAGACCGCCCGCATGGACGGCGCGCCGCGCGGCGCCGCCGGAAGCCGCGTGCAGGGCGTCTTCTATCCCAACTCGAACTGAGGCCGTCTGGCCGTCACGGACCTGAGCATTTGGCGCGCAAGGAACTGTCAGCCCTGAACCTGGACGAGCGGCCCCAACCGGCCGCAGTAGCGCCTGCGCCTGCGGAAAAGGGCCTACGGGTGATGAACCTGGCGCGGTCGTTCGGCCAGCGTCAGGTGGTGCGCGACGTGTCCTTGATGGTGCAGCGCGGCGAGGTCGCGGGCTTGCTGGGTCCCAACGGGGCCGGCAAGACGACCTGCTTCTACATGATCACCGGCCTGATCCCGCCGGATTCGGGCGCAATCTGGCTGGACGGCGAGAACATCACCGGCCAACCGATGTATCAGCGCAGCCGCATGGGCCTGGGCTATCTGGCGCAGGAAGCCTCGATCTTTCGCGGCATGACGGTCGAGCAGAACGTCAAGGCGGTGGTCGAGCTGAACTATCCGCGCGACCAGATCCGCGCCGAGACCGACCGGCTGCTGAACGAGCTGCACATCGACCATCTGCGCCATGCGCGGGCGACGGCCCTGTCGGGCGGCGAGCGACGGCGGGTGGAGATCGCGCGGGCGCTGGCCGGACGGCCGTCCTTCATGCTTCTGGACGAACCCTTCGCCGGCATCGACCCCCTGGCCATCGCCGACATCCGCACCGTGATCCGCTATCTGGCCAGCCAGGGCATCGGCGTGCTGATCACCGACCACAATGTGCGCGAGACCCTGGACATCACCGACCGGGTGTCGATCATCTCGAACGGCGCGGTGCTGTTCGAAGGCACGTCCGACGAGGCGATCCACGACGCCGAAGTGCGCCGGGTGTATCTGGGCGAAAACTACATCTGATCTGCCGGTGTCGTCATCCTCCGGCGAGCGTAGCGAGACCGGGGGACCCAGCGGCGCGCGACAGCGCGAACCTGTCGCGGACTAGGATTTTCCAACATCGTGCGGCTGAAGCATCGCCTGCGGCGCCGCTGGGTCCCCCGGTCTGCGCCGCGAAGACGCGGCTTGCCGGAGGATGACGAAAGGGTCTGAGGCCGCGTTCGTCTCGCGTTAACCGGTTCGGCGACATTCTGTCCCAGCAAGTTCCGGGCCACTCGGCGGCCGGGCGGGAAGATTTCGGACGTGATCGGGCAGAGGTTAGAGGTCAGGCAGGGGCAGGGGCTGGTCATCACGCCCCAGCTGCAGCAGGCGATCAAGCTGCTGCAACTGTCGAACCTCGAGCTGGAGGACTTCGTCGAGGCCGAGCTGGAACGCAATCCGCTGCTGCAACGCGAGGAGCCGGAAAGCGAGACGCCCGAACCGGTCGAGCGCGTCGAGGCGGCTTCGGATAGCGAAATGTCCTTCGGCGACGGGGTCGCGGACGCAGCAGCGTCCTCGATGGACGCCGGTTCCGACGACGTCTATGGCGACGCGGCGCCCGGCGAGCGCACCAGCGACCGGATGACTGATGAGGCGCAGCCGGGGCTGTCGGACTGGTCCAGCGCCGGCAAGGGCGGCCAGATGTTCGAGGGCGAGGGCGAGCGGCCCGACGCGCATGAGTTGACACTGTGGGAGCATCTTCAGGCCCAGGCGTCGAGCGCGGGCCTGACGCCGGCCGACCACGGCATCGCCCTGACCCTGATCGATGCGACCGACGAAGGCGGCTATCTGCGCGGGGAACTGACCGAATTCGCCGACCGGCTGGGCGTGCCGCTGGCGCGCATCGAGGCGGTGCTGGGCGTCTGCCACGGATTCGAGCCGACCGGGATCATGGCGCGGTCGGTGCCGGAATGCCTGAAGCTGCAGCTGATCGAGCGCAATCGGTTCGATCCGGCGATGGCGGCCCTGCTGGACAATCTGGACCTGCTGGCCAAGCGCGATCTGGCGGGCCTGCGCCGCGTCTGCGAGGTCGATGGCGAGGACCTGACCGACATGATCGCCGAACTGCGGGCGCTGACGCCGCGTCCGGGCGCAGGCTTCGGCGGCGAGCCGGCGCAAACGGTCGTGCCCGATGTGCATGTACGGCCCGATCCCGCCGGCGGCTGGCGGGTCGAGCTGAACGCCGACACCCTGCCGCGCTTGCTGGTCGACAAACGCTATCACGGCCTGGTTCAGGCCGGCGCGCGATCGGACACCGAAAAGACCTTCGTCGCCGACTGCGCCGCCCAGGCCAACTGGCTGGTCAAGTCGCTGGATCAGCGGGCCAAGACCATTCTGAAGGTCTCGTCCGAGATCGTGCGCCAGCAGGACGCCTTTCTGGCCTTCGGCGTCGAGTTCCTGAGGCCGCTCAATCTGAAGACCGTCGCCGACGCCATCGGCATGCACGAATCGACCGTCAGCCGCGTCACCTCGAACAAATATATCGCCACGCCGCGGGGCGTGTTCGAGCTGAAATTCTTCTTCACCGCCGCCATCCAGTCGGTGGATGGCGCATCGACCCATTCGGCCGAAGCCGTCCGTCACAAGATCAAATCCATGATCGACGGCGAGGGGGTTGAGGGTGACGTTTTGTCCGACGACCGGATCGTGGAAATCCTGAAGGAAACGGGCATCGACATCGCCCGCCGCACCGTGGCCAAATATCGGGAAGCCTTGAGGATTCCGTCCTCGGTCGAGCGCCGCCGGATGATGAAGACGGGCTGACATACTCGGCCAAGCGTGACCACAAATCGGTGATCTGGATTGACACCAAATCGGGTCGGGCGCGTTCTATCGGCATGCAAGTCCAAGTCAGCGGCAAGCAAGTGGATGTCGGCGAAGCGTTAGGCTCGCGCATCTCCCAGGAACTCGAAGACGGGGTCGGAAAATACTTCGCCCGAGGCGGTGAAGACGCCGAGGTCGTGGTGTCCAAGGACGGCCACAACTTCAAGGTGGACTGTTGGGTCCGCCTCGCGTCGGGCCAGACCCTGGTGACGACCGGAATGGGCGGCGACGCTCACTCGGCCTTCACCGAGGCGCTGGATCGGCTCGAAAAGCGGGTTCGCCGCTACAAGCGCCGGCTCAAGGACCACCACATCGGACCCAAGGGTCTGTCGCCCGAGAAGACCGAAAACGCCGCCCGCGAAGTCGCACGCAGCATCGTGCTGCGTGATCCCGACAGCGTGGAGGACGACGTCTTCGGCGACACCGGCGAGAACGACGGCCCGCCGCCGGTGGGCATGGTCATCGCCGAGACCGAGCACGAAATCCGCACCATCACGGTCGGACGGGCCGTTTTGGAGCTGGACATGACGGGCTATCCGGTCGTGCTGTTCCGTAACGCGGCGCACGGCGGTCTGGCGGTCGTCTATCGTCGTCCGGACGGCAATGTGGGATGGATCGATCCCGAACGGACGGCCAAGTCCAACGGTTCGGTGAACTAAGCCTCAGTTTGACTTCGGCGCGGTTGTCTCTAAACGGGCGGCCGCGCCGTTGTCTTCTGCGTGTATCGAGGTTGTGTAATGGACATCGGTGATCTGCTCGCGCCCAAGGGCGTGGTGCTGCGCAGCGGCGCGTCGTCCAAGCGACAGGCGCTTCATGCCCTGGCCGAAGCGGCGTCGCATGCGCTGGGCCTCGACGAAGCCCGTATTTTCGACGCCTTGATGGAACGCGAGACGCTGGGATCGACCGGGCTGGGAGCAGGGGTCGCGGTGCCGCACGCGCGTCTCACCGAGGTCGAGAAGGTGACGGCGGTGTTCGTGCGACTGGATACGCCTGTGGCCTATGATGCGGTGGACGACCGGCCGGTCGATTTGATCGTCGGCCTGTTCGCACCGCCCAAGGCGGGCGCCGAGCATCTGAGGGCGTTGGCGGCGGTGTCGCGCGCGCTGCGGTCGCCCGAACTGCGGGAACAACTGAGACAGGCGCGCACGACCGATGCGATCCGCGCCCTGTTCGTCAAGGACGCCACGGCCGCGACGGCGGCCTGAAACGGCGGCGCCTGCGCGCCGCCATCCATAAGACTAGTGAACGGAAACCGGCTCCAGCTCGTGCGCCACGGCGGCGGCGAAGGCGGTGTCGCGGTCGATCATGACCGCCAGACGCTCGCCGTCGGCGCTGTGGACGGCATAGAGCATCTGGCCGGGGTTCAGATCCACGTCCTTGATCTCGACCGCTTCTTCAAGCAGGTCCGAAGCCTTGATCTCGCGCACATACACGAGGTCGGGGGCGCCCAGTCCGGCAAAGTCTTCCTTGGTCATCGTCATCGGCGTCATTAGGACCGCCTCCTTCATATTTGACAACGCCCGGATCGCCGGGCGGTTCGAATGGCTGTGGTTTTCACCCGGCCGTGACGGGCCCGGACGTGATGGGAATGCGCCGCACCTGGCGCTCAGCCTCGGGCCGGATCAGGTCGACGTGGAGCAGGCCGTGCTCCAGCCGGGCGCCCTCGACCTCCAGCCCGTCGGCCAGGACGAAGTTGCGAACGAAGCCACGCGCCGCGATGCCGCGATGCAGAAAGGCCTGTTCACCCCTGCCGGCGTCGTCGCGCTTGCCGGCGATGGTCAGCTGGCGGCCGTCCAGAGTTATGGCCAGTTCGTCCGGCGCAAACCCAGCGACGGCCAGGCTGATGCGGACGCCCGCATCGCCGATCTGTTCGACATTGTAGGGCGGATAGCTTTCGGCCGCGGCCTTGGCGGCGCGGTCGATCAGGGCGCGGGTGTGTTCGAAGCCCAGCAGGAACGGGCTGTCGAACAGGATGGTGCGCGTCGTCGTCATCTGGGGTCCTTGCGTCAGCGACCGAGCGGTCGGTCTCCCGCAATCGGCAAGACCGTCCGTCACAGATGAAGATGGGGGCTGGCGAGGGCGGGATCAACCGGCAGCCCCTGTGGGGTCAGTGGATGGCCTCGCCGTGCTGGGTATAGTCCAGCCCCTCGACCTCTTCGTCCTTGGTGACGCGCAGGCCCGTGGTGAACTTGCAGATCATCAGGACGACGAAGGTGCCGGCCGCGCTCCAGACGATGACGCCGACCAGGCCGACGGCCTGTTTCCACACGGTCGCCCCCTCCGACAGGGCGTTGACGGTCGTGGTGGCGAAGACGCCGGTCAGCAGGGCGCCGACGATGCCGCCGACGCCGTGCACGCCAAACGCATCCAGGCTGTCATCGTATTTCAGCGCGTGCTTCAGCCAGACCGCGCCCGCATAGCAGGCCGGGCCGCCGATCAGGCCGATGAAGAAGGCGCCCTTGGGATCGACGAAACCGGCGGCGGGGGTGATGGCGACCAGACCGCCGACGACGCCCGATAGCAGGCCCAGCAGGGTCGGGCGCTTGCGATCGAACCATTCGATGGTCATCCAGCCCAGGGCGGCGCTGCCGGCGGCCAGGATGGTGTTGAAGGCGGCCGTGGCGGCCAGCGCATCGGCCGCGCCTGCCGATCCGGCGTTGAAGCCCAGCCAGCCGACCAGCAGCAGGCCGGTGCCGATGGCGCTGTAGACCAGGTTGGCGGGGGCCATGTTGTCGCGCCCGAAACCGTGACGCGGCCCCAGCACCAGGGCGCAGACCAGACCGGCGATCCCGGCGTTGACGTGGACGACCGCGCCGCCCGCGAAGTCGAGCACGCCCAGCCCGCCCAAATAGCCGCCGCCCCAGACCTGATGACAGATCGGCGCATAGACGATCAGGTGCCACAGGGCGAAGAACAGCAGGCTGGCCGAGAACTTCATCCGCTCGGCGAAGGCGCCGGCGATCAGGGCGGGGGTGATGATGGCGAAGGTCATCTGGAAGGCGACGAACAGCAGCTCAGGCAGGCCGGGCAGCAGGCTGTGGGCCGTTTGGGCGGTGACGCCGTTCAGGAAGGCCGCTTGCACCCCGCCGATGAAGCCATTGGCCGCCTCCGGTCCCTTGCCGAACGACAGGCTGTAGCCGACCAGGAACCACAGGACCGAGACGATGGCGAAGGCGGCCGCCGACTGGGCGACGACGCTGATGATGTTCTTCTTCCTGACCATGCCGCCGTAGAACAGGGCCAAGCCCGGCAGGGTCATCAGCAGGACCAGGGCCGTGGAGGTCAGGATCCAGGCCGTCGCCGCCGTATCGATGATCAGCGGCGCCTGATGCGCCAGCAGGGCCGGGTCCGCCAGGGTTGGGGCCGCCAGGGCCGGTGAGGCGAAGGCCGCCGCCCCGGCGACGAGCGTGACGGCGAGGGCGGCGGATCGGGTCATGGCGGCTTTCTAAGGCAGGCGGCGGAGATCAGGCGGACGTCTTCAGGCGTTCCGTGCGGGCGACGATGTCGGTCAGGGGCACGATGCGGACGAAGCGGTTCAGGCTGTTGTCCCAATCGGCCAGCAGACGCCGCGCCAGGGGTGAGGCCGTCGCCGCCAGATGGGCCTCGATCAGGCCCTTCAGTCGATCGGCCGCCTCTGCGTCAATGTCGGTCACGCCCGCCAGGTCGCCGTTCAGGGCGCGCTCGGCATGGCCGGGCTGGTCCAGCACGAACAGCTCGCCGCCGCTCATGCCTGCCGCCAGGTTCCAGCCGACCGAGCCCAGGACGACCACGCGCCCGCCGGTCATATATTCGCAGCCGTGCGCGCCCAGGCCCTCGACCACGGCCTCGGCGCCGGAGTTCCTGACCGCGAACCGCTCGCCCGCCGCGCCGGCGACGAACAGCCGGCCGGAGGTCGCGCCATACAGGGTGGTGTTGCCGCAGATCAGCTGATCCTCGCGCCATTCGGGCGTGCGGATCGAGATTTCGGCGCCCGACAGCCCCTTGCCGACATAGTCGTTGGCCTCGCCCGTCAGGTGCAGTTCCAGACCCTTGGCCGCAAAGGCGCCGAAGCTCTGGCCCGCAATGCCTTCCAGCCGCAGCTTCAGACGGCCCGCCGGGCCTTGCGCGCCGAAGCGGCGCACGATGGCCGATGATAGGGCCGCGCCGACCGTGCGCTGGGTGTTGTTCAGCGGATAGGACAGCTCCAGCGTCTGGCCGCGATCCAGGAAACGCACGGCGTCCTTCAGCACGGCGGCGTCCAGGCTGTCGGCGATGGGCTTGCGCGTCGTCTTGTCGGCCCATTTGCCGGCCGCGCCCTCGTCCACCTGAACCAGCAGGGGGTTCAGGTCCAGGTCGTCCAGGTGCGAGCCGCCGCGACGGACCTGACGCAGCAGATCGGTGCGGCCGATGATCTCGTCCATCGTGCGCGCGCCGATGGAGGCCAGGATTTCTCGCGTCTCCTCGGCGATGAAGGTGAACAGGTTCACCACCTTGTCAGGCGTGCCGGTGAACTTGTCGCGCAGCCGCTCGTCCTGGGAGCAGACGCCGACGGGACAGGTGTTGGAATGGCACTGCCTCACCATCAGACAGCCCATGGCGATCAGGGCGGCGGTGCCGACGCCGTATTCCTCGGCGCCCAGCATGGCGGCGATGACCACGTCGCGGCCGGTGCGGACGCCCCCATCGGTCCTCAGCGTGACCGAGCCGCGCAGATTGTTCAGCGTCAGCACCTGGTGGGCTTCGGCGAGACCGATTTCCCACGGCAGGCCGGCGTGCTTGATCGAGGTCTGGGGCGAGGCGCCGGTGCCGCCGTTGTGGCCAGCGATCAGGATGGCGTCGGCGTTTGCCTTGGCCACGCCCGAGGCGATGGCGCCGATGCCCGAGGCGGACACCAGTTTCACCGTGACGCGCGCATCCGGATTGATGGCCTTTAGGTCGTAGATGAGCTGGGCCAGGTCCTCGATCGAATAGATGTCGTGGTGCGGCGGCGGGCTGATCAGGGTCGTGCCAGGCACGGCGTGGCGCATCCGGGCGATGAATTCGGTGACCTTGAAGCCGGGCAGTTGCCCGCCCTCGCCGGGCTTGGCGCCCTGGGCCACCTTGATCTCGATCTCGCGGCACTGGTTCAGATATTCGGCGGTGACGCCGAACCGGCCCGAGGCGACTTGTTTGACCGCCGAGTTGGCGTCGTCGCCGTTCGGGCGCGGGTGATAACGTTCCGGATCCTCGCCGCCCTCGCCGGACACCGAACGGGCGCCGATGCGGTTCATGGCGATGTTCAGGGTCTCGTGCGCCTCGGGGCCGAGGGCGCCCAGCGACATGGCCTGGGTCAGGAAGCGGCGACGGATGTCCGACACGCTCTCGACCTGGTCCAGCGGAATGGGCGTGCCTTCGCGGAAGTCCAGGAGGTCGCGCAACGACAGGTCGGCCTGGGCGCGGACGACCTCGGAGAACTGTTTGAAGCGGCGATAATCGCCACGGTTGCAGGCGTCCTGCAGCAGGTGGATGGTCTTGGCCTCGTGGGCGTGGGCTTCGCCGCCCGACCGGATCTTGAAGAAGCCGCCGATGGCCGGGGAAGGGACAGCCTCGCCCCAGGCGATGCGGTGCCGCTTCATCGCCGCCTGCTCCAGGCCGGCCAGGCCGATGCCGGAGATGCGCGACGGGGCGCCGGGGAAGAACTCGGCGGTCAGCGCCCGCGACAGGCCCAGCACCTCGAACTCGCAGCCGCCGCGATAGGCGGAGATGACGCTGATCCCCTTGCGCGCCAGAGTCTTCAACAGGCCCGCCTCGATGCCGGCCTTGTAGTTCAGACAGGCGTCGCGCAGCGTCAGGCCGGGATACAGGCCCCGGTCCAGGCGTTCCTGGAACAGGTCCTGGGCCAGCCAGGCGTTGACGGTGGTGGCGCCGACCCCGACCAGGACGGCGAACCCGTGCGGGTCCAGCGTCTCGGCCGTGCGGACCACGATCGAGCAGTAGGAGCGCAGGCCCGCCTTGGTCAGGCGACCGTGGACCCCGGCGGTGGCCAGGATCATCGGCGCGGCCAGACGATCCGCCGATCCGGCCTGGTCCGTCAGCACGATCAGGGCGGCGCCGTCGCGGGCGGCGGCCTCGGCCTCGTCCATGATCCGGTCCAGCGCCGCACGCAGGCCGGCGCCCGAGCGGGCCTCTTCGCCCGGCACGTCATAGCTGCAGTCGATGACCACGGTCGAACCGGCGCCGACCGTCTCGACCATCCGCTCGTACATGCCGTTGGTCAGGACCGGGCTGTCCAGCACGAAGACGTCGGTCTGGGCCTCTTCCTCGGCCAGGATATTGCCCAGGTTCTTGAACCGGGTCTTCAGGCTCATGGCCCCCGCTTCACGCAGCGGGTCGATCGGCGGATTGGTGACCTGACTGAAGTTCTGGCGGAAGTAATGCGACAGCGGGCGGGGCAGGGCCGACAGCACCGCGGGCGGGGCGTCGTCGCCCATGGAGCCGACCGCCTCCTTGCCGTCGCGGACCAGGGCATCCAGCAGCAGGTCGAGGTCCTCGCGGCTGTAGCCGGCGGCGATCTGGCGGCGGGTCAGGGCCTCGCCCGAGGCCGAGCGCGGCTCGGGTCCGGGGCCGATGATCGGCTCCAGATCCACCATATTGTCCAGCCACTCGGTATAGGGGTGGGCGGCGGACAGGGCGTCGATGGCCTCATGCTCATCATAGACGCGGCCGTGCTTCAGATCGACCGCGATCAGCTTGCCGGGGCCAATGTGCAGGCGGCGCTTCACCCGGCTCTCGGGGATCGGCACCAGCCCGGCTTCGGAACCCGCCATCAGCAGGCCGTCGACCGTCTCGACGGCGCGCAGGGGACGCAGGCCGTTGCGGTCCTTGCCCGCCACGATCCAGCGGCCGTCGGCGGCGCAGATGGCGGCCGGGCCGTCCCACGGCTCCATCACCGCGTTGCAATAGGCGTAGAAGGCCCGGTGTTCGGCGGGCATGACCACATCGTCCTTGGCCCAAGCCTCGGGGATTAGCAGGGCCTTCGCCATCGGGGCGGGGCGACCGGCGTGGACCAGCACCTCCATGACATTGTCCAGGGCCGCCGAGTCCGACCCGCCCGGCTGGACCACCGGCTTCACCTCGCCGTCGCGGTCGCCGAAGGCCTGTGCGGCCATGCGGATTTCGTGCGACTTCATCCAGTTGAGGTTGCCCTTCAGCGTGTTGATCTCGCCGTTGTGGGCCATCATCCGGAAGGGCTGGGCCAGCTTCCATTCGGGGAAGGTGTTGGTCGAATAGCGCTGGTGGAAGACCGCGTAGGCCGAGACGAAGCGCGGGTCCTCCAGGTCGGGATACAGGTCGCCCAGCAACTCGGCCCGCACCATGCCCTTGTAGGCGATGGAACGCGCGGACAGGGTGCAGATATAGACGCCGGCCAGGTTCTCGGTCTTGACCGTCTTTTCGATGCGGCGGCGGCACAGATACAGTTCGCGCTCCAGCGCCTCGCCGTCCAGTGGTTGGCCCGCGTCGTCCAGCGGCGGGGCCAGCATGATCTGTTCGATCTCGGGCCGGGTCGCGCCGGCCTTGGTTCCCACGACCGACAGGTCGATGGGCGTCTGACGCCAGCCGTAGATCCAGAAGCCCCCGCGCAGGGCCTCGGTCTCGACGATGGCGCGGGCGCGGTCCTGGGCACCCAGATCGGTGCGCGGCAGGAAGACCTGGCCGACGCAGATCGGGCCGGGACGCAGGGACTGACCGATCGAGGCCACCTGTTCGGCGAAGAAGCCTTGCGGCAGCTCGGCCATGATGCCGGCCCCGTCGCCCGATAGGCCGTCAGGATCGACCGCGCCACGGTGGGCCACGGCCTTCAGGCTGCGGATCGCATATTCGACCACGTCGCGGCGCGGCGTGCCGTCGATGGAGCAGACCAGGCCCACGCCGCAGGCGTCGCGCTCGGAGGCGCGGTCATAGGCGTTGCCGGCTTCCAGCCGGTCGCGGGTGTCGTTGTACTTGTCTAACCAGGTCATGCCGCGACCTCCTCGGTGCGGGTCTTGAAGTAGCGATCGATCTCGGCGGCGGCGTCCTGGCCTTCGCGGACGGCCCAGACGACGAGCGATGCGCCGCGCACGGCGTCGCCGGCGGCGAAGACGCCGGGCAGGCTGGTGGCGAAGCTGATGGAGCCGACCTTGATGGTGCCGTCGTCGCGCAGGCGCAAATCGGCCTCATGCGCCGCGAACGGCTCGGGCGAGAAGCCCAAGGCCTCGATGACGATGTCGGCCGGCACGTCGAAGTCGGCGCCGGGCACGGGCACGATGTCGCGACGCTGGCCGGGCAGGCCTTCCGTCAACTGCATGCGCGCGGCGCGCACGCCCGTGACCTGGTCGCCTTGCGACAGCAGGGCCTTGGGCGCTGCCAGCCATTCGAAGACGACGCCTTCTTCCTCGGCGTTGACGACTTCGCGGGCCGAGCCCGGCATATTCTCGCGGTCACGACGATACAGGCAAGTGACGCTGGCCGCGCCCTGACGGACGGCGGTGCGGACGCAGTCCATGGCGGTGTCGCCGCCGCCGATGACGACGACCCGCTTGCCGCGCGCCTCGTGCCAGCCGTCCTGTTCGGCGTCGCCCAGGTCGCGCCGGTTCTGATGGGTCAGATAGGACAGGGCGGCGACGGTCGAATCCGGCCCGCGACCGGGAGCGGACAGGATGCGCGGCTGATAGACGCCCATAGCTAGCAGGACGACGTCGTGGCGGGCGCGCAGCTCGGTCAGAGTCACGTCCTTGCCGACCTCGCAGCCCAGAACGAACCGGACGCCGCCGTCGATCAGCCGATCCACGCGACGCTGCACGACGTGCTTTTCCAGCTTGAAGCCGGGGATGCCGTAGATCAGCAGCCCGCCGGCGCGGTCGTGACGGTCATAGACCGTGACCTGATAGCCCTCGCAGCGCAGGCGGTCGGCGGCGGCCAGACCGGCCGGGCCGGCGCCGACGATGCCGACGGTTTCGCCGCGTTCGGCCGCCGGGCGGATCGGCTCGACCCAGCCGTTGGCGAAGGCCTGGTCGCCCAGCCAGGCCTCGACCGAGCCGATGGTCACGGCGTCCCAGCCGGACTGGTTCAATGTGCACGACCCTTCGCACAGCCGGTCCTGCGGACAGATGCGGCCGCAGATTTCGGGCATGGTCGAGGTCAGGGACGCCACCCGCCAGGCCTCGCGCGGCTCGTTCTCGGCCGATAGGCGCAGCCAGTCGGGGATGTTGTTCTGAAGCGGGCAGGCGTTCTGGCAGAAGGGCACGCCGCAGTCGGTGCAGCGCGACGCCTGTTTCTCGGCCGTCTCGGTGGAGGGCGGAATCGTGATCTCGCCGAAACCGCGTGCGCGCAGTTCGGCCGAGGCCTTGGACAGGCGGCGGGGTTCGACGACGAATGTCCCGCCTTGCTTCAGGGTCTTGTGCATATCTCGCATATGCCGCAAACGACGCGTTAGAGGCAAATATTATTGCCGCGAGGCGTTCTCAGCGAAACAAAAAGAATAAATCATCCAATCTGACGCGTTTCTTCGTCAAAAGTTGCTGATGTTGGCCGTTTGCGCCGCAACAGGATTTTGTTCCAGGGGTGCGACAATAGGAACCGGCGCAGTCTCGAGGCGTTCGAAGGACTGATTTCAGCAGACCACAGAGAGTGCGCCCATGCCCCGATGGACAACCCCGACCGGCCTTGGGGGATGGCTGACCTTGATGCTTGGGGTCCTGCTGGCCGTGATCGGTCTGGTTCTGACGGTCGGCGGCGTTCAGCTCGCGATGCTGGGCGGCTCCTGGTATTATCTGATCGCGGGCCTGGCGCTGATCGTGTCGGGCCTTCTGCTTGTCTATCGCGACGTGCGTGGGGCCTGGCTCTATGGCGCGGTCTTCGTCGCCACAGTGATCTGGGCGCTGTGGGAGAAGGGCCTGAACGGTTGGGCCATGATCCCACGCCTGGTCGGGCCGCTGGTGCTGATGTTCCTGGTGGTGGCGACCCTGCCTGTTCTGCGTTCGCGCGGCGGCGGCAAGACGGCGGGCCTCGGCGCGCTTGGTCTGGCGGTCCTGACGGTCGTGTTCGGCCTGGTGGTCGGTCAGATCAACGCGCCTGGCGTCGACAGCCCAGTGCCCGGCGCGCGCGGACCGTTCGGCGATCCCGCCCTGACCAAGGCCGGCATGGACTGGCCCGCCTATGGCGGATCGGACGCGGCCCAGCGCTATTCGCCGCTGAATCAGATCAACAAGACCAACGTCCGGCAGCTGGAGCGGGCCTGGACCTTCCGCACCGGCGATCTGCCCGGCGAACGGTTCGGCGCCGAGACCACGCCGCTGAAGATCGCCGACACCGTCTATCTCTGCTCGGGTCGCAACAAGATGTTCGCCCTGGACGCTGACACAGGTCGGCAGAAATGGGCCTATGATCCCAAGGTGGCGGACGAGCAGATCCCCTACACCGCCGCCTGCCGGGGCGTGACCTATTACGCCACACCCAACGTCGACCAGGCCCAGCCCTGCGCGACGCGCATCATCGAAGGCACGCTGGACGGCCGGATCATCGCGGTCGATGCGCGCACCGGCGTGCCTTGCCCCGCCTTCGGAACCAACGGCGCCGTCAGCATCAAGGAAGGGATGGGCAATCCCTATCCCGGCATGGTGTCGATCACCTCGCCGCCCGTCGTCGTGCGAGGTGTCATCGTCACGGGCCATCAGGTGCTGGACGGCCAGAAACGGTGGAACGCCTCGGGCGTCATCCAGGGCTATGACGTCGTCACCGGTCAGCTGCGCTTCGCCTGGGACATGATGCGTCCCGACATCACCACCGCTCCACCGGCCGGTCAGACCTATACGCCGGGCACGCCGAACATGTGGACGACGGCGACGGGCGACGAAGCCCTGGGCCTGGTCTATCTGCCGATGGGCAACTCGGCCGCCGACTACTATTCGTCGCTGCGCCGGCCCCAGGAGAACCAGTATTCCAGCGCCCTGGTCGCGCTGGACGTCACGACCGGCAAGCCGCGCTGGCGCTATCAGACCGTCCGCCGCGACGTCTGGGACTATGACCTGGGTTCACAGGTGACGCTGGTCGACATGCCGACCGCAGGGGGCGTGACGCCGGCGGTGATCCTGCCGTCCAAGCGCGGCGAAATCTTCGTGCTGGATCGCCGCACGGGCCAGCCCCTGCACGGCGTTCAGGATCGTCCGGCCCCGCGCGGCGGCGTCGAACCGGCGCAGCGTGCGGCGACCCAGCCCTATTCGCTGTTCAACACCTTGGCCAAGCCTGACCTGCGCGAAGTCGACATGTGGGGCATGTCGCCGATCGATCAGATGATCTGCCGCATCCAGTTCAAGAAGGCGTCGTATCAGGGCCAGTTTACGCCCCCGACCGCCGACCGTCGCTTTATCGAATATCCGGGCTACAACGGCGGTTCAGACTGGGGCAGCGTGGCGCTCGATCCGCGTCGCGGCGTGATCATCGCCAACTATAACGACATGCCCAACTACAATCGTCTGGTGCCGCGCGCCGAGGCGAACAGGTTGGGCTGGTTCCCCCGCGACGACCCCCGCTATCAGGAGGAAACGACCGGCGAGGGCGCCAAGGCCGAGGGCGCGGGCGATCCGCAGATGGGCGTGCCCTATGCGATCGACGTCAACGCCGGCTGGCGGATGCCCTTCACCGGCCTGCTGTGCAAGGAGCCTCCGTACGGCGGCATCCGGGCCATCGACGTGCAGAGCGGCAAGACCCTGTGGGATCGTCCGTTCGGCACGGCGCGCAAGAACGGCCCGTTCGGCATCCCCTCGATGCTGCCGCTGGAGATCGGCACGCCGAACAACGGCGGCTCGGTGGTCACGGCCGGCGGCTTAATTTTCATCGCCGCAGCGACCGACGACCTGATCCGCGCCATCGATATCGAGACGGGCAAGACCGTCTGGTCCGACGTCTTGCCCGCCGGCGGCCAGGCGAACCCGATGATCTACGAACAGAACGGCCGCCAGTATCTGGTGATCGTCGCCGCCGGCCATCACTTCATGGAAACGCCGGAGGGCGATTACGTCATCGCCTATGCGCTGCCGCAGCGCGGCTGAGGTGACGAAGCACCAATCTCCCTCCCCCACGGGGGAGGGTGGTCGCGCCAGCGACCGGGTGGGGGCGGCTCGGAAACGAGCCGCCTTTTCTCATTCAGCGGGATGTCGCCAGCCGCCCCCACCCGGCCTCGCCTTCGGCTCAGCCACCCTCCCCGAACGGGGAGGGAGAGCGTGCGCGACCTACGGCCTGATCTGGCCCTGGCCGCGCACCACATACTTGTAGGTGGTCAGTTGCTCGGCCCCGACCGGGCCGCGCGCGTGCAAGCGATTGGTGGAGATGCCGATCTCGCCGCCGAAGCCGAACTCGCCGCCGTCGGCGAACTGGGTCGAGGCGTTGATCAGGACGATGGCGCTGTCGACCTTGGCGGCGAACCGTTCGGCGGCGTGGGCGTCTGTGGTGACGATGGCCTCTGTGTGGCCCGAGCCGTAGCGGGCGATGTGATCGGTGGCGGCATCCAGATCGTCCACGACGCGGACGGCGAGGATCGGGGCCAGATATTCGGTGGTCCAGTCGGCCTCGGTCGCGGGCGTCATGGCGGGGACCAGGGCGCGGGCGTGGGCGTCGCCGCGCAGTTCGCAGCCGGCGGCGATCAGGTCGGCGGCGACGGGCGGCAGCAGGAGCTGGGCCGCCGCCCGGTCCACCAGCAGGGTCTCGGTAGCGCCGCAGACCGAGACGCGGCGCATCTTGGCGTTCAGGACGATGGCGCGGGCGGTCTCAAGATCGGCGGCCTCATGCAGATAGGTGTGGTTCAGGCCTTCCAGGTGGCTGAGCACGGCCGTTCGCGCCTCGGCCTGGACGCGGGCGACCAGGCTCTTGCCGCCGCGCGGCACGATGACGTCGATGGCGCCGTTCAGCCCGGTCAGCATCAGGCCCACGGCTTCGCGATCGGGGGTGTCGACCAATTGCACCGCATCGGCGGGCAGGCCGGCTTCGGCGAGGGCTTCCGCGATCAGGGCGGCGATGGCCAGGGAGGACTGAAGGCAGTCCGAGCCGCAGCGCAGGATGGCGGCATTGCCCGAGCGGATGCATAGGGCGGCGGCGTCGGCGGTGACGTTGGGGCGGCTCTCGTAGATGACGCCCAGCACGCCGATCGGGGTGCGGACGCGGGCGATGTCCAGACCGTTGGCGGGGGTCCAGCGTTCGGTCTCGACGCCCAGCGGATCGGGCACGGCGGCGATGGTCGCCACCGCCTGCGCCATGCCGGCGATGCGGGCGGGGCTCAACGACAGCCGGTCGATCAGGGCCTCCGTCATGCCATTGGCGCGGGCGGCCTCCACATCGCGGGCGTTGGCGGCGAGGATGTCGGGTTCGGCCGTCGTCAGCTTTGCGGACAGGATTTCCAGCGCGCGGGTGCGGGCGGCGGCGGGGGCTTCGCGCAAGAGCACGGCGGCGGTGCGGGCGCGCTGGCCCAGGTCGAGCATTCGGGTCTTGAGGTCGGTCATCGGTCGTCCAGCACCATGTCGTCGCGGTGGATCAGGACCGAGGCCCCGCGATAGCCCAGCAGGGTCTCGATCTCGTCCGAGCGGCGGCCGCGAAGGCGCGCAGCCTCGTCGGCGGCGTAGGCGGCCAGACCCACGCCGACGGCCCGACCGTTCGGATCGATCAGCCGCACGCAGTCACCCTTTTCGAAAGCGCCGGAGACGCCCGTGACTCCGGCGGGCAGCAGGCTCTTGCCCGCCTTCAGCGCCGTGACGGCGCCGGCGTCCAGCGTCAGGACCCCCGTTGGCGACAGGCTGCCGGCGATCCACTGTTTGTAGGCGGCCATCGGCCCGTCGGGGGCGGCGATCAGGGTGGCGCGGGCGCCGTCGCGAATGGCGCTGAGCGGCGACAGGGTCTGACCCGAGGCGATGATGGTGGCGCATCCGGCCGAGCGGGCGATCTGGGCCGCCGCCAGCTTGGTCGCCATGCCGCCGGTTCCGACGCCGGCATCGGCGTTGGCGCCCCCGCCCATGGCCAGGATGTCTGGGCTCAGCGTCTCGATCAGGGGCAGATGGGCGGCGTTTGGATCGCGGCGCGGATCGGCGGTGTAAAGACCGTCCACGTCCGACAGCAGGACCAGCAGGTCCGCCCGCGTCAGCTGGGCCGTGCGCGCCGCCAGCCGGTCGTTGTCGCCGTAACGGATTTCTTCGGTCGCCACCGTGTCGTTCTCGTTGACGATGGGGACGACGCCGTGGGTCAACAGGGCCTCGACGGTCGCGCGGGCGTTAAGCCACCGCCGACGGCGTTCGGTGTCGTCGCGCGTCAGCAGCACCTGGCCCGCGATCAGGTCGTGCGGGTCCAAGGCCCCGGACCAGGCCGCCATCAGCAGGGACTGTCCGACCGAGGCCGCCGCCTGCTTGTCCTCCAGCCGTGCGCCCAGCGCGGGCAGCCGTCCTCGGCCCAGGGCGATCGAGCCGGACGAGACGACGATGACCTCGCGCCCTTCTGCCTTCATCGCCGCGAGATCCGAAGCGACGGCCGCCAGCCAGTCGCGCGTCGGCTGGCGCGTGGCCGCGTCGATCAGCAGGGAGGATCCGATCTTGACCACGACCCGCCGGGCGGCGCCCAGCGCCGACGCAGCGTTCGGGCCGACGGTGAGGGCGGCGCGCTGGGACATGAAGCTTTCTCTAACGCCACGGTTCGGGCTTGTCTCTTGCCGTGTCTCGCCGCAATGCAGACGGATGATGGAATCCCTTTCCCCCATCGCCGCAGGCGGTCTGGGCAGTCTGGCGGCGGGCATGATGACGGCGGTGGGCGCCGTGCCTCTGCTGTTCTTCCGCAAGGCGGGGGTGCAGACCCAAAGCGCCCTGCTGGGTTTCGCCGCCGGGGTCATGCTGGCGGCCTCCTTCTTCTCGCTGATCATTCCCGGCGTGGATGTGTTGCAGGCGGGCGGGGCCAGCCAGGCGGCGGCGGCCGGCGTCATGGGGGCGGCGGTGCTGATCGGGGCGACGGTGATCGGCCTGATGAACCGGTTCGCGCCGGTGGACATGCTGGCCATCGGACCGGCGGGATCGCGCGACCTGTCGCGGCGCATCTGGCTGTTCATCATCGCCATCACCCTGCACAACTTCCCCGAGGGGGCGGCGGTGGGCGTCAGCTTCGGCGGCGGCGACATGCACCAAGGCCTGTCCACGGCGCTCGGCATCGGCATCCAGAACATGCCCGAGGGGCTGGCGGTGTCGGCGGCGATGGCGACCCTGGGATACGGTCGCTGGCCGGCGTTCGCGGCGGCGCTGGCGTCGGGCCTGGTCGAGCCGGTCGGCGGGCTGATTGGGGCCAGCGTGGTCGATCTGCTGCCCGGCGCCCTGCCGTGGGGGCTGGGGCTGGCGGCGGGGGCGATGATCTATGTCGTCACCGCCGAGATCATTCCCGAGACCCGCGAGAAGTCCAAGGGCGAGGGGTCGATGATCGGCCTGATGATCGGCCTGGTCGGAATGATGTTCCTGGACATCGCCTTGGGATGATGGCGACGAAACGCGGCGTGACCGCGCAGCGAGGCGTTACATCGATTTACATGGCAGGCGGGGGTTGAAGCCGTCGGGGCCGAGAGGCTAGGCCTCTCGCTTCGCTGCTCGATTGTCCCCCGAAAGGAGCGCCAGCCTAAATGACGCGACCTCTCAAGCCTGCGGCTTCCCGTAGAAATTTCTTGTCTGGCCTGGGGCTTTTGGCCCTGATGGGCGCCGGAGTGTTCCCCATGCCTGTTTCCGCCCAAGCGTCCCGCACCGTCGCCCGTCACCGCCAAAAGATCGAGGATCTGATCGCAGCCATGACGGTCGAGGAGAAGGCGGGGCAGCTGAACCTGCTGGCTGATCCGTTCCGCTGGATGCCCACGGCGGTGAACCCGCTGGACGGCACGGGCGATCCCGCGCGCGTCACCGCCCTGATCCGCGAAGGCAAGGTTGGGTCGCTGTTCAACGGCATCGGCGCCGAGGCGGGCCGTCGCATCCAGCGCGTGGCGATGGAAGAGAGCCGGCTGAAAATCCCGCTGCTGTTCGCAGCGGACGTGATCCACGGCCTATCGACCATCTTCCCGGTGCCCCTGGCCGAGGCGGCGGCCTTCGACACCGAACTGGCCCGGCGCACGGCGCGGGCCGCGGCGGTCGAGACGGCGGCGTCGGCGGTTCACCAGACCTACGCCCCCATGGTGGACGTGGCGCGCGACCAGCGTTGGGGCCGCAACGTCGAGGGCGCGGGCGAGGATGTTCTGCTGAACAACCTGCTGGCCGCCGCCCGCGTGCGCGGCTTCCAGGGCGAAAAGGGTCTGGACGACCGTGACGCGGTCCTGGCCACCGCCAAACACATGGCCGCCTATTCCGCCGCCGTCGGCGGGGTCGAATACAACACCACCGACATGAGCGAGCAGACGCTGCGCGGGGTCTTCCTGCCGCCGTTCAAGGCGTCGGTGGACGCCGGCGCCCTGTCGATCATGAGCGCCTTCAACGACGTTAATGGCGTGCCGGCCTCGGGCAGCCGCAAGCTGCTGACCGACATCCTGCGCGGCGAATGGGGCTTCGAGGGCTTCGTCGTCTCCGACTACACCTCCGAGCAGGAGCTGGTGGCCCACGGCTTCGCCGAGGACGGCCGCGACGCCGCCCGCCTGGCTTTCAACGCCGGGGTCGATGTGTCGATGGTGTCGGGTCTGTATCTGGAACATCTGCCCAGCCTGGTCGCCTCGGGCGAGGTGTCGATGGCGCGCCTGGACGAGGCGGTGCGCCGCGTCCTCAACACCAAGGCGGCGCTGGGCCTGTTCGACGACCCCTATCGCGGCACCGATCCGGTGCGTGAAAAGGCGGTGGTCGGGTCGCGCGATCACGTCGAGCTGTCGCGCGAGGCGGGCCGCAAGTCGGTCGTGCTGCTGAAGAACGACAACGGCCTGCTGCCGCTGAAGAAGAGTCAGAAGATCGCCCTGGTCGGCCCGTTCGCCGACGACGTGGACAATGTCTGGGGGCCGTGGACCATCTGGGGCGCGCCCGAGCGACGCGTTTCGCTGGAGACGGGCTTCCGCGCGGCCATGAGCGATCCGCAGAACCTGACCCTCGCACGCGGCTCGGGCGTCGAGACGCCGCTGGACGGCGGGATCGAGCAGGCCGTCGCCGCCGCCCGCGACGCCGAGGTCATCGTCCTGGCCATCGGCGAGGCGACCAACATGTCGGGCGAGGCCCAGTCGCGCACCGAGATTGTGGTGCCCGCGCCGCAGGTCGCCCTGGTCGACGCCATGGCGGCGCTGGGCAAGCCCATGGTCATCCTGCTGAGGAACGGCCGGGCGCTTGCGCTGGAAGGCAATGTGAAGAACGCCCAGGCCATCGTCGTGACCTGGTTCCTGGGCGAACAGATGGGCCATGCCGTCGCCGACGTCCTGTTCGGCGATCACGGCCCGTCCGCGCGCCTGCCAGTCAGCTTCCCGCACAAGTCGGGCCAGCAGCCCTATTCCTACGACCGCAAGACCACCGGCCGCCCGGCCAATCCCGATCTGGCGAGCGAGGAATACAAGGCCCGCTATCGCGAGACGACGAATACGGCGCTTTATCCCTTCGGCTATGGCCTGACCTATGGCGCGATCAGCTATGGGCCGGTCGAGATGGAGAGCGACAGGCTGGCCTGGGCCGGCACGCTGGACCTGGCCGTGACCGTGACCAACACCGGGCCGCATCCGGCCGAGGAGCTGGTGCAGCTCTATATCCACGACCGGGTCGCCAGCCTGACCCAGCCGGGCCGATTGCTGAAGGACTTCAAGCGGGTGTCGCTGAAGCCGGGCCAGAGCACGAAGGTGAGCTTCACCCTGAACGCCCGTCAGCTGGGCTTCATCGGCGCGGACGAGACCTGGCGCATCGAGCCCGGTCTGTTCGACGTCTGGCTGGCGCCGCACGCCCAGGGCGGGGCCAAGGCGACGTTCCAGCTGATCGGTCCGGCGTCCATCACCGACGGGCGGTGACGCGCGCCACGTTGACGGGGCAGGCGGCAGGGCTTAACGACGCCGCCGTTTGCCTTCGGCCTTCGTATCGGCCGGATTCGATTTTAGGAGCGCGCCCATGACGACGAAGATTCTTCCGGGCGCTACCGGCGTCCTCGCGCTCGCAGACGGCACGATCCTGCAGGGCATTGGCGTGGGCGCCGTCGGCTCGGCCCTGGGCGAGGTGGTCTTCAACACCGCCATGACCGGCTATCAGGAAATCCTGACCGACCCGTCCTACATGAGCCAAATCCTGGCCTTCACCTTCCCGCACGTCGGCAATGTGGGGACCAATGTCGAAGACATCGAGCAGATGGGCGGCGGGTCCGACACCTCGGCGCGCGGCGCCATCTTCCGCGACGTTCCGACCGATCCGGCCAACTATCGCTCGGACGCCAGTTTCGACGACTGGATGAAGCGGCGCGGCGTCGTGGGCCTGGCCGGGGTCGACACCCGCGCCCTGACCAAGATCATCCGCGACAAGGGCGCGCCGCACGCCGTCATCGCCCACGACCCTGACGGAAACTTTGACCTGGAGGCCCTGGTCGCCAAGGCCAAGGGCTGGACCGGGCTGGTCGGTCTGGACCTGGCCAAGCCCGCCTCCACCCTGCAGGCCTTCGAATGGAACGAGGGTCTGTGGGACTGGCCGGAGGGGCACCCCAAGACCGAAGGCCGCAAGGACGTGGTCGTCATCGATTACGGCGTGAAGCGCAACATCCTGCGCGCCCTGGCCTCGACCGGCGCGCGCATTACCGTGGTCCCGGCGACGACGACGGCGGAAGAGGTTCTGGCCCGCAATCCCGACGGCGTGGTCCTGTCCAACGGTCCGGGCGATCCGGCCGCGACGGGCGAATACGCCGTGCCCGAAATCCAGAAGCTGGTCGCCAGCGGCAAACCGTTGATGGGCATCTGCCTGGGCCACCAGATGCTGGCCCTGGCCTTGGGCGCCAAGACGGTGAAGATGGATCAGGGCCACCACGGCGCCAACCATCCGGTCAAGGATTTGACTACCGGCAAGGTCGAGATCGTGTCGATGAACCACGGCTTCACCGTCGATCGCGACAGCCTGCCCGACGCCGTGACCGAGACCCACGTCAGTCTGTTCGACGGCACCAACTGCGGCATCGCGGTCAAGGACAAGCCGATCTTCAGCGTCCAGCACCACCCCGAGGCCTCGCCCGGGCCGACCGACAGCCTGTATCTGTTCGACCGGTTCGCCGATCTGATGGGCGACCGCTGACGCCATGAAACAGGGGGCAGTTCGGTCGGACTATCTGGACTGGCTGGCCGAGGCGTTCGAGGTCGCTCGCCGGTTTACGCCCCTGCCGGACGGCGATGTCGTTGTCGGCTACGCCACCGGATACGACGCGGCCGACATCGCGCCCTTCGTCCTGTCGCTGCGGGCCGTGTTCGATGGTCCGGCAGCCCTGGTGGTCGACGCCGAACCGGCTTTGCGCGCCTTTCTGGCCCAGCATCGGGTGACCGCCGTCGATGCGCCGGTCTGGCGCGGATGGGCGCCGCATCCGGTGATGCAGCGGTTCGTGGCCTTCGCCGGACTGCTGGGCGACCGACCCGGCGCCGCCCTGGCCTGCGACGTGCGCGATGTGATCTTCCAGGCGCCGCCCTTCGATCCGGCGCCCGAGGGACTTGAGGCCTATGTCGAGGCCGAGACGCCGCTGGCCGATCATGCCTTCAACATGAAGTATCTACGCGCCCTGTTCGGCGACGCCCAGGCGCGGCAACTGGCCGACAAGGCCTGTCTGTGCGTCGGCACCATCGTTGGGCCGCGCGCCGAGGTCTCGCGCCTGTCGCGACTGATTCTATCGCTGGCGGCGACGCCGCGATCCGAGATCGGCGGGGCGTTCGGCGCCGATCAGGCGGCCTTCAACATGGCGATCCATCAGGGTCTGACGGCGATGCGCTTGCGCCCCAACTACGGGCGTGTGGCGACCCTGGGCCTGACGCCCGGCGAAACGCTGAGGTTTGAAGGGGGCAAGGTCGTCAATCCCGACGCCACCATCAGCCCCATCGTCCATCAGCATGATCGCCATCCGCATCTTGAAGCGCCGGTCCATGCGCTATGGGGTGGCGGGCTGGAGCTGCGTCGGCGGGTAAGGCCCAAGTCGGCGGGGCAGAAGTTCGAAAAGCTGAAAGCCTCGCTGCGGCGGCGGATGCCCGAACTGCGCTGAGCCGGCTGTGCCAGGCCCAGGCGCTGGCGACGATGGAGGCCAGGTCCGATTGGCGTGGCGCAAAGCCCAGCGCCTGGCGCGCCAGGGTGATGTCCGACACAAGATGCGGCGGGTCGCCCGCACGGCGCGCTCCGGCTGCGTCGGGCAGGCGGAGGCCGCTATGGTTTGTGATAGCCTCAAGCACCTGCCGCACCGAATGGCCGCAACCCGCCCCCAGATTACAGGCGAAAAAGCCGCGTCGGTCGCCGAGCAACTGCGTCAGGGCGGCGAGATGGCCCCGAGCCAGGTCGCAGACGTGGACATAGTCGCGCACCGCCGTGCCGTCGGGCGTCGGATAATCGGTCCCATGAACGGCGAAATCGTCGATCTGGCCGCGTAGGGCCATCATGGCGCGCGGGATCAGATGGGTCTCGACTGGCCGATCTTCGCCGATCAGGCCTGACGCCGAGGCGCCGCTGGCGTTGAAATAACGCAGCGCGATGACGTTCAGCCCGTGCGCTGCGCTGGCGTCCGACAGGATCTGTTCGCAGCCCAGTTTGGAGCGGCCATAGGGGGTGACGGGGGCCAGCCGCGTCGCCTCCGTGATCGGATCGTCGCCGGGATCGCCATAGACGGCGCAGGTGCTGGAAAAGACCAGCCGGTTTACGCCCGCTTCTCGCATCCCGCCCAACAGGCCGAACAGACCGCCGACATTGTTGCGATAGTAGTCCAGCGGCGCGCGCACTGATTCAGGGACCACGGACGAGCCGGCGAAATGCATGACGGCACTGATGTCGTGGGCGATCAGGGTGTGGCGCACCTTGTCCGCGTCCCAGACATCGCCCTCGACCAGCGGTCCCCAGCGCACGAGACGGCGCCGGCCGGTCGACAGATTGTCATAGGTGACGGGCAGATAGCCGGCGGCAGCAAGAGCCTCGCACACATGGGCGCCGATATAGCCCGCGCCGCCCGTGACCAGGATCGCCTTCGCAGATGACAGCGCCGATCCGACTTCGCCCATCCGCTCTTGTCGGATACCGAGGGTCGGTAAATCAACCCCAAATCACCCTCGTATGTATTCAGAGGTGTGTGGCGACTGTCAGGGGATCGGCGAGAAGCTGCGCTCTTCGCGCAGGGCGCTGGCTTTCCGGACGGCGATCGGTGCGGCATGCAGCCAATAGTCGGCGTCTTCGAGACGCTGCTCTCTGCGGCGCTCCAGTCCGCGCAGGCGGCGCAGGGCGGCGTTCTGGAGAAGGCGCGCATGCAGGGCGCGGGGCGACAGTTCGGCGATGGCGGGAGAGCCGGGGACGGCGACGGCGTCGGGGCCTTTGGGCTCCACCGCCGGGCGGGCGATGGCGATAAACATGAGTATCTCGGTGCAGGAGGGAGAGGCGCTTCTGCGCCGAGCTAACGAGGGGTTAACCACAGTCCCTGTGGATAGTTCCTGACTGCGTCCGAAAAAAGTCCGTGAATCGAAAGACTTACTGCCCGTTTCCGAACAAAATAGTTACCGAAATCTTAATCCGGGATCGGAGCGTTCGCTCGACGATGGTCGGGAAGGGCGCTGCAAAGGCGCCGCCGGTGGCAGTCCCTAGGGGAGTCGAACCCCTCTTTTCAGGTTGAAAACCTGACGTCCTAACCGATAGACGAAGGGACCGCGGCCGGGGCGGCGCATTTGCCCCGGTTCGGCCCCTCCTGCAAGCAAAAAGTTACGCCGCTTCCGCCTTCGCCGGGACGAGGGCGTCCAGCGCCGGGAACAGGTCGGCGATCAAATCCTCGACATGCTCCAGACCCACCGACAGGCGCACCAGGCCGTCGCCGATGCCGGCCGTCGCGCGCTGTTCCGGCGTCATGGCGGCGTGGGTCATGGTGGCGGGGTGGGCGATCAGGCTTTCGACGCCGCCCAGCGATTCCGCCAGGGTGAAGATCTCCAGCGTCTCGACCAGATCGCGCACGGCGTCCGTACCGCCCTGCAGTTCGAAGCTGAGCATGGCGCCGGGGCCGGCCTGCTGAGCCGCGACCAGGGCGTGGTTGGGGTGGGACTTCAGGCCCGGATAGTGGACAGCCTTGACCGCCGGGTGGGCGGCCAGCTTTTCGGCGATCTTGCCGGCCGTGGCCTGTTGCCGCTCGATGCGCGCGAACAGAGTGCGCACGCCGCGCAGGGTCAGATAGGCGTCGAAGGGCGAGCCGGTCACGCCGGTGCAGTTGGCCCACCAGGCCAGGGTCTGGTGATCCTCGGCGTCGGCCGAGATGACGGCGCCGCCGACCACGTCGGAATGGCCGTTGATGAACTTGGTCGTCGAGTGGACCACGAAGTCAGCGCCCAGTTTGATCGGGTTCTGCAGCGCCGGCGACAGGAAGGTGTTGTCGCACACGACCTTGGCGCCCGCCGCATGGGCGCGGGTGCAGATGTCGGCGACATCGACCAGACGCAGCAGCGGGTTGGACGGGGTCTCGACCAGCACCAGCTTGGGCTTCAGCGCCAGGGCGGCCTCGAAGGCGACGGGATCGCCCTGATCGACCAGCAGCAGTTCGAAATGTCCCTTTCGGGCGCGGGCGTTCAGCAGGCGACAGGTGCCGCCGTAGCAGTCGTGCGGCGCGATCAGCAGGTCGCCCGGCTCCAGCAGGGTCAGGGGCAGGTCGACCGCCGCCATGCCGGTGGCGGTGATGACGCAGCCGGCGCCGCCTTCCAACTCGGTCAGGGTCTCGGCCAGCACGTCGCGGGTGGGATTGCCCGAACGGCTGTAGTCGTACTTCCGCTTCTGATCGAAGCCGGCGAAGGAATAGTTGGACGACAGATACAGCGGCGGCATGACCGCGCCATGGGCCGTGTCCATGTCCACGCCCGTGCGGGCGGCGATGGTGTGCGGATTGGCGGGACGGGCGGTCATGCTTTGATATCCTTCAAGGCGGCGCGGAGGATGTCGCCGACGAAGGCGTCCTCCTTCAGAAAGGCGTCGTGGCCATAGAGAGAGGGCGCCTCGACGAAGCGCCACAGGGTTGGCAACCGCGCGGCCAGTTCGCGGATGTCGTCGATCGGCACCAGACGGTCGGAGGTGAAGCCGATCAGGGTGACGGGGGTCGTGATGGCTTCCGGCGTCACGCTGTGGCGGTCCAGAGAATCGGACATCGACAGCCAGCGGGCCGGGGTGGTGTGGGTCCGGTAGGCCTGGCCCCGCGCCGTCAGATAGTCGCAGACGGGATAGGCGCCGCCGACGGCTGAGGGCGCGGTGGTGTCGAAGCGGTCGTCGAATTCCTCGGCCGTGCGATAGGTGGTCATGGCCAGTTCGCGGGCCAGGGCGACGCCTTCTTCCGGACGGCCGGCGGCGACGGCGAACTGCAGGATGCGGCGCTGGATGCCGCGCCAGGCGGTCGCCTGGGGATGGGCGCGGTGGGCGGCCGACACGATGATCAGCTGCTCCGCCCAATCGGGGAACAGTTCGGCGAAGGCCAGGCCGACCATGCCGCCGTACGAGCAGCCGACGAAGGCGGCGACGCGCTCGATCTTCAGATGGTTCAGCACCAAGGCCAGCAAGCGGGCCTGATCCTGGGTGGTGATGGTGACGGGCGCATCCAGGAACTCGGCGCCGGGGGCGAAATCGACGGCCAGGACCTGAAGCCGGCTCAGGTCGATGGGCCCGCGCACCGAAACGGCGCCCGACCACCAGCCCAGGCCGTTGGTCTCCGTCCGATGGACGAAGCGTCCGGCCGAGATGCCGCCGGCGACCACGACGACAGGGGCGCCGATTCGCCCGTGCAGGCGGCCGACGATATTGGGCTGGTTCAGCTTTTCGCTCGAGGCGAGGCGGAAGTCGGCGGGAATGGGAACGATGACGTCGCGGGCGCCGCCGCGCTCACGCGTCGGTTCGCGGACAGGGGTAAGGGCTGTCGCGCGGCGACAGTCCGGGTCTTCGAGCAGGGTGGTTTCGGCCAGGGTCATCGTCGTTCCGCATCGTTCTCGCTCAGCAAGTCTCGATGCGGTGACAGAGCGTGGAGCGTCGTCTCGTCGATGCTCCACTCATCTCTCGCGACCCCGAAGGACCCCGCAGGAGTTGGCACCGTTTCGAGCTGTGAGACCCGATGGTTGCCCCAGCGTCAAAGGGCCTAATCCCTCGGCTGGTCTTGATGAGTGACTTTACGTTGATGATCCGGGCGGCGCCGGTCAAGCGAAAAATTCAACCTCATGGACGGCTTGGCTCGACGCGATGGGGGTGAAAACGCACAATAAGCGACGTGTCGTGAAAAAATCATCCAATGCGACTTGACAAGGTCAGGGTCGTCCGATCACCCTAGGCTCAGATTTCAACCGGACCTGCCCTGTGCAACAGCGCTCGCTCATCGCCGAAGTTTCGACCGTCGCCGGCCTCGCCGCGACGCGTTTCGGCATGACTCTCGGCGGCACGATTATCGGCGGTACCACCGGCACCACCACCATGCCCGAACGGGCGGGACGAGTTTAGCGCGCCGAACCCCGGCAACCGCAGAACCCGAACCCCGCCCGGTCCCCCAGGCGGGGTTTTTCTTTTCACCCCACCCCATCCCGACCTTTCCCGAGAACCCGATGTCCGCCCAACTCGCCGTCGTAGAAAAATCCGAAAGCCTCGACCCCAGCAGTCAGCCTGCACCAGAGGTCGTGGTGCTGAAGTTCGGCTCGTCCATCCTGCGCAGCCCGGCGGAGGCGCCGCTGGTCGCCTCGGCCGTCTATGGCCATGTGCGGGCTGGCCGAAAGGTGGTGGCGGTGGTCTCGGCCTTCGGCGGGGCGACGGACCGGTTGCTGGGCGAGGCGCGGGCGCTGGGCCTGGCCCATTCCAACGACCTGCTGCCCGGCTATGTGGCCCTGGGCGAGGAGAAATCGGCCGCGCTCGTGGCCATCGCCTGCGACCGGATCGGCCTGGACGCCTGCGCCCTGTCGGTCCGCGAACTGGGCATCGTGGCGGAGGGCGAGCCGGAGCATTCGCGCCCCTGCGGCCTGCGACCCGACCATCTGAAACAGGCGCTGGATCGGCACGAGGTGGTGGTGGTGCCCGGGTTCGGCGCGGTGCGGCCGGACGGCAAGGTGGCCCTGCTGGGACGCGGCGGATCGGACCTGACGGCGGTTTTCCTGGCCGCTGAGCTGGGGCTGAAGAAGGTGCGATTGGTCAAGGACGTGGACGGCCTTTACGACCACGACCCCAACGACAAGACGGCCCCAGCCCTGCGCTATCGCCGCGCATCGTGGGACGTGGCGCGCAAGCTCGGCGGCGCTCTGGTCCAGCACGACGCCATCGACCTGGGCGAAAGCCGCGGGGTCGAGATCGAGGTGGCGGCGCTGGATCGCGCCGACGGCACGGTCATCGGCGACAAGTCGGCGCCGCCCGGTCCCGCGCCCGCCCTGCCGCCGCTGAAGGTCGCGGTCGCCGGATGCGGCGTGGTCGGCGGCGGCGTGCTGGCCAAGCTGCTCGATGATCCTCGCTACGAGGTCGTGGGCGTGCTGGTCCGCAATCCGAAAAAGGCGCGCGACGTGGACTGTCCGGCCTCGTTGTTCACCTCCAACCCGGCGGACCTCTGGGCCAGGAAGCCCGACATTGTGCTGGAGGCCCTGTCGGAAGGCGAGGCGGGCCACGCGGTGATCCGCGCTGCGCTCGAGGCCGGCTGCGATGTCGCCAGCGCCAACAAGCAGGCGGTCAGCCGCGATCCGGGCGGCCTGCAAGAACTGGCGAAAGCCAATGGCCGACGCATCTTCTGGTCGGCCTCGGTCGGGGGCGGATCGCCGATGATCGAGACGGTCCGCGCGGCCCGTGCGGCCGGCGAGGTGGTCGGCTTCGAGGCGGTGCTGAACGGCACGGTCAACTTCATGCTGGAGCGGCTGGGCGACGGGGCGGCCTTCAACGAAGCCCTGGCGGACGCCCGCGCGGCGGGCTTTGCCGAGGAGGATCCGTCCTCGGATCTGGAAGGCCTGGATGCGGCGGCCAAGGTGCGGCTGCTGTGCCACGAAGCGTTCGGTCGCTCGCCCGATGGCGACGTGCCGCGCGATCACCTGACCGAAGCGACCTCGGCCGCCGGCGGGGTTCGCCAGATCGGCGCCGCCCATCTGAAGGACGGGGTGATCCGCCCGTCGGTGTCGCTGAACGCCGACCATGGCGATCCGCTGTTCTCGACCCTGCGCGGCGAGGGCAATGCGTTGAAGGTCTATGGCGCCGACGGCCGCGTCTGGCGCTGCCGGGGCCGGGGCGCCGGGCGTTGGGCCACGACCGAGAGCATCATGGCGGACCTGGCCGAGATCACGCGTGCACGGCGCGCCGATGCGGGCCTAAACTAAGGCCATGGCCGTCTTCACCCCCGTTTCCATCGCCGACGCCAAGGCGTTCCTAGCCGGCTACGACATCGGCGAGGTGGTCGAACTGACGGCCATCGCCGAGGGGGTGGAGAACACAAACTATCGCCTGGACACGACGCGCGGCCGGTTTGTGCTGACCCTGTTCGAGGGACGGACGGACGAGGCCTCGCTGCCCTTCTGTCTGGGGCTGACGGCGCATCTGGCGGCGCGCGGTTTTCCTTGCCCGACGCCGATCGAGGACCGGTCGGGAGCCTGGCTGGGACGACTGAACGGCCGGGCGGCGGCGGTGATCGAATGGAAGACCGGCGCCTGGCTGCGCACGCCGTCATCGGCCGATCAGGCGACGGCGGGGGCGGTGCTGGCGCGGCTTCATCTGACGGCGGCTGATTTTGATCTGAAACGGGTCAATCCGGTCGGGCCGGCCATGTGGCGTCGGCTGGCCGATCGGTGCGCTCAAGGGGCCTCGGGCGAGGATCGACGGCTGCTGGATCAGGTAAACGCCTCGCTGGCGCGGCTGCGCGATCCCTTTACGACCGATCTGCCCACCGGGGCGATCCATGCGGACTATTTCCCCGACAATGTGCTGTTCGAGGACGACGCCGTTTCGGCGGTGATCGACTTCTATTTCGGCTGCAGCGGCGCCTTCGCCTATGATTTGGCCATCGCTCTTTCCGCCTGGGGCTTCGACGCCGAGGGGCGACCCATGCCGGACGCCCTGACGGCCTTCCAGCGCGGCTATGAATCCGTGCGGCCGCTTAACGGCGCCGAGCGGGCGGCCTTGCCGCGTCTGGGCGAAGCGGCGGCCCTGCGGTTCACCGTGACCCGGCTGCACGACCGCATTTTCCACGATCCCGCCAATCTGGTGACGCCCAAGGATCCGGCGGTCTTCCTGCGTCGGATGGACCACTGGCGCGCGACCGAACCGGCCTGAGGCGCCTGCGCGGCTTCGTCGCTGGAACCGAAAGCTTGGCCGGGATTTTGATGGTGCAACGGCGAAGTCCGCCGCTCCCCGAGGACGAAGATCATGACTGACGAAACCATCAACGGCGCCGCCTCGCAGGCGCAAGGCAAGTTCCAAAAAGGCGTCGGCAAGCTGGTCGGCGACCAGAAGCTGCAGGTCGAAGGCGCCTACAACGACGCCAAGGGCCGCTCGCTGGAAACCTTCGGCAAGGCGATGGATTCGGTCGATCGCCTGGTCGAGAAGGTCCCCGTCGACTACCGCGACAAGGCCCGCACCGTCGCCGCCGAGGCGCGCAAGCGTCCGCTGGTCACGACCCTGTCGGTCGCGGGCGTCGGCCTGCTTCTGCTGCGCGCCCTCACCGGCGGCGGCCGTCGCTAAGACGTTTTAGTGGCGGCCTGAAAAGGCCGCCACGGCGTCACGCGCCGCCTCCATCGTCCCATCGACGATCGTCAACCGCTCGGGCTTGTCGCCCAGAGCGGCGATGACGTTTGCGGGTTCGGGTTCGAAGCCCAGGACGTTCGAGACGAAGTCGCCGAACTTGGACGGATGGGCGGTGGACAGGGCCACGACGGGGCCTTTCGAGCGGTCCTGCCGACGCGCGGCGGCTAGCGCCACGGCCGTGTGCGGACACACGACGCGGCCCCAGGCCTCATAGGCGTGGGCGATCTCGGCGCGCGTCTCGTCCTCGTCGATGGAGACCGCCGAGACCTTGTCGCGAAGGGCGGCGAGAAGGTCCGGATCGAAGGCGATGGCGCCGTCACGGGCGAAGGTTTCGAATACGGTGCGCGTCGCCTCGGCGTCGCGACCCGTCGCCTCTAACACCAGCCGCTCGAAGTTGGACGGCGCCTGCACATCCATGGACACGCTGCCGCTTTCGACCGCCGGGCGGCGCGAATACAGGCCGTCGTTCAGCGCGCGGGCCAGGGCGTCGTTCTGGTTCACGGCGGCGACGAAGCCGTTCGACGGCAGGCCCATCTTCGTGGCGGCGATGCCGGCGAAGGCGTCGCCGAAGTTGCCGGTCGGCACGACGAAGGTCGCGGCGTCGCCCAACTGGGCCGTGGCGGAGACATAGTAGGGGATCTGGCCGGCCAGCCGCGCCCAGTTGATCGAATTGACCGAAGACAGGCGGCCGCGTTCGCGCAGGGCCTCGTCGGCCAGCAGGCCCTTCACCAGACGCTGGCAGTCGTCGAAATCACCACGCACGGCCAGGTTCAGGACATTGTCGGCCTCGACCGTCGTCATCTGTTTGCGCTGAACCGGCGAGACGCGGTCCAGCGGGTGGAGCACCACCAGATCGACCGACGTGGCGCCGGCGAAGGCGCGCACGGCGGCGGCGCCGGTGTCGCCTGAGGTGGCGGTCAGAATGGTGAGACGCTCGCCTGAGGCGGCCAGCGCCTCGTCCGTCAGGCTGGCGACTAGCTGCATCGCCAGATCCTTGAAGGCGGCGGTCGGGCCGTGGAACAGCTCCAGCACGAACAGGCCCGGCTCTAGTTCGACCAGAGGCGTAACCAGCGGATGGTCGAACCCGGCGGTCAGTCGGTCCAGCGCGCGGTCCAGCGCGCCGGCGGGCAGGGCGTCGCCGATGAAGGGGGCGATGGCTTGCAGCGCGATCGCTTTGTAATCGGCCGTTCCCGTCCAGGCTTCGGGCGACAGACCGGGCCAGGCGGTCGGCATATAGAGGCCGCCGTCGGGGGCGATGCCGCGCAGCAGGGCGTCGGAGAAATCGGTTTCGGGCGATTGGCCTCGGGTCGAGACGTAGCGGGCGCTGGAGGTGCTCATGACGCCGATGGTCGTAGCCAGACGGGGCGGCGGCGTCACCCGCTTTCTGGATGATTTTGTCGGGTTTTCGCGGACTGTGGCCCGACTATCCGCGTCGGGACGTTGCAGTGGCGGTTTAGGCGCACATTTTTGCCGTTTCAGGGGCAATGTCGTCGGTCCTGCAAAAGGGGTTGCGACATCGCCCCGCTGGCGCGGATCGCTGCGACGGTCCATGTCAGGAGCATGAGACGACGCGATCTTCTGATCCGGCTGGGGCTGGTCGCCGGCGGCGCAGGCGGGGCCTGGTGGCTGCGCGACCATGTGGTCTGGCGCGGGCCGACGGTCGCCTTCGCGGCGAACGGCTCCAGCGGCTGGCTGCCCTATGCAGAGCCGCGCGCGCCGACTCCGACGGTCGAGGTGACGGTGAACGGACAGCCCGTGCGGGCCCTGATCGATTCCGGGGCGCAGTATTCGGTCATCGACCGGTCGCTGGTCGAGCGGCTGGGCCTGACCAACGTCTTCAATATCCCGATGGTGGCTTACGGCGTCGGCGGCGACGCCCAGGTCGGACGCGGGACGACGCTGGATGTGGCGATCGGCGGCTTGCGGCTGACCGGATTGCGGGCGGCGATCCTCGGCCTGGGGCCCCTGGCCAGCGATCAGGGATTGGGTGCGGCGCTGATCCTGGGGCAGGACGTGCTGCGTGAACTGGTGCTGGAGCTGGACACGGCGGAGCATCGGGTCCGGTTCCTGCCGCGCGAGGGCTGGACGCCGTCGTCGTCGCTGAAGCCCGTGCCGGTGACACGGGCCGGCAAGGCCCTGCAGGCGGGTATCACCCTGGAAGGGGCGACGGTCAATGCGGTGATCGACACCGGCGCCTCGGCCGTGCTGGCCGTCACGCGCGAGACGGCCGAGGCCGCTGGCCTGCTGGACGGCCGCGAACGCACGCCGGGTCAAAGCATCGTCCTGGGCGGCACGGTGCGCGCCGAGACCGTCGTCGTGCGCACCCTGACCATCGGCGACGAACTGTATCGTCAGGCGACGGTCGCCATCTATGACGACGTCGCCGTGCCGGGCTTCCCCAAGGCCCTGATCGGCATGGCCGCCTTCGAGAACCGGCGGCTTGCGCTGGACCTGGGCGGCCCCGGCCTGTTCGTCGAACGGCCGATGGAGATTACGGTCGGGGCTTGAGCACTGTGATGGGCCGAACCGCGCCCGGCCAGAGCTGGATGCGATAGCGGTCGTCGCCGTCAAGCCCGTCTTCGGACAGGGTGTTCAGTCCGCCGTGCGAAATGCGGGCCGCATAGTCGCCGGCGGGCACGGCGATCCGCTCGGCCTGATCCGGATCGTCCGTGCAGCCGAACACGATCAGCGCGCCGCTGGCCAGGCGAAGGCCGCAGTCGCGCATCTGGTCCCAGGCGTCCGCGTCGGGCGTCGGCGCTGTGGTCAGGATTTCAAGTTCGACCGGGACCAGCATGTTGCGAACCGTGCCGATCGCGATCAGGTCGGGGCTGACGGCCAGCATGGGGTCGCTGTCCGAGCTCCACAGGGCGGCGGTGTCGGTGACGTAGGTCTCGTCGCAAACGTAGAACTGGAAATAGTCCGCGAAAATCTCGAAACGGCGGACACACACCGACTTCAGCCCGCCAGAGCCGCCGCCACCACGGCCCTGGCCTCGGCCTGAACGGTCGGCAGATGGTCCGGGCCGAGGAAGGATTCGGCGTAGATCTTGTAGACGTCTTCGGTGCCCGAGGGACGAGCGGCGAACCAGGCGTCGGCGGTGACGACTTTCAGCCCGCCGATGGCCTCGCCGTTGCCGGGGGCTTTCGTCAGAATGTCGGTGATCGGCTGACCAGCCAGGGTGGTCGCGGTCACGTCCGAGGGGCTGAGCGCGGCAAGCCGGGCCTTCTCGGTGCGATTGGCCGGGGCGTCGACGCGGGCGTAGGCGGGGGCGCCGTACTGGTCGGTCAGGCCGGCGTAGAGTTGGCTGGCGCTCTGATCCGTGCGGGCCTGGATCTCGGCGGCCAGCAGGCACAGGAGGATGCCGTCCTTGTCGGTCGTCCAGACCGTGCCGTCGTGGCGCAGGAAGGAGGCCCCGGCTGATTCCTCGCCGCCGAAGCCGACCGTGCCGTCCAGCAGGCCGGGCACGAAGTGTTTGAAGCCGACGGGAACTTCCAGCAGGCGGCGACCCAGGCCGGCGACGACGCGGTCGATCATCGATGACGAGACCAGGGTCTTGCCCACCGCCACGTCCGCGCCCCAGCCGGGTCGGTTCGCGAACAGATAGGCGATGGCGGCGGCCAGGAAATGGTTGGGGTTCATCAGGCCCGCGTCGGGCGTAACGATGCCGTGGCGATCCGCGTCGGCGTCGTTGCCGAAGGCGACGTGATAGGCCGAGCCGCCCTTCATCATGCCGATCAGACCGGCCATGGCGCTGGGCGATGAGCAGTCCATGCGGATCTTGCCGTCGGCGTCCAGCGGCATGAAGGCCCAGCGTGGATCGACGGCGTCGTTGACGACGGTCAGGTCCAGTCGGTGGCGCTCAGCTATCTCGCCCCAATAGGCCACGGCCGCGCCGCCCAGCGGATCGGCGCCGATGCGGACGCCGGCGTTGCGGATGGCGTCCAGGTCCAGCACGTTGGGCAGGTCGTCGATATAGGCGGACAGGTAGTCGAACCGGCCCGCCGCCGCATGCGCCTGGGCGAAGGGGACGCGACGGACCTCGGTCAGGCCGCCTTCGATCAACTGGTTGGCGCGGGCGGCGATGGCGGATGTGGCCTCGCCCCCGGCCGGGCCGCCGGAGGGGGGATTGTATTTGATGCCCCCGTCGCGCGGCGGATTGTGCGACGGGGTGATCAGCACGCCGTCCGCCTGCCGGCTGTTCGTGCGGTTGTAGGTCAGGATTGCGTGCGAAACGGCCGGCGTAGGGGTGAAGCCGTCGCGGGCGTCGATCAGCACCTCGACCCCGTTGGCGATCAGCACCTCCAGCGTCGTCCGGAAGGCGGGCTCGGACAGGCCGTGGGTGTCGCGACCAAGGAACAGTGGGCCGTCGACGCCCTGCGCCGCGCGGTATTCGGCGATCGCCTGGGCGATGGCCAAGATGTGCGCCTGGTTGAAGGCGCCGTCCAAGCTGGAGCCGCGGTGGCCCGAGGTGCCGAAGACGACCCGCTGCTGCGGATCGCCCATGTCGGGCCGGGTCGTCTCATAGGCGTCGAGCAGGGCGTCGAGATCGATCAGGTCTTCGGGGCGTGCGGTCGTGCCGGCGCGGTCGTGCATCGTCAGTCAATCAATCGTTCTGAGGGGGGGAGCGGCGATCAGGCGCCGCTGAAGGTGTCGCAGGAGGCCGGATCGCCCGACTGATAGCCGCGTTGCAGCCATTCCACCCGCTGCGCAGAAGAGCCATGGGTGAAGCTTTCGGGAGAGACGCGGCCGCCGCTGCGCCGTTGCAGGGTGTCGTCGCCGATGGCCTGGGCGGTCTTCATGCCTTCCTCGAACTCGCCAGCATCCAGGGCGACCTGACCGTTCGAAACGGCCGAGGCGTTCCGGGCCCAGACGCCGGCGTAGCAGTCGGCTTGAAGCTCCAGCGCGACGGAATACTGGTTGGCTTCGGCCTGACCGGAGGCGCGCTGCTGGGCCTGGCGAACCTGATCGGAGGTGCCGGTCAGGGTCTGGACGTGGTGGCCGAACTCGTGGGCGATGACATAGGCGCGGGCGAAGTCGGCTCCTGAGGCCCCGAGCTTGGTCTCCATCTCCTGCCAGAAGCCGAGGTCCAGATAGACCGTCTTGTCGTTGGGGCAATAGAAGGGGCCCATGGCCGACTGACCATAACCGCAGCCGGTGGGCGTGCCCTGTTTGTAGATGACGACGTTGGGCCGCTGATAGCCCTCAAGCTTCTGCGCCCAAACGTCGTTGATGTTGCCGCCGATAACATCGACGAACTGACCCGCCTGATCCTTGGGCGTGCCGGTCTGACCCTGCTGCTGTTCGGCGCCGACGCCGCCGAACTGGCTGGCGAGCTGCGTCGTGGTCGAAGGATCGATGCCGAAGACAAGATAGCCAATGATGGCCAGCACCCCAACGCCCAGGCCGCCGCCAGCGATGGCGCCGCCGCCCAGCCCGCGCCGATCCTCGATGCCGCCGCCGCCTGTCCGTCCACCCTGCCAGCGCATGCCCTATCCTCCGCCCGATCCTGGTTAAGCTAGGCAGGAACGCGGGTGCAAGGGAAGGGATGCGTCAGTTCGGACGCATCATTGCGAACGGGCCAGCCAGTTGTCGATCTGGCTCATGCCCTGGGCCGTCTGCTGGCGGCGCTCGGCAGCGGACTGGCGCAAGGTCCGCTCCTGTTCGGGGCTGTAGAGCGGGCGGGGCGGCAAGGGCTGGGCAGCGGTGGGTTCGCGTGCGCCTTCGATGGCGCGCAGGCGAAGCTGGGTCTCGATCTGCTGTTGACGCGCCTGGTCCGCGTTCGACTGCGCTTGAGAACGCAGACGGTCGTTCTCATAACGGTGCTGGTCGGCGATGGCGGCGGGAACGCCGCCCGGATAGGCGCCGTAGGGTTGGCCGGCCTGCGGATAGGTCTGGGCCAACGCCGGTGTGGCGGCAGCGGCCAACAGGGCGGTCAGGGTCAGGAGCGATCGCATGGACACGATGTGGGGACGCGCGCCATCGCCGCCAAGCGGAGCCGCAACCCTTTGAGGCGCCGTGGGTTCATCGCGCCGAACCCCCTTTACGAACGGAGCATTCCTCATGGCCCAATCCCTTTCCGGCAAGACCGTCGCCATCCTGGCGACCGATGGCGTCGAGCTGGTCGAACTGAATGAACCAATGAAGGCGCTGAAGGATGCGGGCGCGGTGGTCGAGATCGTGTCGCTGAAGGCCGGCGAGTTCCAGGGCTTCGACCATCTGACGCCGGGCGACAAGGTCACGGCCGACAAGGCGGTGGCGGCGGTCGACGCTTCGCCCTATTCCGCCCTGCTGCTGCCGGGCGGCGTCGCCAACCCGGACCTGCTGCGGGCGGACGAGGACGCCGTGAAGTTCGTTCGGGCCTTCTTCGACGCCGGCAAGCCGGTCGCCGCCATCTGTCACGCGCCGTGGCTGCTAATCGAGGCGGGCGTGGTCGAGGGGCGGACGATGACGGCCTTCGAGAGCATCCGCACCGACCTGAAGAACGCCGGGGCCAATGTGGTCAATGAGGCGGTGGTGGTGGATCAGGGCCTGGTGACAAGCCGTTGCCCCGATGACATTCCAGCCTTCAACGCCAAGATGATCGAGGAGTTCGCCGAAGGCCGTCACGAGGGCCAAGCCGCCGCTTAAGGCATCGCCCAGACGGAGGACCGCTTGATCTCTTGGTCCTCCAGTTCGCGCGAGGTCGGGACGCGGTATTCGGCCAGGAAATCCAGGCCCGTGCGCGGGAAATATGTGCGTCCCGGATCGCCGATCAGGACCCGTGTGCCCCTGGCGCGGGCCTGGGCCAGCCAAGCCAGAACGGCGTCGGTCATCGGGCGCTCGTAGCAGATGTCGCCCGCGCAGATGACGTCCACATCCGGCGGGGCGGCGTCCAGCAGATTGGCCTGGGTGAAGTCCAGCATCACGCCGTTCGCCGTCGCATTGGCGGCAACCGCGGCCTGGCAGAAGGGATCGATGTCGGCGCACAGGACATGGGTCGCCCCCGCCTTCATTGCCGCCACGCCGACCAGGCCCGAACCGGCGGCGAAGTCCAATACGCGCTTGCCGACGACCTCCTGCGGATGATCCAGCAGATACCGGCTCAGCGCCTGTCCGCCGGCCCAGGCGAAGGCCCAGAAGGGCGGCGGCACCCCCAGTTCGCCCAGCTCTTCTTCCGTCAGCCGCCAGATGGGCGTGATCTCGTCGGCCAGCCACAAAGAGATTTCCGGCGCATGCGGCACGGGCTGGAGCCGCGTGTTGTCACGGATGAAGGCAGCGGGATCGAGGAAGGTCATTCCGGCTGGCGCGTAACAGCCTTCAGCACGCTGGCATAGCCGGGTGCGACCTCCATCGCCTCGGCTTGCGGTTTCGCATGGATGGCGCGGTGGAGGCGCGGCAGCTTCCAGCAGGGCACATGCATGAACAGGTGGTGCTCGGCGTGGAAGTTGACCCAGTAGGGCGCGATGAAGGCGCGTTCCCACAGGCTGGCCTTGGTGGTGCGAGCGGCGCGAAAGGGGTCGGCCGACGAACCCTCGACGCAGGCGTGTTCGGCGATGTTTCGCAGGCGCGTCACCATCGGAAACCACGTCGCCATCGGCAGCAGCCACAACACGAAAAAGGCCCACCAGACGCCGGCGGCGATGAAGCCCGCCAGCAGGACCGCGTTGAAGGCGAGGAAGGGCAGGATGGATCGGCCTGTCACGATCGACTCGTAATCATGGGCGCTATCGCTCATTCCTTTCGCGCTATCGCCCCTTGGGCTGCTTGAGCGCGCTTGCGCTTGGGCTAGCGGCAGCAGGACCCGCTGCTTGAAGAAGGTCTGGCCCGTCAGGTCGCGGATCAGCTTGCGGCGCAGCGAGGCCGGGCTGACGGGAAACGGCGCCGACAGCATCAGATCGGGATCCTCGGCCTGCTGGGCGAAGCGGTGATGCGTCAGATGATAGGGACGATAGGCCTTTAGGCTGGCGCCGATCGGCACGGCGCATAGCCAGTGGCCGAGAAAATCGTTCAGGCGGTTCGACCTCGACAGGCCGCCATGCGCCGCTTCGTGCATCAGAATGGCTAGACCCAGTTGGCGCGTGCCGACGATCATGACGCACAGCGGGATCAGCCATGGGATCAGGACGCCCGCGATCACAGCCAGCGCGATCACGGCCCAGCAGTGAGCCACAAGCAGCGGGCCGACCCAGGCCGAGCGTATCTGATACGGCGCCCATTCCTGAGGCGTGAACAGGGCCGACGGGGCGATGCGCGGGGCGGCGGACATGCGGTAAGTCTAACGTCTGACGCGCGTCTGGAAAAGCAACGCAAGAATGTTGGGCGCGCCTGACAAAAAGTCAGGTTGACATGACATTCGGACGGTGTCAGGTTGTCCTTACACAAGGAGAGCCGATATGTTCACCGCCTGGAAGACCGGAACGCCTGCGCATCGACGCTACATCGTTCGCACAATGGCCTTCTCCGTGCCTTACGTTGCGATCTGTGTCGCGATGATGACGACCGACGCCTTCGAAGATCTGATGGGCAAGCCGGCGGCCTGGGTCTTGGCGGCGGCGGTGTCGGCGCCGGTAATCGGGCAGATCTGGGCGACCTTGGCGCTGATGCGCGAGAGCGACGAGTTCGTGCGCGGCGTCACCGCCAAACAGTTCATAGTGGCGGCGGGGCTGGCGATGGCCGTGGCGACGTTCTGGGGCTTTGGCGAGAGTTTCGCCGGCGCGCCGCATATGCAGACCTGGCTGATCGTTCCGGTCTTCTGGGGCCTGTACGGCGTCGTTTCGCCCTTCATCCGGAGCAGCCGATGAAGAACCGTCTGAAGCTTCTACGCGTCGAGCGCGGCTGGACCCAGGAACAGATGGGTCAGGCGCTGGGGGTCTCGCGTCAGGCGGTGATCGCCCTGGAGACGGAGCGGCACGACCCCTCGCTGGATTTAGCCTACCGGATCGCCGCCGTGTTCGCGCGGCCGGTCGAAGAGATCTTTGAAAACCCGCACGCGGGCTGACCGAAAAGTCAGAATAACCTTACAATTGGAGACTGTGATGTCGAACGTCATTCGCCCTTGCCGGGGCGTCTTCGCCCCGTCGCGCCTTGCCGTCATCCTGGGCGTCGTGATCGCCTGTGCTGTGGCTAGCGATCAGGCCCGAGCCCAAGCCGAGCCACCTGTGGCTTCCTCCGCCACGCACTTCGTCTCCGACCGGCTGTCGGTCGAGGTGGTGGGCCAAGGCCACGACGTCATCCTGATCCCCGGACTGGCGTCTTCGCGCGACGTGTGGCGAGCGACAGCGGATCGGCTGAAGGCGTCGCACCGCGTTCATCTGGTGCAGTTGGCGGGTTTCGCCGGCGAACCCTGGGCGCACGGCGACGGCGCCTTTGTCCAGCCCGAGGTGGATGAACTGGCGCGCTACATCCGCCAGGCGCGGCTGGATCGGCCGGCGGTGATCGGCCATTCGATGGGCGGTCTGAGCGGACTTCTGCTGGCGCAACAGCAGCCGGATCTGGTCGGGCGGGTAATGACGGTCGACTCGCTGCCCTTCTACAGCGCCATGTTTGGCCCGACCGCGACGGCAGAGAGCGCAAAGCCTTTCGCGGATCAGGCGGCCAGCATGATCCTGTCAGCGGACACGGCGAGCTTCCGCACTCAGCAGGAGGCGACGGCGCAGGGCCTGTCGCGCACCCCGTCGGAACAGGCGCGGATCGTGGCGTGGTCGCTGGCGACCGACCGTCATGCAATGGCTTCGGCGATGAAGGATGTGATGACCACCGATGCGCGGCCGGGGCTGGCGGACATGACGACGCCGGTGACGGCGCTTTACGCCGCCGACGCAGACGGCGGGGCGCCGGCGGCGATGGCCGATGCGATGTGGACGCGAGAGTATGCGGCCTTGCCCGGCGTGACCCTGATCCGCGTCGACGGCTCGCGACACTTCATCATGGCCGATCAGCCCGAGCGGTTCGCCGAACTGATCGACGCGTTTCTGGCGAAGTGAGCCTTGAAGATCCTCCCCCGCAAACGGGGGAGGATTGGTTCAGCCGTTTTTCGGCGTCACGTCGCCGGCCTTGACCGGGACGCCGTCGAACTGGTCGGCGTAGGCGGGGTTGAGCAGGGCGCGGAAGACGCTCTGCGGCAGGGCGATCCAGTAGGGGCCGTCCGAATAGGGGCCGATCTGATAGGGCCCCAGCAAGAAGGTCACGCCGCCCGCCTTGCCCGGCGTCGCGCCCGGCGTCAGGACGAAGGGCGTCGAGACGGCCTTGGGGCAGGTCCACATCTTGCCGTCCAGGGTCGCGGCCTCCGAGCCCGGCGAACGGGCCTGTTTGGCGGCGTTGGCGGCGGCGCACAGGGCCTTGTCCAGAACCGACAGGTCGGCGCCCGGTCGGAACAGGTCGGCGAAGCCCAGCCGCTTGTTGGTCGTCTTGTCCCAGATCACGGCGTCGAAACTGGTGTTGGGATGGGCGCCGCCGGTGAACTCGAAATCGGTGCGCGCCAGGCTGACCAGCTTGCCGGTCTCGGCGCCGGGCGTGAAGGCGATGGTCTTTTCATAAGGATTCGGGCCGCCGCCGGCCTCGCTGAGATCGGCCTGGGCGCCTTCCTCGAACTGCTTCAGGTCGCGCACCGTGTCGGCATAGAGGGCGGCGTGCAGGGCGGGCGTGGTCTTGATCGCCTGCGGCAGGGTCAGTTTGACGGCGGCGTAGGGGGTCTTGCTGTCATAGCCGACGGGGGTATTCGACACGGCCGGCGCAGCGACTGGAGCCGGCGCGGCCGGCGCCTGGGCCTTGTCTTCCTTGCGCTGGCAGGCGGCCAGAGATGCACAAAGCGTGGCGGCGACAGCGGCGGACAGCAGCAGGGTGCGGGCGGTGCGCGACATGGGAAACTCCATCATCGGGGGATCACAGGGAGATTGAGCCAAGGGCGATAGCGGCCAGCAGGATCAGACCGGCCTCGCGATTGGACTTGAACAGTTTCAGCGCCAGGGCGCCGTCGTTGCGGTCCAGCCGGATGACCTGACACGCCAGATGGACGGCATAGATCACCAGACAGAGCCAGAACAGCGGCCCAAGCCCCGCGGCGAGGCCGGTCAGGGCGGCAAGGATTACTGTCAGGCCATAAAAGACCGCCACGCCCGGCTGCACGGCTGAGGCCAGGCGACGGGCCGAGGATTTCACGCCGATCATGGCGTCGTCCTCGATGTCCTGAAGCGCATAGATGGTGTCGTAGCCCAGGGTCCAGAAGACGCCGCCGATCCACAGCAGGACGGCGGGAATATAGGCCTGCCAAGCTAGTGCGATCGCATGGCCGCTGTTGCCGGCGGGTGACCATAGGAATGGCCGGAACTCGCCGGCGAGATCGGCGGGCAGCAGCAAGGCGGCCGCCGCCAGCGGCAGGGCGGCGGCGAACCCCATCAGGGCGCCCCAGTTGAAGGTCAGGCCCAGCCAGGCCTGGGGCCACCAGGTGATCCGCTTCATGAAGGGATAGGCCGCGACCAGCACCAGCGACCCGACGCCCAGCCCGATGGCGACGGTCGGCAGAGTCAACAGGATCAAAAGGCTGATTAGGCTGCATCCCACCACGAAGGCCCAGGCCTGTTTGACACTGATCCGGCCAGACGGAATGGGGCGCTGGGCGGTGCGGGCGACCTGGGCGTCGAAATCCCGATCGACGATATCGTTGAAGGCGCACCCCGCCGCTCGCATCAGACAAGCGCCGATGCCGAAGCCGATAAACAGCCACAGATCATAGAGACCCGGCGCCTGCCGATATTGCGCCAAGGCCAGGGCGATCCCCTGCCACCCAGGCAGCAGTAGCAACCAGATGCCGATGGGCCGATCGAACCGCCCCAGCTTCAACCACGGCTTCAGCCCCTCCGGCGCATGCCGATCGACCCAGTTGGCGCCGGCGTCGGGGAGGGGAGCGAAAGTCATGCGGCTGACTTAGCGCGAAGGGGACGAGGGGTGAAGGCGTCACCCCCCGTTTCGAAGGATGGCGCATGAAAAAAGGGCTGGTGGATCAGCCCCTTTTCCGTCGGCGATCGGTGTGACCGTCAGTCCTGATAGACGTCGCCGGAGCCGGAGACGGTGCTGTTCAGGTTGGCGGGGCGGGTGGCCAGGGCCACGTCGCCGGAGCCGGCGATGGCGACCTTGACGTCGCCGGTCGGGGCGATGCGGGCGTCGCCGGAGCCGGCGATGTCCACCCAGGCGTCGCGGGTCGCCAGGTCGCCGAGGGACGCATCGCCGGAGCCTGCGATGTCCAGCTTCAGCTCGTCGGTGCGACCCGAGGCGGTGACCTCGGCCGAGCCTGCGATGTCGACCGTCAGCGACGGCTGGTCATAGCCGGTGATCTGCAGGTCGCCCGAGCCCTTGGCGTTGAAGCGGTTCACCTTGGGCGCGGTGATGACGACCTTCAGTTCGTCGCGCTCGGAGCGGGCGGAGAAGTTGCCGTTGCTCCAGCCGAACACGACCCGCTCGTCGCCGTCGCCCAGATCGAGGCGGCCGTCGACCAGACGGACACGGTCGGTCAGACCCTTGGGCCCGGTGATGACGACGGTGTTGGCGTCACCTTGGACATAGTCGACGTCGATGCTGGAATCGACGGTCAGGGTCTCGCCGCCGGTCCAGGCGAGGGTGCGGGTGGTGAGGGGGCCGAGGTCGTCGGTCGCGCCGCCCTTGACCCGCTCGAAGCGGATGGTCTCGCCGTCCTGGTCCTTGATGGTCCAGGCCCAGCCGTGGCGCTGGAGGTCATGGCCGCCGATCGCCAGCGCGCCGCCGACGGTGACCAGGCACAGCACCAGGGCGGCGCCGGCGATGATGAACAGGGTGCGGATCATGCCGAGACTCCCGAGGTCGAGGTGGATTGAACGCTGGTCGGCTCAAGCGCCGGCTTCAGCAGGCGGTAGTGCAGGCGGGCGAACCAGACGACGCCGTTGACCAGCCAGATGGTGAAGATGGTCAGCAGTGCGCCGATGAAGACGGCGCCGGCCATCAGGCCCAGCCCCATCAGGATCGCCGCGAACGGCCCGCCGGGGAAGCCGGCGAAGGGACCGGCGACCATGATCACGCCGCCTGCGATGAACAGTCCGATGGCGGCGATGAAGAAGCCGAACACGGTCCCGATCACGCCCATCAGCAGGGGCAGGAGGATCAGGATGTCCAGCGCCCCCAAGCCCAGGACCGCGAAGACGGCGCCGGCGGCGGCGGAGGGGTTCTTCTCCTGATGCCAGCGCTGGATGCCGGCCTCGGCCTTCAGTTCGCGAGCCAGGCGGACCGGATCGCCGAGCGCGGAGGCGACCTCGGCCTCGGTGCGGCCGGCGGCGATGCCGTCGTCGAAGTGGGTCTGATAGTCGGCGATGATGTCGTTGGCGGTCGTGGTCGGCAGGCCGACGAGGCCTTCCTTCAGACGATCGATGAATTCGGCGCGCGTCATTGAGCGGCTCCCTGATCGGCGTCGTTCGCCACGATGGCGTCGACGGCCTTGGTGAAGGCGGACCATTCGGCGGTCTGGGCGGCGAGGGCCCCCCGGCCCGCTTCGGTCAGTCGGTAGTATTTGCGTGACGGTCCGGCGGAGGATTCGACCAGGTAGGTCTCGACCTGTCCTTCGGACTGCATGCGGCGCATCAGGGGGTAGATCGTGCCTTCCCCCATATCGATCGCGTCCGACAGGCGGCTGGCGATCTCGTAGGCGTAGCTGTCCGCCCGGTTCAGAAGGGCCAGGACGCAAAGCCCCAGAACGCCCTTTTTCAGCTGTATCTCGATAGTTTCTGGCACCTCGGCTCTCCCGTTGATGACCATTGACTACGACAAGGTATCTTGTGACGCAAGGTAGCTATCGAAACATGACAGCGATTTAATCGAGGCCGGCTGAAGGCGGCTTTGCGGCCTGAGCGCCGTTGATCGCTTGGCAAGCCGAAAGCGATCCGATAGGTGACCGAGAACGCCGGGCGTGGGAATCGCGCCAGCGTGATCTCTTGCGAGCCATTCGCAAGTATCTGCTGCATAACGGTTTTATGGGGAAGTCTCATATGGGGATGGGCAAGCGAGCCCAAGGGACGTTGAAGAAGGCCGCGACTTGCGCGTCCTCCATCGTTCTGGGCGCCGGACTGGCGATGTTCGCTGCGGCGCCGACGTGGGCGCAGGACCTGATGGGTCAGCCGACCCCGGGCGGCATCACGCTGCAACCGGCGGCGTCGCCGCTGAAGCATGATGCGCACTTCTTCCACGACGTGATCCTGATGCCGATCATCACGGCCATCACCCTGCTGGTGCTGGGCCTGCTGGCGTGGATCGTGTTCCGCTACAACAAGAAGGCCAATCCGACGCCTGCGCGCTGGAGCCACAACACCACGATCGAGATCATCTGGACCGTGCTGCCGGTGCTGATCCTGGTCTTCATCTCCCTGTTCTCGTTCCGCCTGCTGTTCGCCTATCACGACATGCCGTCGCCGGATCTGACGGTGAAGGTGACCGGCAACCAGTGGAACTGGGCCTATGAGTATCCGGACCAGGGCGTCGCGGAATATATCTCCAACATGCTCCCGGAAGAGGAAGCCAAGGCCAAGGGCGTGCCCTATCGCCTGGCCGCGACCGAGCCGATGGTCGTGCCGGTCGGCAAGACGGTGCAACTGGTCATCACCGCCTCGGACGTCATCCACGCCGTCGCCCTGCCGGCGTTCGGCCTGAAGACCGACGCCGTTCCCGGCCGCATCAACACCACCTGGTTCAAGGCCGAGCGTACCGGCGTCTTCTATGGCCAGTGCTCGGAACTGTGCGGCGTCGACCACGCCTTCATGCCGCTGGAGATCCGGGTGGTGACCCAGGCCCAGTTCGAACAGTGGATCGCCTCCAAGGGCGGTTCGATGACGCCCAAGGTCGCCGCGCCCGCCGCAGCCGCCGCTCCGGCCGCAGCCGCGCCTGCGCCCGCCGCCGACGCCGCGACCCCGGTCGCCGCCCCCGTCGGCGCCACCGCCGACCAACCCGTTCCCGCCGCGGCGTCTGCCGCGCCGGCCGCCCAGTAAGAGGCGAACAGAGACACATGGCTGACGCTACCGTAACCCGCGACGCGACCCACATCGGTCACGCTCACGACGACCACCATCACGACCACAAGCTGGGCTTCTTCACCCGCTGGTTCCTGTCGACCAACCACAAGGACATCGGCACCCTGTATCTGATGTTCGCCATCATGGCGGGCATCGTGGGCGGCGCTCTGTCGGGCCTGATCCGCTGGGAACTGGCCGAGCCGGGCATCCAGATCTTCAAGGAAGGCTCGTCGATCCAGCTGCTGGGTCTCGTGGAGCAATCCAAGCACGGCTATAACGCCGTCGTCACGGCCCACGCCCTGATCATGATCTTCTTCATGGTCATGCCCGCCATGATCGGCGGCTTCGGCAACTGGTTCGTGCCGATCATGATCGGCGCGCCGGACATGGCCTTCCCGCGCATGAACAACATCTCGTTCTGGCTACTGGTCGCCGCCTGGTGCCTGCTGATCCTGTCGATGTTCACCGACGGCGGACCGGGTAAGGGCTTCGGCGGAGGCTGGACGGCCTATCCGCCGCTGTCGACCACGGGCCACGTGGGCCCCGCCTTCGACCTGGCCATCTTCGCCCTGCACGTCGCGGGCGCCAGCTCGATCCTGGGCGCGATCAACTTCATCACCACCATCCTGAACATGCGCGCGCCGGGCATGACGATCCACCGGATGCCGCTGTTCGCCTGGTCGGTGCTGATCACTGCCTTCCTGCTGCTGCTGTCGCTGCCCGTGTTGGCCGGCGCCATCACCATGCTGCTGACGGACCGCAACTTCCACACCCACTTCTTCGATCCCGCCGGCGGCGGCGACCCGATCATGTACCAGCACCTGTTCTGGTTCTTCGGTCACCCGGAAGTGTACATCCTGATCCTGCCGGGCTTCGGCATCATCAGCCACATCGTCTCGACCTTCAGCCGCAAGCCGGTGTTCGGATATCTGGCCATGGCCTACGCCATGGTGGCCATCGGCTTCGTCGGCTTCATCGTGTGGGCGCACCACATGTACACGGTCGGCATGAGCATCAATCTGCGCGCCTATTTCATCGCCGCCACCATGATCATCGCAGTGCCGACGGGCGTGAAGATCTTCAGCTGGATCGCCACCATGTGGGGCGGCTCCATCAGCTTCAAGACGCCCATGCTGTGGGCGATCGGCTTCATCTTCCTTTTCACCGTCGGCGGCGTGACCGGCGTGGTCCTGTCGAACGCCGGCATCGATTACAGCCTGCACGATACCTATTATGTGGTGGCGCACTTCCACTACGTGCTGTCGCTGGGCGCCGTCTTCGCGATCTTCGCGGGCTTCTACTACTGGTTCGAGAAGATGTTCGGGGTGAAGTACAACGAGTTCCTGGGCGCAACCCACTTCTGGATCATGTTCGTGGGCGTGAACCTGGTGTTCTTCCCGCAGCACTTCCTGGGTCTGCAGGGCATGCCGCGTCGCTACATCGACTATCCGGAAGCCTTCACCCTGTGGAACCACGTCTCGTCGATCGGCTATGCGATCACGGCGGTCGGCGTGTTGGTCTTCTTGATCATGTTGGCCGAGGCGGCGATCCGTCGTCGTCCGGGCGTCGACAATCCGTGGGGCGAAGGCGCCACGACCCTGGAGTGGACCCTGTCCTCGCCGCCCCCGGCCCACCAGTTCAACGAACTGCCGGTCATCAAGGCGGAAGAGCACTAAGCCTTTCCAGCAATATGAAATCGAAGGCCGCTCTTTCCGTCGGAAGGGGCGGCCTTCTTCATTTGGGTATGCTATGCGGCCCTCACCGATGACCGAAGTTCAGACCCGCCCCGCCATCTCGACCGCCCAGCCGGAGGATTTCTTCCAGCTGTTGAAGCCGCGCGTGATGTCGCTGGTGGTGTTTACCGCCGCGACCGGGCTGATCGTCGCGCCGGGATCGGTCAATCCGCTGGTCGCGGCCATCGCCATCCTGTGCATCGCCGTGGGGGCGGGGGCGGCCGGGGCGCTGAACATGGCGCTGGAAGGCGAGACCGACGCCCTGATGCGGCGGACGCGCGGCCGGCCGGTGGCGGCGGGGCGTGTGCGCAAGAACGACGCCATGGCCTTCGGCGTCATCCTGAGCCTGTTCTCGGTCATGCTTCTGGGGATGAACACCAACTGGCTGGCGGCCGGTCTGCTGGCCATGACCATCGTCTATTATGCTGGCTTCTACACCCTGCTGCTGAAGCGGCGGACGCCCCAGAACATCGTCATCGGCGGCGCGGCAGGCGCCTTTCCGCCGGTGATCGGCTGGGCGGCGGCGACGGGCCATGCGCCGTGGCAGGCGTGGCTGCTGTTTCTCATAATCTTCCTGTGGACCCCGCCGCACAGCTGGGCGCTGGCGCTGTATTCGGCCGGCGACTACGCCAAGGCGGGCATTCCGATGATGCCGGTGGCCAAGGGCGCCAAGTCCACGCGGTTGCAGATCCTGCTCTACACCCTGGTCTTCGTGCCGGTCGCGATCGCCCCAGCCTTCGCGGGCCTGGGCGGGATCATCTATCTGGTCGTGTCGGTCGCGGGCGGCCTGGGCTTCCTCGGCCTGGCGGTGCGCCTTTATCGCTCGCGCGCCGGCGACGAGCCGGACAAGGCCGAGGCCGTGGGACGCGAGGCCGCATTGTATGACGTCAAGGTCCAGGCCAAACCGGCGCGGGACCTGTTCGCCTTTTCCATCCTCTATCTGATGGCGCTGTTTTCGGCGCTGCTGGTCGAGGCCCTGTCCGGTCTGGGAGCGTAAAACCATGCGTCTGACGCCTGAGGAACTTCGCGCGCGCAAGCGTCGCAACGTCTGGATCGCCTCGGCGCTGGTGGCCTTCATCGTGCTGGTCTTCGCCACCACGGTGCTGCGCCTGCAACAGAATCAGGCGGCCGAGCGCGCGCTGGCGACGGCGGTGGAGACCTCCCAGCCATGAAGGCGGGCCGCAAGAATCTGATCGCCATCATCTGCGTCTTCGGCGTGATGGGCATGACCGGGGCGGCGTTTGCGGCTGTGCCGCTCTATCGGATGTTCTGCCAGGTCACGGGCTTCGGCGGCACGACGATGAAGGCCGACAAGGCCTCCGACACCGTGCTGGACGAGACGGTGCTGGTGCGGTTCGACACCAATGTGCGCGGCGTGCCGATGACCTTCCGCGCCGAGCAGTCGACCCAGCGGGTGCGGATCGGCGAGACGGGCCTGGCCTATTTCGACGTGACCAACACCTCGGACAAGCCGATCCAGGTGCGCGCCAGCTACAATGTCTCGCCGGAGCAGACGGGGCCGTATTTCCAGAAGCTGCAATGCTTCTGTTTCACCGACCAGACGCTGGCGGCGGGCGAGACGCGCCAATTCCCGGTCCAGTATTTCATCGCCCCCGAACTGGCCACGGACCGTGAGGCCAAGGGCGCGCGCGACATCACCCTGAGCTACACCTTCTATCCGTCCGTGGACGCGCCGAAGGCGTGAGCATGAAGCCGGGGGTGGACTTTCCCGGCGTCGGCTGCGGGCTGGTGATCCAGCGCGCCGACGGGCGGGTCTTGCTGTGCAAGCGGCTGAAGGCGCCCGAGGCCGGGTTCTGGAACATCGTCGGCGGCAAGGTCGACCTGATGGAGCGCTCCATCGACGCCGCGCGGCGCGAGGCCGAGGAGGAGAGCGGGCTGAAGATCGGCGCTGTCGACTTTCTGTGCCTGGCCGAAGAGATCATTCCGGCCGACGGCCAGCACTGGGTGTCGCTGATCTATGTCACCCGCGACTTCACCGGCGAGCCGTCTCTGACCGAGCCAGACAAGCTGTCGGACATCGGCTGGTTCGCGTTGGACGACCTTCCCCAGCCGCTGTCGGCCTTTTCGGCGAAGGCGTTCGCGGCGATGAACGGCTGATCACGCGGCGCCGTTCGCGTCTGCGCGCGTTTCACCTACAGGTGCACGCTGCACGCCAGACGGAGACGGAATTTGCGCGGTCTGGATTTCACCAACTGGCACAGTCTGTTGCTGACCCTGGTCGGGCTGGCGCTCGTGACGCTGATCGGCATGGGCATCCGGCTGGTGATGATGTTCACTATCCAGCAGCGGCGCGAGCGGATGAACCGCCAGATCAACGAACGGCTAAAGACCCTGATCGCCGCCTATAAGGTGCTGGGCGGGTCTTTCACCGGCGACCTGACCGTCGATCCGACGCACAAGCGCGACCTGAGCCGCCGCAACGTCTCGCAAGGCGAGGCGGGACTGGATCTCAGCGCCGAGGCGACGGCGGGGTCGGACCGGACCCGGCGTATCCGCGACGCGGTCGAGGCCAGTCTTGCGGATATCATCCTGCTGGGCACCGAGGACCAGGTGAGACTGGCGCAACAGGCGGCGCGTGAACTGGTCGCCGGGCGGCCGGTGCGGACGCATGATTTGGTCGTTTCGCTGCGCGACTTCATCCGTCAGGCGCTGGACTTGGCGCCCGTGCCGACCGGACCGGACATGCCCTTGCAAGGCCCGACGCGCCCGTCCTCGACCGGAGGCCGCGGCGCCGGGGCCGGCGCAACGGGCGGCCGTGGCGAGGGCGGGGGCGGCATGGGCGCAGCGATGGGCGCGGGCATGGGGGGAGGCGGAATGGGCATGGGCGGCGCATTGGGCGACAGCCCGGACGACCCCGCCGATCCAATGGCCCGCAAGAGCTGAGCCCCGTCCGCATGCCCGAACAAGGCGGAAAGACGGCGTGGCTCTGGCGTCGGGGAAAATCGAACGCTATAGCCGCTATAACAACCGACTCTGGCCGACGAAGAGACGCGATTCATGGCTGACGCCCACGCCACTCCGCAGCACGACTACCACCTGGTGGCGCCTAGCCCCTGGCCTCTGGTGTCATCGGTCGCTGCGACCATCATGTTCATCGGCGCGGTGATCTGGATGAAGGGCCTGGCGCCGGCGGACGGCGGCCCGATCGCCGCCAACTTCCTGGCCGAAGGCAAGCCGGGCGTCTTCTTCGCCGGTCTGGCCGGCGTGCTGATCTCGGCCTTCTGCTGGTGGGCGGATGTCATCAAGGAATCCAAGGCGGGCGACCATACGCCGGTCGTGTCGCTGGGCCTGCGCTACGGCATGATCCTGTTCATCGCATCGGAGGTGATGTTCTTCGTCGCCTTCTTCTGGATGTTCTTCGACATGGCCCTGTTCCATGAATCGCGGGCGCTGACGCCGGAAGTCGGCACCTGGGCCGACACCGCCAAGGCCTGGTCGACCTGGCCGCCGAAGGGCGTCGAGGTCCTGTCGCCGTGGCAGCTGCCGCTGCTGAACACAGTGACCCTGCTGCTCTCGGGCTGCACCGTCACCTGGGCCCACCACGCGATCCAGGTCGGCGACCGCAAGGGCGCCAAGATCGCCCTGATCATCACCGTGGCCCTGGGCGTGCTGTTCACCTGCGTCCAGGCCTATGAGTACAACCACATCCTGCACGAGAAGCTGTTCTTCAACGAAGAGGCCGTGAACTCGGGCCTGTACGGCTCGATCTTCTTCATGGCGACGGGCTTCCACGGCTTCCACGTCCTGATCGGCACCATTTTCCTGGCGGTCTGCCTGATCCGCCTGCTGAAGGGCGACTTCACCCCGCAGAAGCATTTCGGCTTCGAGGCGGCGGCTTGGTACTGGCACTTCGTGGACGTGGTGTGGCTGTTCCTGTTCGCCTTCGTCTATGTCGTTTTCGGTTGATCCAAGACGGCCCTGAAGACATCGCAGCGGCGCGGGACGAGCCATCGTCCCGCGCCGTCGTCGTTTCCGACACGCCGGTGCGGTGGGCGCTGCGGGGGCGGTGTCCCCGGTGTGGCCAGGGCGCGCTGTTCGCGGGCTTTCTGAAGGTGGCGCCCGGCTGCACGGCCTGCGGTCTGGACTATTCCATCATCCAGACGGGCGACGGCCCCGCCAGCTTCATCATGCAGATCGCCGGATTGATCGTCGGCTTCTCGGCCCTGTTCGTCGAAATCAAATACCATCCGCCCATGTGGGTGCATCTGGTCGTCTGGCTGCCGCTGGTGGTCGCCCTGTCGCTGGCCCTGATGCGGCCGGGGCGGGGACTGATGATCGGGCTGCAATATCGGAACCAGCGATGAAGCGTTTTCCCTGGATCCTGACCGTGCTGACGGTGCTGGGCCTGATCCTGCTGATCGGGCTGGGCGTGTGGCAGGTCGAGCGGCTGGAGTGGAAGGAAGGGCTGATCGCGGCGGCCGATGCGGCGGCGGCGAAACCGCCCGCGCCGCTGGAGCAGGTGCTGGCGGAAGGGAATCTGGAGTTCAGGAAGGCGTTGATCGTCTGTCCGGGCCTGGCCAGCGCGCCCTTTGTCGAGCTTCAGAGCATTCATGACGGCGAGGCCGGGGTGCGGCTGATCTCGGCGTGCAAGCCGGCGGGGGCGGATTTCACCCTGCTGGTCGATCGCGGCTTTGTCGGCGACGGCGTGACGGCGCGTCCGCGCGTGGTCGAAACCACCCTGCCGCTGGTGATGGTCGGGGAGTTCCGAACGTTCGACAAGCCCGGCGCCATGAGCCCCGCGCCGCGCGACGGCCGCTTCTACGCCCGTGACACGGCGGCGATGGCCAAGGCGCTGAACGTCTCCGGGCCGGTGCGACCCGAGGCCGTGTTCGCCATCACCGCCGTCAATCCCGAGTTCCCGGCGCTGAGGCCTTCAGCGCCGCCTGCGGCCTTTTCCAACAACCATTTCGGATACGCCCTGACGTGGTTCGGACTGGCGATCGCGCTTGCGGGTTTCTATGTGGCCCTGCTTCGCCGTCGCACCAAGAAAGACGGTTCTCAAGCCGCCGCGCATCGCGTGCGCGGCGATAGGAAAGATTAGGGTCCTGACCGCTACGCTTCACACCCTGTCCAACGGCGTTCGCGTCATCTGCGATCCGATGCCGGGGCTGAAGACCTTGGCCGTCGTCGTCACCGTCAAGGGCGGGGCGCGGTGGGAGCCGCTGGATCGCTCCGGCTGGTCGCACCTGCTGGAGCATCTGGTGTTCAAAGGCGCCGGCGACATGGCCGCGCGCGAAATCGTCGAACGGATCGAGGCCGAGGGCGGCACCATCAACGCCTCCACCGGCTATGAGCGGACCAGTTTCGAGGTGCGGGGGCTGGACGGCTCGCTGCCGCTGGCCATGCAGGTGCTGTCGGACCTGGTGTTCCGCCCGACGCTCGATCCTGCCGAGATCGAGCGCGAAAAGGACGTGGTGGCCCAGGAGATCGCCGAGGCCTTCGATACGCCCGACGACCATGTGTTCGAGATGGTGCAGACGCGCGCCTTCGCCAAGCAACCGCTGGGTCGCCCCATCTTGGGCTCTGTCGCCAGCCTTAAGCCGGCCGACAAGGCGTCGGTCGAGGCGTGGCGCGCGCGGCTGTATTCGCCCGACCGGATGGTGGTGTCGGTCTCAGGCGCGGTGGACGAGACCGAACTGCTTGCCCTGGCCGAGCGGTGGTTCGGCGATGCGGTCGCGACGCCGGCTGACGCGCCCGCGCCGGCCGCCTTCGTCGGCGGCCATGCCAAGCTGACGCGCAAGATCGAACAGGCCAATCTGGTGTTCCAACTGCCGGCGCTTTCGGCGACCGATCCGGCGCTTTCGGCCATGCGGCTGTTCGGCGAGATTCTGGGCGGGGGCATGGCCTCGCGCCTGTTCCAGAGCGCGCGCGAGGAGCGGGGCCTGGCCTACGCCATCGACGCTTATCAGGAGCCGTATGAGGATACGGGCGTCTTGGGCATCTACGCCGGGGCGGCGGCGGATCGGGCGAAAGAACTGGCCGAGGTCTCGGCGGCCGAGGTGCGGGCCCTGGCCGAGAACGGGCCGACCGAAAAGGAGTTGTCGCGCGCCAAGGCGGTGATGAAGGCCGGCCTGTGGATGTCCGACGAAAATCCGATGAGCCGCGCGGGGCGCAACGCCGCCCAGACCCTGGTCTTCGGCGCCCCGCGCTCCAGCCTGTCGATGACCGAGCAACTGGAAGCCCAGACGATCGAGGATGTGCGCGCGGTCGGCGGCCGGGTGCTTGCCTCGGGCCAAGCGGCCAGCGCCGTCCTGGGCCCGAAGTCGGCCGCACCGGCGGGCGAAGCCTTCGCGGCGGCCCTGTTCGCGGGCTGAGGGAACGCGCCGGGGCGCGGATCGGTTATGCTGGCGCTTGAACCCGTCCAGCCCGGAGACCTTCCATGACCGTCCGCGTCGCCCTGATCGTCGGCAGCCTGCGCAAAGGCTCCTATTCGCGCGCCATCGGCATGGAGCTGAAGGCGCTGGCTGAGCCGGGGCTGGAGATCGAGCCGGTCGAGATCGGCGACCTGCCGCTCTATGACCCGGACCTGGAGACCGACAACCCGCCGCCGGCCTGGGAGCGGTTCCGCGAGGAGGTGGCGACGACCGCGGCGGTGCTGTTCGTCACGCCCGAATACAATCGCTCCATTCCCGGCGCGCTGAAGAACGCCCTGGACGTCGGTTCGCGTCCCTATGGCCACAGCATCTGGCAGGGCAAGCCCGCCGCCATCGTCAGCGTCTCGCCCGGCGCCGTCGCGGCGTTCGGCGCCAACCACCACCTGCGCCAGCCGCTGGTGTTCCTGAACATGCCGACGATGCAGCAGCCCGAGGCCTATATCGGCAATGTCGCCGACCTCTTGGACGAGAACGGCAAGTTGAAGAAGGACGACACCAAGACCTTCCTGAAAAGCTTCACCGACGCCTTCGCCGCCTGGATCGACAAGACAAAGGCGTGAGACAGTTTGCTGGGCTGCAATGACAGAGTTGAAGCAGTTTCTCGCTTCGACCTGTTGCGGTTATTCGGGTGATCGTCGTTACGACTCTCCCCAACGAGCTAGTAGTGTGTAAGGATCATGCGGGGTGTCCGCCGCCACCCTCTGCTCGGTACGGGGAGAAAGATGATTATTGCCGCATTTCTAAGTGCCGGCCTTATGGGACAGAATGCAGGACCCCCGATCATCACTCCCGCGAACCCTGAAACCGCCGAAGCAGTCGCCGCATTCATGGGTTGGGGAAGATACGCCGGCACGTGCGCCGCTCACCTACCAGTCGGTGCCAAGGCGCGGTTGGATGGCCTCACCTCCGATCAGGCACCTCCAGGGGTGCCGACTTGGCTCGTCTCGAGTTTTAGGCAGGGGTATGAGCAAGGTCTCGCAGACCCTAGCCGCCCTGAAAAAACTGCGGCGGAATGTCGAGAGATGGGGCGGGAAGCGAATGCTCGGATGCAGGCTGCGGCAGAACGGCTAAAAGGCCACCCCTAAAGCGGTTGCGCCTCGGTTTCGCTAATCGCCCCTGACACGTTCGGATCATCCGCTTTTAGCATCCAGCCGCAGATCAATTGAAAACGGCGGCTCCGTGAGGAGCCGCCGTCGCCAGTTCAGCTGTGACGCTGAAATCAGCCGATAGTTTGCAGCTGGCCAGCCGATTCCTTGCCCGAACGCTTGTCGCGTTCCAGCTCGTAGGAAACCTTCTGGTTTTCATCCAAGCCGCGCAGGCCAGCGCCTTCGACGGCCGAGATGTGGACGAAGACGTCCTTGCCGCCGTCGTCGGGTTGGATGAAGCCGTAACCCTTGGTCGGGTTGAACCATTTGACAGTGCCGGTAGCCATTTTGAGACCTCCGTTAGAAATTGACCGAGGGAACGTCCCTGCGGCCTGTCGGGTCTGAATGGGAGCGGCCTTGACTCGTGCGTTCGCAGAGAGAGTGGGCGTTACGCAGAGAGATCGACGAGCTCTATGTGCGCAGATATTCATGACAGATGCAAGCGCGGGCCGGTCGGGCCGAAAATCCAATAATGGGAACGGTTTAGCTTGGCGCGCGTTGTTGGAAGGCACGAAAGGCTTCCAACATGAACCGCACCCACGTCGTGGAGCGCGCCTACCAGCTCGCTCGGACCAACGATTGTCTGAACACCGGCGACGTCGTCAAGGCGCTGTCGGGAGAGGGCTATTCGGGCGCCGAAATCTCGCACTTCCAGGGCAGCTCGATCCGGGCCGACCTGAACCGCATCTGCAAGATGCCCAAGCCCGACCTCGAACCGACCTCCAACGCCGCCTGACGGCTCAATGCGCGCCGGCGCCGTCCGGCAGATGCATCTTCTCGAACCGCCCCACCCGCGTGACCAGGGTGCGGGCGGCGTCGTTCATGCCCAAAACCTGCACCTCCGCGCCCTGACGGCGGTAGCGGAAGACGACCTTGTCCACGGCGGCGACGCCGGTCAGATCCCACAGATGGGCGTCGCTGAGATCGATCTCGACGCGCGTGGGTTGGCCGTGATGCTCGAAGCTGGCGGCGAACAGATCAGCCGAGGCGAAGAACAGCTGGCCTGAGACGCGGTAGCGCAGCACGCCCGGTCCCGGCGTCGGGACCTCGGTCACGGCGATGGTCTTGCCGACCTTGCGCATGAAGAAGATCGCCGACAGCAGCACCCCCAAGATGACGCCCTTGGAGAGGTCGTGGGTGGCGACGACCGTCACGGTCGTGGCGATCATGACGATGGACGACTGAAGCGGGGTGGAGCGCAGCTTCATCACCGAGGACCAGTCGAAGGTGCCGATGGAGACCATGATCATGACGGCGACTAGGGCCGCCATCGGGATTTGGGCGACCCAGGTCTGAAGCGCCAGCATCAGAAACAGCAGGAACAACCCGGCCCACAGGGTCGATAGTCGTCCCCGCGCGCCCGAGGTGACGTTGATCATCGACTGGCCGATCATGGCGCAACCGGCCATGCCGCCGAACAGGGGCGACAGGACGTTGGCGATCCCTTGGCCGCGCGTCTCGCGATCCTTGTCCGACGGGGTGTCGGTGATGTCGTCGATCAGGTTCGCGGTCAGCAGGCTTTCCAGCAGGCCGACGAAGGCCACGGTCGCCGAGATGGGCGCGATGATGACCAGCGTCTCCCACGTCAGGGGGACGGCGGGCAGGTGGAACATCGGCAGGCTGGTCGGCATCTGGCCCATGTCGCCGACGGTGCGCACATCCAGATTCAGCACGATCACCAGGGCGCTGATGGCGACGATGGCGACCAGGGGCGAGGGCACGGCCTTGGTGAGGCGTGGAAAGCCGTAGATGACGACAAGGGCCGCCGCGACAAGGGCGTAGGTGATCCAGCCCCGGCCGATCAGCTCAGGCATCTGGGCCAGGAAGATCAGGATGGCCAGGGAGTTGACGAAGCCGGTCATGACGCTGCGGCTGACGAACTTGATGTAGCGGCCCAGCTTCAGCAGGCCGATGACAATCTGGAACACGCCGCACAGGATCGAGGCGGCGAAGAGATATTCCAGCCCGTGGTCGCGCACGAGCGTGACCATCAGCAGGGCCATGGCGCCGGTCGCGGCCGAGATCATGGCCGGCCGGCCGCCGACGAAGGCGATGGTCACGGCGATGACCACGCTGGCGTAGAGGCCGACGGCGGGATCGACGCCGGCGATGATGGAAAAGGCGATGGCTTCGGGGATCAGGGCCAGGGCCACGACGGTCCCCGCCAGAAGATCGCGGCGAGGATTGGCGAGCCATTGCTGGCGCGCGGAGGCGATAATGGACATTTCAGGATTTCATCTGGATGAGCCTTACCGATGCTTCGGTTTCTGGCGGCTCGGTTTCCCAGCGGATCGGCGGCGGGGATAGCCACCCGTCGCCTGCGAACAGGGCCGGGTCCAAGGTGATGGCGTCCTGATGCGATGTTGCGCCGCGAAAAGCAAGCGTGACGGCTAGACCAGTCCATCCATGGCCGGCGCTTCGGCGGCGCTGCCGGGGAAGACGCGGGCGTCCAGGGCGGCGCGGTCGACGCCCATATGATCGCGCAACACGCCCTTGAACACCGAACGGATATCCAGGGTCGGGGCCAGGTCACGGTTCTCGAACAGGCGGTTGTCGGCAAGGGTCGGCCAGTCGCCGATGGGGCCGCCGCGCTTGACGGCGCCGCCCGCCAGCAACAGCGACGAGCCGGTGCCGTGGTCGGTGCCTTGGGTGCCATTGGCACGGGCGGTGCGGCCGAACTCGGTGGCGACGACGACGGCGGTGCGCGACCAGGCCTCGCCCAGCCCGTCCTTCAGGCCTGTGACCAGTTGATCCAGACCCGTCAGGCGGGTCTGGAGTTGCGCCCTCTGACCCGCGTGGGTGTCCCAGCCGTCCAGCGAGACGGCGACGATGTCGGCGCCCTCCGGTCCGGTCATCAGCTTGGCGACGGCCTGGCCCAGGCCCTGAACGTCGTTGCGACGCAGGCGTTGGTCGCCGCCCTCCATGCTGACCAGATGCTCGGTCGCCAGGCCCCGCGCCAGGTTTTGGCCCAGCATCGGATCCTCGACATAGAGGTCCTGAAGCAGGGAGGCGATGCGGTCGCCGTCGCGCACCAGACCGCCAGGCGCCCAACTGGACACGGGGGCGTCGCCGCGCAGGATCAGCGGCGTCTGGGCGCCGATCGACAGGCCTTTCAGCGACGTTCCGCCGGCCGCGACGATGGCGCGGTTCAGCCAGCCGTCGGATTGCTGGCGCAGACCTTCGCCGCCGTTCTCCAGCACGTCCTGGGCGTCGAAGTGCGAGCGGATGCGCACGGGCAGGGCGACGGCGGGGGCGAACCGCATCTGACCCTGACCATAAAGGGCGTGCAGGCCCGCCAGCGCCGGGTGCAGGCCGACGCCTTCGCTTATGGCCAGGGCGCCGTTCGCCTCGCCGGGCGCGGCGATGGCCAGACCGCCGCGCAAAGGGACGTAGTTCGGATCGGCGTAAGGCACGGTCACCGACAGGCCGTCCATGGCGCCGCGCGCGATGACGACGACCAGCTTGTTGGCGGGGCCGGCGGTCTGGGCGGCGACCCGTCCGGCGAAGGCCAGGCCGACCCCGGCGGAGGCGGCGGCCAGCAGATGGCGGCGGTTCATGTTGAGGGCGGTCATCGGCGTTGGAACTCCGGCGACATGAACAGAAGGGTGAGGGCCTCGGGCCGGCTTTCGGCGCGGGCGACGGCGAGGCGGGTGCGTTCGCCGAGGCGCGGGCCGAGGGCGGAGGCGGCGACGGCATTGGGATCGCTTGCTTGCGCCAGATCGGCGGCGGTGCGCGACCAGTTCAGCCGCTTGACCAGGGCGTCTGGGCCGGCCCAGTCGGCGGCCGTGTCGGGCCAGCCCTCGGGCGACGGGGGCGCGAACGGCGGCTGGCCCATGTCGAGCAGGGCCTGGCGCAGCGGCTGAATCCGCTGAGGCTGGGTTCCCAGCGCGCGATGGGCTGAGACGATGAAGTCGTAGGGCGTCTTGATCTTGGCGGGCTGAGGCGCCCAGGTCTCTGGCGCGTCGATCAGGGCGCGGGCGACCTGGGCCAGATCGCCGCCGGATCCGGTCCATGCTTGTTCCAGCCGTGCGACCAGGGCGGGCGGCGGATCGTCGGCGACGAAATGGGCGGCGAGACGGCGCGACAGACGTTTGGCCGTCGCGGGATGCCGGGCCAGGTCGCGCAGGATGGCCTGACCCTGGGCCAGGCCCGCCGTGGGATAGGTCTTGCCCATCACGGTGCGGGCGCCGGGTTCGTGCACATTGGCGCGGAAGACGAAGCCGTCGGGACCGGGCTCGGCCTGGGCGGCCATATTGCGCGCGCGCCGCAGACGGTTCGGTTGACGCTGGTCGCGGGCGGCGGGAACGGACCAGCCGGTCAGGGCGCGGGCCAGTTCGGTCACGTCGCCCTGCGTATAGCCGCCGTCGGCGCCGACGGTGTGCAACTCCATCATCTCGCGGGCCAGGTTCTCGTTCAGCCCGGCGTTGCGGCGGGCGCCGGCCAAGCTGTCGGGACCGACGGAGCGGGCCTGATCCAGATAGAGCAGCATGGCGGGATGCTGTTCAGCGGCCAGGACCAGATCCTCGAACCGGCCGAAGACGTGGGGGCGGATGGCCTCGCGCTCATACTGGCCGACGAAGGCGCCGCTGGCGAACTTGGCGGCCGAGACGGTCAGGGCGTTCGACCAGAACAGGCCCAGCGCTCGGCGAAGCCGTCGTCGGTGGTCGCGCCGAGCTGGACGCGAGCCAGGAACTCCTGCGCCGTGTCCTGGGTGATGTCGCGGCGGGCGGCCTGACGAGCCTCGCACCGGGCGACGGCTTGCGGATCGGCGGCGTCCGGCATGGCTGGCGAGAGGGCGGGCGCGGCGTCGGCCGTCGCCGGAGCGGCGGCGCGTCGGTCGCGGCGGACCAGGCCGGCGTCGCTCTGATAGTCGATATATTGGCCAACGCGTTCGGCGGTGTCGGCGAACTGGCCAGACGGCTGGGGCGCGCCCTGGGACCGAATCTGGCCCATGGCCCAGCCGCGCGGATCAGCGACGACGCGGTCGATCTCGCCAGGCCGGGCGCCCAGACCCAGGCGCGTCAGGGCGACGGCGGCGTCGGTCGGTGATGAAGCCATGGCCTTCTCCTCGTCCGTCCCCCGCACACTGTAACGCCTTTGGGCGAAAACTCCGTCGCGGGGTCGGATTTAGGAGTCAGGCCGGTTGGGCCAGGCCGGCCTCCGCGTCCGCGATAAGGTCGCGGTCGTCGATCTGCCACGGGTGGAAGTCGGGTTTGTAGAAGGCCAGGTAGTCGCCGATCATCCGGCGATACAGACCCGGCTTCAGCCACAGCCAGCGGAACAGGCCCAGACGCGCGCGCCAGCCGACGATGCCGTCCTGCTTCAGCAGCATGAAGGTCGTCTCGCGCACCGTGCGGGTGAACAGCAGGGTCGTCAGGAACATGGCCCAGCGCCGGATGCGCCAGCGCTTCAGCGGACTGAGGTCCCGGGTCGCGTGCAGGAAGACGTCATAGGCCACGCCCTTGTGCTCGATCTCCTCGATGGAGTGCCAGCGCCACAGGCGGGCCAGGTCGTGGGGCGAGCCCTTCAGCAGCTCCGGATCGGCCAGCAGCCGATGGGCGAAGGCGGCGGTGAAATGCTCCAGCGCCATGGTCGCCGCCAGCTGGGCCAGGGCCGGACGGGCGCGGGCGATGTCGAGCCGCGCTGTGACATAGGCCTCGATCTCGGCGGTGTCGTAGCCGGCGCGTTCGGTGATGGCGTTGAAGGCCATGTGTTCGCGGGTGTGGGCGCCCTCCTGGACCGTGAAGGCGCGGATGTCGGCGGCCAGGGCCGGGGGCGCGTCCTTGGCGAACCGCTTGACCGACTGGATGAAGAACCGCTCGCCGTCGGGGAAGGTGAGGCTGAGGGCGTTCATCACGGCGGTGCCGAACGGGTCGCCGTTCAGCCACCAGCGTGGCGTCGGAGCCTCGCGGTCGATATGCAGGTCGCGCGGCTTGATCTGGAGGTCGGCGGGGGTGGCGGATTTCGCCATGGTTCTGCTCCTCGATTTCGAGCAGAGGATGGAGTTAACTGACATCAATGTCAACTAATGGTCCGGTAAAGCGACGACGCGGGGCGGTGGCGCGCGAAGAGGCGCTGGAGGCGGCGCGCGACCTGCTGCTGTCGGGCGGGCCGGCGGCGGTGACGCTGAAGGCGGTGGGCGAGCGGATGGGCGTAGGTCACGCCAATCTGATCCATCATTTCGGCTCGGCGGCCGGGCTTCAGGGCGCGCTGATGGATGCGATGGTGCGCGATCTGGCGCAGCGGATCGAGGCGGGCCTGAACGCGGGCGTGGGAGAGGGGCGCGACGGCGTCGAGCCGGGGCGGTTGATGGGCGTGGTGTTCGACGCCTTCGGGCCGGGCGGGGCCTCTCAGATGGCGGCCTGGCTGGCGCTGGCGCGCGAGCAAGGCCGGGCGGAGAGCTTCGCCGAGGTGGTGCGCGATCTGGCCGAGCGGCTGGCGGCCATGGCGCCCGAGGATCCCAGGGCGGCCGAGCGGGCCAAGGCCCTGGTGGTGACGGCGGCCTATATGGCCTTCGCCGAGGGGCTGATCGGGGACATCCTGACGCCGATGCTGGGCGCGCCCGAGGGACTGGGCCGCGACCTGGCGCTGAAACTGACAGCGACACTTTTGGCCGAACCGTAAGGTTCAGAGCCGAATCTTGATGCTATAGTCCCCATCGATGGCGCTTCTGGACTGGATGAGCGATGTGGCCGGACCCGTGATCCGGGGGGACGGCGTGCTGCTGCGCCCGCCGCGCGCCGCCGATTACGCCGCCTGGTCCACGCTGCGCGACGGCTCGCGCGACTATCTGCAACCGTGGGAGCCGGCCTGGCCCGAGGACGACCTGACCAAGGCGGCCTTCCGGCGCCGGCTGTCGATCTATGCCCGCGAGATGGAACTCGGCAATGCCTGGCCCTTCTTCGTCTTCGTTCAGGACGGCAAGACCCTGGCGGGGGCGGTGACCCTGTCGAACGTGAGGCGCGGCGTCGCCGAGACGGGGACGCTGGGCTACTGGATCGGCCAGCCGTTTTCCGGTCAGGGCGTGGCGACGGCGGGCGTTCGGGCCGTCGTCGGATACGCGTTCGACAAGCTGAAGCTGCACCGGCTGGAGGCGGCCTGTCTTCCCACCAACCACGGGTCGCGACGGGTGCTGGAGAAATCCGGCTTTCGCAACGAAGGTCGGGCTCGCGCTTATTTGAAAATTAACGGCGAGTGGGCAGACCATTTGTTGTTCGGCCTGGTCGAGGACGAGCGTTGACGGCCGGGGGCCGTCTGGAAGGGCGAGACGCGTGACACCACGATCCCGATCGCTGGCCTGGGACGCCACGACCGCCATCGAGGCGCTGGCCGCCGCCGAGACGGCCCTGTGGGTCTGGACGCCCGCGGCGGACGAACTGCGTTTCACCGGGGCTACACGATCGCTGGGCCTGGGACCTTTGGCGCCGGAATGCACGGCCGCCGGATTTGTCGCCCTGGCCATGCCGCAGGATCGCAGCCTGGCCGAGCGGATGCTCAAACCCCAGGACGAGGGCGCCGAGATCGCCGTACGTCTGCGCATGCGTGGGTCCGAGACCTGTCTGTGGCGTGGCGTCTGGCTGGAGGACGGCCTGCGCGCCGCCGGCGTCGTGGCGCTGGAGACCAAGTTCGCCGGATCGGACCGTGATACGCTGACGGGCCTTTTGGATCGTCGCGCCTTTCTGGCCCGCGTTAGCGAGGTGCTGACCCAGCCCGGCGAATACGAAATCGTTGTCGGCGACGTGGACCGGCTGCGGCGCCTGAACGAGGCGCTGGGGCACGAGCGGACCGACCTGGTGCTGTCGGCCCTGGGTTCGCGTCTGGCCGCCGCCTTCAACAAGGACGCCTCGGCCGCGCGGATCGGCGAGGATGAGTTCGCCATCATCGTGCCCAAGACCGCCTCGCACACCAGCTACCGCGTTCGAGACGCGCTGGAGCAGCCGCTGCGGGTCGCGGGCTTCGACATCTATCCGACCGTCTCCATCGGGGCGGTGATGGTGGAGGGCGGGCCGGATGCGCCCGACGCCGCCGAACTGTTGCGCCGGGTCGAGCTGGCGGTGGAATCGGCCAAGGGCGCCGGGCGCGGCGGATCGGCCGCCTATGGCCGGGCGCTTGAAAGCGACAGCCTGAGCCGTCTGGCGCTGGAGGCGGATCTGAGGAACGCCTTCGTGCGCGGCGAGATCGTGCCCTTCTTCCAGCCGATCGTGAACCTGAACACCGGCGCCGTCGCCGGTTTCGAGGCCCTGGCGCGCTGGCGTCACCCGCGCCGGGGTCTGGTGCCGCCTGACGAGTTCCTGGGTCTGACCGCCGACCTGGGCATGATGAACGACCTGGGCCTGCTGATGATGACCCAGTCGGCGCGGCAGCTGGCGGAATGGATCGAACGCCATCCGCTGGCCGGCAAGCTGTTCTGCAGCGTCAACCTGTCGGTCGGCGAGATCGAGCGCCCGCATCTGTGCGAGGACGTGGCGCGCATCATCAAGGAAACGGGCCTGCCCAGGGGCGCGCTGAAGCTGGAAGTCACCGAAGGCGACATCATGCGCGACACCGCCCGCGCCGCCGAGGTGCTGCAATCGCTGAAAGACGTCGGGGCCTCGCTGGCGCTGGACGACTTCGGCACCGGCTTCTCGTCCCTGTCCTATCTGGCGCGCCTGCCGTTCGATACGCTGAAGATCGACCGCTATTTCGTGCTGACGATGAACAAGGACGAGGGCTCTGCCAAGATCGTCAAGTCGGTGGTCAACCTGGGTCGCGACCTGTCGCTGGAGGTCGTCGCCGAGGGGGTGGAGAACGCCGAACTGGCCCGCCTGCTGCTGGACGCGCAATGCCACTATGGTCAGGGCTTCGGCTATGCGCCCGCCCTGCCGGCGCAGGAGGCCGAGGTCTATCTGGCCGAAAGCCTGGCCGATGGCACCGCGCCGCTGAAGCAGCGGTCGGCTTAGGGCTCAGATCGCGTTTAGCGGCAGGCGCAGGTAGCGCTGGCCGTTGGCGTCGGGGGGCGGCAGGTCGCCGGCGCGGATGTTGACCTGAAGCGAGGGCAGGATCAGTTGCGGTGCGCCCAGGGTGGCGTCGCGGGCCTCTCGCATGGCGACGAAGGCGTCCTCCGATACGCCGCCGCCGATGTGGATGTTCTGCGCGCGTTGTGCGGCCACGGTGGTCTCGAATCGGTAGTCGGTGCGGCCCTGCGGCAGGTAGTCGTGACCGACGAAGATGCGGGTTTCGTCCGGCAGGGCCAGAAGGCGCTGGATCGAGCGATACAGGGTCCGGGCGTCGCCGCCGGGAAAGTCCGTTCGCGCCGTGCCGTAGTCGGGCATGAACAGGGTGTCGCCGGTGAAGACCGCGTCGCCGATCCGGTAGCTGACGCAGGCGGGGGTGTGGCCGGGCGTGTGGATCACCTCGACCTTCAGATCGCCCAGGGCGAAGGCGTCGCCGTCCGCATAGAGATGATCGAAGACGGCGCCGTCCGGGCGCACATCGTCGGCGCCGAACAGGGGACCGAAGGCCGACTGAACCTGGGTGATCCGCCCGCCGATGCCGATCGACACGCCCGTCGTCGCACGCAGGTGCGCCGCCGCCGTCAGGTGGTCGGCGTGGGCGTGGGTTTCGAGCACGAGGGCCAAGGTCAGCGTTTCCGACCGCAGCGCCGCCGTGACGGCGTCGATCGATCGCGTCGAGGTGCGGGCCGAGGGCGCGTCGAAGTCCAGGACGGGGTCAATGATCGCTGCCTGACCCGTCGCGGGGTCGCTGACCAGATAGGTGACGGTGTGGGTCGCGGGATCGAAAAAGCCGCGGACGTCGGGAGATTGGGCCATGGAGAACGCTCCTTTCGCGATCCAATATATTAGGCATTGCTTATTTAGCAAGTGCGCATATATTGCGCCCCATGATCGACCTTCAAACCATCGGACTTGAGCGTTTCCAGGCCAGCGCGGGCGAGGCGGCGGCGCTGCTGCGCGCGCTGTCCAATCAGAAGCGGCTGATGATCCTGTGTCAGTTGGGCGAGGGCGAGATGTCCGTAGGCCAACTGCTGCCCCAGGTCGGCCTGTCGCAATCGGCCCTGTCCCAGCACTTGGCCAAGCTGCGCGACGAGGCGCTGGTCAGCACCCGTCGAGACGGCACGACCATCTTCTACCGCATCGCCGATCCGGCCGTCCTGAAGGTCATCGCCGTGCTGGCCGAAATCTATTGTCCCCCTGTTTCTTCCGAAAAGGCATGATCCCCATGAGCGTCCTGACCCCCCTCTCCCCCGCCGAGGTTTCGCGCCGGCTGAAGCAGAATACAGCCGTGCTGATCGACATCCGCGAGCACGACGAGTTCGCCAGAGAGCATGTCGTCGGCGCCGTTCATGCGCCGCTGTCGGCCTTCGACGCCTACACGCCGGCGGCCGTCGACGGGCGCGACGTCATCTTCACTTGCCGGACCGGCAATCGGACGGGCGTCAACTGCGAGCGTCTGGCGGCCAAGACGATGGGCCAAGCCTTTGTTCTGGAAGGCGGGCTGGACGCCTGGAAGGCGCAGGGCCTGGCCACCCATGCCGATCGTTCAAAGCCGATCGAACTGATGCGTCAGGTGCAGATGGTCGCGGGCGGCCTGATCCTGCTCGGCGCGGCGCTGGGCCTGCTGGTGCATCCGGGCTTTTGGGGTCTGTCGGCCTTTGTCGGCGCGGGCCTGTTCGTCGCGGGCGCGACGGGCTTTTGCGGCATGGCGCGGCTGCTGGCCGTCATGCCGTGGAACAGAGCCGCGACCCGGCCCGTGACAAGAGCGGCGTGATCCGATGACGACCGAACTGACCCCGCTGGTCCTGACCGCCTTCAGCGGCGGCGTCGTCGCCCTGTTGCTGACCCTGTTCGGCGGCGGCGGGTCGGTTCTGGCCGTGCCGCTGCTGCTTTATGTCGTCGGCGTCGCCGATCCGCATGTCGCCATCGGCGTGTCGGCGGCGGGGGTGGCGCTGAACGCCCTGACGGCTTTGGCCGGTCATGCCAGGGCAGGGCGGGTACGCTGGCCCTGCGCGACCCTGTTCGCCGTCACCGGCGCGGCTGGGGCCTGGTTCGGTTCGTCCCTGGCCAAGATGATCGACGGCCATCAGCTGCTGCTGATCTTCGCTGTCGCCATGGCGGCCGTGGGCGCGTCGATGCTGCGTCCCAAGGCGGCGATTGCCCGGGTCGAACCCCGACTGAACTGGTCCATGTCGCCGCGCGTCGGCGTGGCGGGCGCCGGCGTCGGCTCGGCCGCAGGCTTCTTCGGCATCGGCGGCGGCTTTCTGATCGTGCCCGGCCTGATGGCGTCGACGGGCATGAGCCTGGCGACCGCCCAGGCGACATCTTTGCTCAGCGTCGCCGCATTCGGAGCGACGACGGCGGGCAACTATGCGCTGTCGGGCTGGGTCGATCCGGGCCTGGTCGCCGCCATGGCGGTCGGCGGGGTCGCCGGGACGGCGGCAGGCCTGCCGCTGGCGCGCCGGCTGGGATCGAACGCCCGGCTTGGGCGCATCCTGTTCGCGGGCCTGATCTTGGTGGTCGCCGCCTATGTCGCGGTGCGGGCCGTCCTCGCGCTCTGAGACCTCTGTTCAGCGGGCCGTCTTTCGACGACAGTTCCGCCCATGACCGACGCCAGACTGGAGATCGCCGCCGGCTTTGCGACCTTGCAGGGGCCCAAGGCGGACAATCAGGACTTCGGCGGCGTCCATATCGGCACGGCGGCCGAGCAGCGCGAACATGGGGTTGTGGCGGTGATCGCCGACGGGGTGTCGGGATCGAAGGCTGGGCGGATGGCGGCGGAGCTGACGACGCGCAGCTTCATCGACGGCTATCTGGATCAGAATCCGCTGAACGGCATCGCCGCCAACGGCATCAAGGCGCTGCGAGGCTTCAACCGCTGGCTCCATTCGCGCGGGCGGATCGATCCGGCCATGGAGGGGGCGGCGACCACTTTTACCGCCCTTATCCTGCGCGGGCGCGAGGCGACTGCGCTTCATGTGGGCGACAGCCGGGCCTGGCATTTCCGCGACGGGGTTCTGACGCGGCTGACGGAAGATCACACGCGGGCCCAGCAGGGGCTGAGCCATGTGCTGTACCGCGCCGTGGGCATCGAGGCGGATGTGAAGCTGGACGTCCGGCAAGTGCGGCTGGAGCCGCACGACCGGCTGCTGCTGACCACCGACGGGGTGCATGGGGTGCTGGCCGATGCGGTGATCGCGAGCCTGTTGGGACGGCGCAGCTCGCCCGATGCGGACGCACACGCGATCCTGGCCGAGGTCGAGGCGGCGGGGCCGCGCGACAACGCCACCGCCATCGTCATCGACGTGGTCCGCACCGGCGCGCCCGACTGGGAGGCGATCACGGCCGAGGCGGAAGGGCTGGCCATCCTGCCGCCGCCCGCCGTCGGCGACAACGTCGACGGCTTCGCGCTTCAGCGGGTCGTGGCGGACGGGCGCTATACGACCCTGTTTCTGGCCAAGGATACGCAGGGCGACGCGGGCATGGTGGTGCTGAAGTTTCCCAAGCCCGCCGTGGTGTCCGAACGCGGCGCGCGCACCGCGTTTCTGCGCGAAGCCTTCATCGGGCGGCGCATCGACAGCCCCTTCGTCGGCAAGGTGCTGAGCCTGGACGCCGGTCGCCAGAGCCGCCTCTATATCGCCCAGCCCTTTCATGCCGGTCAGACCCTGCATGCGCGGTTGGCGCAGGAGGGGCCGTTCGAGATCGCAGAGGGGATCGACGTGGCGCTGCGCCTGTCGCGGGCGGTTTCGGCCCTGCACCGCGCGGGCGTGACGCACCGCGACATCAAGCCGGACAATGTGATCCTGGAGACACAGGGCGGGCTGAAACTGGTCGATCTGGGCGTCGCGCGGCTGAGGCTGGCCGAGGAGTTCGCCGAGGCCGAGGCGCCCGGCACCGCGGGCTATAAGGCGCCGGAAATGTATGCGGGCGAGAGCGGCGACGCCGCCACGGATCAGTTCGCCCTGGGGGTGACGCTATACCGGCTGTTCACCCGAACCTATCCGTGGGGAGAGGTGGATCCGGCCGATGCGCCGCGCTTTGACCGGGCGCCCGCACCGCCGACGCGACACCGGCCGGATATGCCCGCCTGGCTGGAGGCGGCCATCATGCGCGCCGTCGCCGTCGATCCGAACGAGCGGTTCGAGGATGTCGAGGAACTGATCCATGTGCTGGAAACCGGCAGCGCCGTCGCCGCCCCGCCGCCGCGACAACTGTCCTTGATCGAGCGTGATCCAGTGCGGTTTTGGCAGGGCGTCAGCCTTGTCCTGCTGATCGCCTTTCTGGTTTCGATGGCGACGCGCTAAGGCGGCCTACGTTCAACCTGGGCCTTTGGATGTGCGACATTTGGCGGCGTGAGGGCGGGGAACCTGTGGCCGCTCTCGGCTTTTGTGACGGCGAGCGGGGATGTCGCACCCGCACTTTCGGCACGAAAGCCTCCCCAAATGATCAAGACCCTCGCCTGCAGCGCCCTGGCCCTGGCCATGGTTTCCACCCCCGCCCTGGCCCAGTCCGTCGCCCCCGACTGGTCCGGCCCCTACATCGGCATCTTCGGCGGCTACAACCAGTCGAACGACGACGGTGACGAGACCCTGCGCTTCGACCGCAACCTCGATGGCATCTATGGGGATCAGGTCACGACCGTACCGGTCGCCCCTGCTACCGTCGGCGCCAACGCCTTCAGCCCCGGCTTCTGCGGCGGCATGGCGACCAGCACCGCGCCCGGCACCGGTTGCCGTGACGACAACGACGGCGTCGAAGCGGGCGTTCGCGCCGGTTACGACATGCAATTCGGCAACTTCGTGGTCGGCGCCCTGGCCGAATACAGCGTCAACAATGTCCAAGACTCGGTGACCGGCTTCTCGACCACCCCGGCCTTCTACACCTTCACGCGCGAGCTGCAGAGCACGGCGGCCGCGCGCCTGAAGCTGGGCTACGCCTACGGACCGGCGCTGATCTACGGCACCGGCGGTTACGCCTATGGCAAGTTTGAAAACCGTTTCCGCACGTCGAACCTGGCCAACAGCTTCACCGAGACTAGCGAAGGCGATGACGGCGACGGCTGGCAGGCCGGCGGCGGCGTGGAATACGCCCTGGGTCGCGGCCTGACGGTCAGCGGCGAATACCTCTACACCTCGCTGGACGTCGATAGCCCGGTCATTCGCGTCGGCCGCGGCACGGCGCCCGCCACCAACCCGTTCGTCCTGGCCCCAAACACGACGGGCACGGACATGGTGCGCAGCAACGGCAAGTTCGGAACGCACATGTTCCGCATCGGCATGAACTACCGCTTCTAATCGTCAAGCGGGGCGGTCTGGCCTCAGGCCCGGCCGCCCTGGCTCGACAGCATGGCCGCGTCCACGCCCAGCTGGGCCAGGGCGCGTGTCCATTTCGACGTGTGTTCGCCGTCGAAAATCAAGTCCAGATCGGCGTCGGCGGTCAGCCAGACGTTGTCGGCCAACTCTTCCTCCAACTGCCCCTCGCCCCAGCCGGCGTAGCCCAGCAGAAGGGCCGATCGGCGCGGACCGGCGATCTCGTCGGTCATGGCGGCCAGCGCCTCGCGCGTGCCGGTCATCGCCAGACCGTCGCCAAAGGCCAGGGTGTCGTCGCCGACCGTCCAGTCGTCGGTATGCAGCACGAAGCCGCGCTCGCGCTCGACCGGTCCGCCCATCAGGACCGCGCGACCGATGGATTGATCGGGCGCCGGCGCGTCCAGCTTGTCCAGAACCGTCTTCAGATCGACGCCCGGCGCCGGACGATCCAGCCGCAGGCCCATGGCGTGATCCGGCCCGTGGGCGCAGATCAGGATGACAGCGTGTTCGAACCGGGCGTCGTCGATCCCGGGCATGGCGACCAGCAGTCGGCCGGTCAGGGTGGAGGCTTCGCTCATGATCCGATCATCGGTCGCGAAAGCGGCGCATGCAAGTCGAGCGGACGCTTGCGGTCCCGTCGGCGCGCTCTATGTGTCGCAGGCGGTGTTTCCTACCCCGTCAGCCCCAAACTCAGCGAGACAGACATGACCATTCAGATCGGCGATCGCATCCCCAACGCGACCCTCGCCCAAGCGACCGCCGAGGGCCCCAAGCCCGTCAGCACCGACGACATCTTCGCCGGCAAGACCGTGGCCCTGTTCGCCGTGCCTGGCGCCTTCACCCCCACCTGCTCGGCGCGTCACCTGCCGGGCTTCAAGGATCATCTGGCCGACATCCAGGCCAAGGGCGTCGATACGGTCGCCTGCATCTCGGTCAACGACGCCTTCGTCATGAAGGCCTGGGGCGAGAGCCAGGGCATCACCGACGACAGCATCGTCATGCTGGCCGACGGCAACGGCGAACTGACCCGCGCCCTGGGTCTGGTGCTGGACGGTACGGGCTTCGGCCTTGGCGAGCGCTCGCAGCGCTATTCCATGCTGGTTAAGGACGGCGTGGTCGAGCAGCTGAACATCGAGCAGGGCGGCGAGTTCAAGGTGTCCTCGGCCGAGCATCTGCTGGCGCAGCTTTAAGTTGGATCAATCCACGCTACCGCTTCGCCACTTGAGCGTGGATTGATCGTGAACACGGATGTGTTCAGCCCCGAGAAGCGCAGCGCCGTGATGCGTCGCGTGAAGGGGCGGGATACGTCGCCGGAACTGGCCGTGCGCAGAATCCTGCGTGCGGCCGGGATCGGCTATCGGCTGGGCGGCATGGGTCTGCCGGGCCGTCCGGATGTGGTGATGAAGGGCCGCAAGGTCGCCCTGTTCGTCCACGGCTGCTTCTGGCACGGCCATGATTGCGCCCGTGGATCACGCCAGCCCAAGACCAACGCCGATTACTGGATCGCCAAGATCAGCCGAAACCGCGCGCGCGACGCTGCCGCTGTTCAGGCGCTGGAGGCGTCAGGCTGGCGCGTGGTAATCGTCTGGGAATGCGAGATGAAACAGCCTGATTTCGCCGCGCGCCTTATCACGGCCGTCCGGGGTTAGGCGGCCTCGGTCGCGGCCTGAGCGGCGGTGTCGTTCAGGACGTGCTGCAAGGCGCCGATCAGGGCGGGCGGCGTCAGGGGCTTGGAGACGAAATAGGCCATGCCGGCCGCCTGACAGGCCGCGACGTCCTCGGGCGCGGTGTCGGCGGTGACGGCGACGACCGGGGTGGCGGCGTTGGGTCCGCCGCCGGCGCGCAGGCGACGCGTCGTCTCTCTCCCGTCCAGCTCGGGCATCCGGACATCCATGAAGATGACGTCGAAGACCGCCTCCTGACAGCGTTCCAGCGCGATCAAGCCGTCGGCGGCGGTCGTGATCTCGCAGCCCAGCGGCTGAAGGATCAGCTGCACCGCGCGGCGGTTGATGTCGTGATCGTCCACGACCAGCAGGCGCAGCGGCTGGTCTTCGGCCTCGTCGGCGGCCGCAGGGGGCGCAGCCACCGGCTCGGGCTCAGGCGCGGGCGAAGGGGCGACGGCCGCGGGCTGGGGCGTGGGCGCGACCGAGGGCGTCAGCGAGCGGGCGATATCCAGGCGGCTTTCATCGACGACCTCGACGATCTGCGCCGCCTCGTCGCCGCGCGGCAGGATCAGGGAGACGGTGAAGCGCGAACCCTGACCCGGCGCGCTGCGCACGGTCAGTCGGCCGCCCATCAGGTCGATCAAGTTGCGGCTGATCGCCAGACCCAGGCCCGAGCCGCCGTAGCGGGCGGAGACGCCGTCGGCGGTCTGGTCGAACGGGGTGAACAGGCGGGCCAATTGGTCGCTCGTCATGCCCGGTCCCGTGTCCACGATTTCGAACAGCAGGGCGTATCCCGACGGCTCCTCGGGCCAGGCCTGGACCCGCAGGGTGATCTGGCCCTGCTCGGTGAACTTCATAGCGTTGGACATCAGGTTGTTCAGCACCTGACGGATGCGCATGACGTCGCCCTTGACGTGGCGCGGCATGGCCGAGGCGCCCTCGATGCGCAGCTTCAGCCCCTTGGCGTCGGCGACGCCGCGCCACAGCATCAGGGTCTGGGCCAGCATTTGCCGCAGGTCGAAGTCCTTGGCCTCAACCGTCATTCGCCCGGCGCCGATCCGGGTGTGGTCCAGCAGGTCGTCCAGCAGGGCCTTCATCATCAGGCCGGCGTCGGTGATCAGATTGGCGCTGTTGCGCGACTGGGCGTCGGGCGCGCGAAACTCGGCGGCGCCGGCCAGGATCGCGCCGATCGGGGTGCGCAGGTCATGGCCGATGGCGGCCAGGAAGGTGGTGTGGTCGGCCAGGCTGCGCTCGGCCCTGAGACGGGAATCCTCGGCCAAAGCGTGGGCGCGGACGACGGTGACGCTGGCCTCGACCATGCGCTGACCGGTGATGGCGACATAGAAGGTGAACAGCACCACGGCCGCTGCGGCCGACATGACCAGCGGGCCGGGCGCGTGCAGCGCATAGACGAAGAAGGGTGTCGCCAGCAGGAAGCCGACCTGCGGCGCGAGGCCGGCGATCATCACGGCCTGGCATCGGGTGGCGTTCACGATCGCCGTCAGCATGACCGCAGTCAGCATCAGGACGGCGCAGACGCCGCCAATCGCACCGCCGATCCACCAGAGGACTAGGGAAAGCGAGGAGAAGACCGTCGAATTGGCGAAGACGACGGCTAGGATCGCCAGCTTGCGTCCCGTGGACAGCTCGTCGGGCGATTTCAGGATCGGTCGATAGACGACCACTTCCATGGCCTGGACCGCCATATACAGCACGACCCAGCCGAAGGTGAACCGCACCCCGACCATCGGCGTCACCACCAGGGCGACAGCCGCCGCCGCCACGAGCCGTTGCACCGCAGCGGCCGAGCGTTGGCGAACGGCGGCGGTCCAGCTGCTTTCAGCGATATCGACGGCGGTCGATTTCATTCAGGCTCTCGGATGACGAACGCAGATCGCTCGCATCGGTCACCCTAGACGTGTCGACACTAACGCTCCGTCAACGGGGCGCGCCGACCGCGTCTGCTACTGAGGAAAAACCGTCGGCGCGAAGGCGAGCGGCCAGGTCACGCTTGATACGGGCGACCAGGCCCGGCCCCTCGTAGATCAGGGCGGAATAGATCTGGACCGCCGATGCCCCCAGGCGAATGCGGGCATAGGCCTCGGCCCCGCTGTCGATGCCGCCGACGGCGATCAGCGGCAGACGGCCGGCTGCGGCCTCGGCCGCCGCGCGCAGGGCCTTTTCCGCGAAGGGACGAATGGGCGCGCCGGACAGGCCGCCGGTCTCGTGGGCGTCCGGCGAGCGCAGGGTCTCGGGGCGCTCCAGCGTAGTGTTGGACACGATCAGACCGTCGATCCGATGGGCCAGCGAGGCCTCGACGATCATGCCGATCTCGTCGGCGATCAGATCGGGCGCGATCTTCAGAAAGACGGGCACGCGGTCAGGTGCGGCAGCCGGCCGGGCGGCGTTGATGCGACCCAGAAGGTCGTCCAACTGCTCGCGGCCCTGTAGCGCGCGCAGGCCCGGCGTATTGGGCGAGGAGATGTTGACGGTGAAGTAGGCGGCGCGGCCGGCGAGGCGTTGCAGACCGGCGACATAGTCAGTCGCCTTGTCCTCGGTGTCCTTGTTGGCCCCCAGATTGGCGCCGACCACGACGCCCGTCGGGCGCTGGTCCAGCCGCTCGGCGAAGGCGTCTAGCCCGGCGTTGTTGAACCCCATCCGGTTGATGATCGCCCGGTCCTCGCTGAGGCGGAACAGGCGCGGCTTGGGATTGCCGGGCTGGGGTCGGGGCGTGACCGAGCCGCATTCGACGAAGCCGAAGCCGAGGCGCGACAGGCCGCGCAGGGCCTCGCCGTTCTTGTCCAGACCCGCCGCCAGACCGACCGGATTGGGCAGGTCCAGCCCCGCCAGCTGTGTTCTCAGGATCGGATCGTCCGCAGGCGGCGTCGGCAATGGAGCCAGCGCCAGCCCCTTGATCGCCAACTGATGCGCCTGCTCCGGATCGAGCCGACGCAGCAGGGCGGCGCCCACATCAGCCAGACTCATCGGTCGTCCTCGAACGCCATCTCGCCCTCGGCCGTGACCGAGAAGGCGCGCGAGGCCGTGACGGCGCCGACGGGCAGGGGGGCGTAGAGATGCGGGAACAGATCGCCGCCGCGCGACGGTTCCCAGATCAGGTCGTCGCCGAACCCGCTGAGATCGACGGTCAGCAGCAGCAGGTCGCCGCGCCCGGCGAAATGCCGTCGCGCAGTCTCGGCCAACTGCGCCTCGGTCGACATATGGATGTAGCCGTCGGCCAGATCGACGGGTGCGCCGTCGTATCGGCCCTCGGCGACGGCGGCGCGCCATTCGGCGGCGTCGACGATCTTGTAGGCGATGTCGGTCATGCGGATGGCGCGCCCAGCGAGCGCGGCGTCAGGAAGCCTTCGTAGGTGCAGCGCCCCGCGACATCGACGCTGAACAGGGCGGCGGCGCCGGTCGGGAAGCCGGCCGACAGCGTGTCCACCACGGCCGGCGAGGCGGCGCTTTCGATCAGATATTCGGCCGCCAGGACGTGGATGCCCGGATTGTGGGCCAGGATCAGCAGGCAGCCCGCCTCGTCCTCGCTGGCCTCGACGAAGCGGCGGATCACGTCGGAGGGAGCGTTGTAGAGGGCGTCCTCGTCGCGGACTTCCACATCGCCGAAGGCGTCGTGCATCTGCTCCCAGGTCTGGCGGGTGCGCACGGCGGTGGACACCAGGGCAAGGTCCGGCTTAAGGCCCCGCTCGGCCAGGGCGCGCCCCATCAGCAGAGCCTCGGCGCGGCCGCCGGCGGACAGGGGGCGGGCTTCGTCGCCGCCGGAGGGCGCGGAGGCTTCGGCCTGGGCGTGCCGCATCAGGATCAGTCGGTGCATGGCCTTCGCCATAAGGCGGTTTCGCCCGGCCCGCCAGATGGGGCGACGGTCAACTCGCCGTCAGTCGCGATGTTCGCCTCGCGAAGAGACGGAGGCGGCGGGTTGGGGCGCCAGGACGGGGGCGGCGACGCGCTGGGCATGGCCGCTGGGGCGGATGCGGGCGTAGCTGTGGCGCGAGGCCTCCAGCAGGATCAGCCCGGCGGTTCCGGGAAACACCCGGCGACCGACTTGTTCGAAACCGTCAGCCAGAGGCAGCATCGGCCCCCAAGGCGGGACATAAAGCGTCTGGGACCAGGCCATCGGTTCCAGCCCGACATCGCGCACCAGCCGTTCCAACTGGCGCCGGGTGAAGGGGCGGCCGTGACCAAAGGGGGTGTTGTCCGCTCGCGCCCACAGGCCGCCGCGCGCCGCCGCCGCCAGGATGATGCGCCCGGTCGGCGAAAGCGCGCGCACCGCTTCCATCAGCAAGGCGGCGGGATCGTCGGCCTCTTCCAGGGCGTGAACCAGCAGGATGCGGTCGAACGCTCCGGCGGGGAAGGGCAGGCGGCGATCATCCACCAGCAGGGTGCGGTTGCGACCGACCGTCGGCCAATGCTCGACGCCTTGCCCGCCCGGCATGGCCGCGACGACGCGCCGCGCGCCGACGAAGGCGTCCAGCCAAGGGGTGGCGTAACCGACGCCCAGCACGTCGCAATCGGCCGCCTCGCCCCAGGCGTCGTCCAACCGTCGCGCCACCAGCCGTCGCGCCAACGCGCCGGTCGGCTCGCCGTAGAAGGTTCGAAGCTCGTCGATGCTGCGCCGCATGAGCCCACTATAGGCCTGTCGGCGGCCCTGCTGCTAGGATGGGCGCATGACCCTGGATGTGCATCTGTTTCCCTGCCGCAGCGACAACTACGGCTTTCTGATCCGCGACGCCGCGACCGGCGTGGTCGCGGCGGTCGATACGCCGGACGCGGCGCGCATTCTGGAGGAGCTGGAAGGCCTGGGCTGGGGGCGTCTGGACCTGATCCTGAACACCCACTGGCACCCCGATCACACCGAGGGCAACGCGCGGCTGAAGGCCGACTGGGCTTGCGATATCATCGGGCCGGAAGAGGTGCGAAAGGTCGCGCCGCTGGACCGGGTGATCGCTGACGGCGATGTGGTGATGGTGGGCGAGACGCGGTTCGAGGTCACCGAAACGCCCGGCCACACCCTCGGCCATGTGGTGTTTCATGCGCCGGCGGACGGCTTGGCCTTTACCGGCGACACCCTGTTCGCCCTGGGCTGCGGCCGGTTGTTCGAGGGCACGCCCGAGCAGATGTTCGAGAGCCTGCAGCGGCTGAAGGCCTGGCCCGACCAGACCGTGATCTGGTGCGCGCACGAATATACGGCGTCAAACGCGCGCTTCACCCTGAGCCTGGATGACCGGCCAGAAGTCGCCGCCCATGCCGAGGCGATCTTCGCGGCGCGCGCGCGCGGCGAGCCGACCGTGCCGACGATGCTGGGGGTGGAGAAGCGGTTCAATCCGTTCCTGACCGCCACGGATGCGGATCAGTTCGCCGCGCGCCGGGCGGCCAAGGACAGCTTCCAGGGCTAGCGGTTCAGGGCGTCCCCGCCCACGACCCGCACGATGCGGGCCGAAGACGGGCGGCCGGCGATGCCGGCGTCGGCGTCGATGACGATCCGCAGCGTGCCCTGGATCAGGCTGACGCCGGGACGCCCCTGATCGGACACCACGACGCGGCGCACCCGCTCGACCTGAGCGCGCAGGTTGGAGGACCGCGCCATGCGCACGATGGCGTCGCTGGCGGCCGAGACGGTGTCCGCGGCGACCTGTTCCGAGCCGGGCTGGATATCCACGTCGATGACGATCAGCCGGCCCATCGCCGTGCTGGCGCGGTAGCTCTGGCGCATGAAATATTCGACAAGCTGAGCGCCCGTCATGGCCGCGCTGGCCAGGCCCTGCGCTTCGCCGACGCGCGAGGCGGGCGAGCCTTGGGGCGTCGCGGTCGTATACAAGGTGACGGCGCCGTCGGGCGTGACGCGCAGCACCTGATCGCCGTTGTCGTTGCGATAGATGATGTCGCCACGCGGGGCGGGCGTGGGCCGCAAGACCCAGACCTCGGTCGAGCGTTCCAAGCGCATCAAGGGGCGCGAGCCGGACGTGTCCAGAATGAAACCCTGGCCGCTGCTGCTGACGTAGCGGGCGGTCGGCGGCACGGTCCGGCGGGACTGGGCGTGGCTTTCGGACGGGAAGACCACGGGCGCGACGACGCCCACGCCGATGACCGCGATGACGGCGACCGCCATCGCGGTCACGCGTGGCGATTTTTTCGCCCTGACCGATCCCAACAACTTCATGACAGACTTGATGAAACCCGCGCGCGGCGGATTTTGGGCGAAGCCCGCCTCAACCCACCAGGTACTGACCGCCGTTCAGCGACAGTGTGCAGCCTGTGACATATCCGGCACGCTCGCCCACCAGCCAGGACACCATGTCGGCGATCTCTTCGCCCTTGCCCAGGCGGCCGACGGGGATGTGGCTGATGATGCCCTCCAGCACCTTGGGGTCCATGGCGCCAACCATTTCGGTGTCGATATAGCCGGGCGCGATGCAGTTCACCGTCACGCCCTTGCGCGCATTCTCCAGAGCCAGCGCCTTGGTGAAGCCGATCATCCCGGCCTTGGCGGCGGAATAGTTGGTCTGGCCGATCTGACCCTTCTGACCGTTGATCGAGGAAATGTTGACGATGCGCCCGTGGCCCCGGTCGCGCATGCCGTTGATGACCTGGCGCGTCATGTTGAAGACGCTGTCCATGTTGACGCGGATCACGTCGGACCACTGGTCGTGACTCATCTTGTGGAAGAAGCCGTCGCGGGTGATGCCGGCGTTGTTGACCAGGATGTCGATGGGACCGAGCTGATCCTCGACCTCCTTCACCGCGCGGGCGCAGTCGTCGAAGCTGCCGACGTTGCCTTTGACCACCATGACGTCCAGCGCGTCGGCGATGGCCCTGGCCGCCTCGTCGTTGCCGGAATAGCCGGCGGCGACCTTGAAGCCGTCCTCGTGAAGGCGCTGAACGATCGCCTTGCCGATGCCCCGGGTCCCGCCCGTCACGAAAGCTACGCGCGCCATATCGTCTCCTGTCCCTATGCAGACCCTTAGAAGGCCTTGTCGGAGTTCAGGATTAACGTGCGAGCGCTAGCGCGCAAGGCGAGAATCTGACGCGACGGAAGTTTCATGCCTCCGTCGCGTTTCGTTGATCTTCGTCCCGGCGATCAGGCGGCCAGCTTTTCCATATCGATGACGAAGCGATAGCGGACGTCGGATTTCAGCATCCGCTCATAGGCGTCGTTGATCTGATCCGGAGCGATCGTCTCGATGTCGCAGGCGATGCCGTGCTCGGCGCAGAAGTCCAGCATCTCCTGCGTTTCGCGAATGCCGCCGATCAACGAGCCGGCGATGCGGCGACGACGCCACAGCAGGGGCAGGGCGAAGACCGGCAGGCCCTCGGTGGTCAGGCCCAGCATGATCATGGTGCCGTCGCGCGCCAGCAGCTGAATGTGGCTGGCGATCTCGTGCGTGGCCGAGACGGTATTGATGATCAGGTCGAACTTCTCGGCCGCCGCCTTCATCGCATCCTTGTCGGAGTTGATCAGGAAGTGTTTGGCGCCCATTCGTTCGGCGTCGGCCTTCTTGCGGTCCGAGGTGGACAGGACGGTGACCTCCGCCCCCATCGCCGCCGCCAGCTTGACGGCCATATGGCCCAGACCGCCCAGGCCGATGACCGCGACCTTGGAACCGGGTCCCACGCCCCACTCCTTCAGCGGCGAATAGGTGGTGATGCCGGCGCACAGCAGGGGGGCGGCGACGTCGAGCGCCAGACTGTCGGGGATGGACAGGACGAAATGCTGATCGACGGTGATGTGGTCGGAATAGCCGCCCTGGGTGATGGCTTCCGACGTGCCGCCCTTCTTGTCCTTGCCGCCGTAGGTGCCGGTGAAGCCGGGGATGCAATATTGTTCGACGCCTTCCTGGCAGGAGGCGCATTCACGGCAGCTGTCGACCATGCAACCGACGCCGACGCGGTCGCCTTCCTTGAAGCGGGTGACGTTCGATCCGACCGCCTTGACCACGCCCGCGATCTCATGACCCGGCACCAAGGGGAAGGCTGTGCCGCCCGTCTCGCCGCGCGCGGCATGCAGGTCGGAGTGGCAGACGCCGCAATATTTGATGTCGATCAGCACATCGTCCGGACCCGGATCACGCCGCTCGAAGCTGTAGGGCGTCAGCGGCTTGTCGGCGGCGGTCGCGGCGAAGGCGCGTGTGGCGATCGGCATGGGAAAAGTCCTTCAGGCTTTGCAGTGAGCCGGCCTCAGATGAGAGGGCGGCCGCGGGTCCGCAAGCGTACGGACCGCTATTTCAGCTTGGCGATCAGCGCCTGAGCCGCCGCCGGGTTCCGCACCTTCGCGCCCGAGATGAAATAGGCGAAGACCTCGCCGCGTTTAGCCCAGGTTTTCGCTTGATCCGCCACCGCATTCAGCTCGGTCGCCGTCATGCCGGTCGGCTCATCCTCGCGGCTGGACATCAGCCGGGCGTAGCTGAAGTCGGCGGTCGCCTCGTCGATCTGGGGCCAGGTCGGCTCCTCGTCATCGACCGCATAGACGATGGCCGCGCCGTATTTGCGGGCCAGGTCATAGAATTGTTCGGTGGCGAAGGTCGGGTTGCGAACCTCCAGCGCGTGCCGCAGCCGCACTCCGTCTTTCTCCCTGGGCAACAGCTTCAGGAATCCCTCGAAGTCCTCGACATCGAACTTCTTCGTGCCCATGAACTGCCAGTTGATTGGCCCCAGCTTGTCGCCCAGTTCGGTCAGGCCTTGGCTCAGGAATTTGTCGAAGCTCTCGGCGCCCTCGGACAGCACCTTGCGATTGGTGCAATAGCGGCTGGCCTTGACCGAGAAGACGAAGCCGTCCGGCGTCTCGTCGCGCCATTTCTTCCAGCTGTCAGGCTTGAAGGTCGAATAATAGGTGCCGTTGATCTCAATCGAGGTCAGTTTCGACGCCGCATATTCCAGCTCGCGCTTCTGAACCAAGCCTTCAGGATAGAAGACCCCGCGCCAAGGCTCATAAGTCCAGCCGCCGATGCCGACATGGATGGAATGGGTCATGGTTCGCTCCGTTCGTCGCTCGATCCGACGCCTGGCGCGTCGGACTGCCAGTCCTCAAGCGCGTGCCGAATGCGTCGAACGAACATGTCCGCATCGTCGATTCGATAGAGAATGGCGTGGCTTTTGTAGAAGATCACATGGGCGTCCGCGCTCAACTCCGGTCGAGCCGCCCCAAGACGTGGAAAATCGGCAAGCAAGTCCAGTTTCGCGAACAGACCCTCGATATAGTCATCGGCCTGACGGCTCCCGAACAGCTCGAGGCCTTGCAGATAGACCTGCTGCAAGTCCGCCCGCGCCGCGCGGCTTAGGCGGAGCATCAAGAGGCGCGACGCAACTGGGCGCGCAGTTCCTCGATCACTTCACGTGGCGACTGGTCGGAAACACCGGAGGCGTCGGCCTCGACGATCAGCCTTTGCCAATGCGCGATCTTCTCGGCCTTGACCTGCTCGCGGCGGATCAGGTCGCGCACCACGTCCGACGTATTGGCGTAGCGCCCGGATTTCGCCTGTTCCTCGACCCAGGCCTTCATCGGATCGGGCAGGGAGATGTTCATCGTCGCCATGGTCGGCCTCCTCTCAAGGAGAATGGGCACTTGGCAAACTTTGTCAACGTCGGATCAGGACGCGGTCGCCGCCTGGATGCCGGCAAGCAGGCTGGCGGCGGTGATGGGCTTGGGGACGTGCAGGTCGGCGCCGGCATCGCGCGCCTGGTCGCGGTGCTCGATCATGGCGTTGGCGCTCAGCATGATGATCGGCGTGCGGGCCTGTTCTGGGCGGGCGGCCTCTACCCTGCGAATGGCGCGGGTGGCGGTCAGGCCGTCCATGCCCGGCATCTGCATGTCCATCAGAATCAGATCGAAGGTCTCGGACTGGAAGGCGGCCAGGGCCTGTTCGCCATCTGCGACGGTGACGACCTGCATGGCGTGCGCCGCCAGGATCAACTGCACGACGCGCTGGTTGACCGGGTGATCCTCGGCCAGCAGCACGCGCAGGGGCGCCAGGGGGCGGTTGGCCTCGGCCGAACGCGCGCGTCGTTGGGCATCGTGTTCGGTCAGGGAGGCGGCGCGCGTCAGGGGGATCTCGACGGTGAACTGGCTGCCGACGCCCGACGTGGAGGCTGCGGAAATCCGCCCGCCCATCAGTTCGACCAGCGAACGACAGATCGACAGGCCCAGGCCCGTGCCGCCGAACCGGCGCGTGATGGTGCTGTCGGCCTGGCTGAACCGATCGAATAGCCGGGCCGCGTGGTCGGAAGAAAAGCCGACGCCGGTATCCTCGACCCGCAGCGTCAGCTGGGTCAGGCCGTCGGAATCCTCGTCCACAGCAAGGGCGACGCCGACCGAGCCCTGATGGGTGAACTTGATGGCGTTGGACAGCAGATTGTCGAGCACCTGACGGATGCGGGTGCTGTCGCCGACGAACATTCCGCGCGCATCGGCGTCGCGGCGGATGTCGAAGGTCAGTCCCTTGGCCTCGGCCTTCAACCGCATGACGTCCAGCGGGGCGGCGATGGCCTCGTCCAGATCGAAAGGCCGGCTTTCCAGGTCCAGATGCCCGGCCTCGATCTTGGACACATCCAGAATGTCGGACACCAGCCGTTCCAACGTCACGCCGGATCGTGCGATCAGGGCCACCATCTCGGCCTGCTCGGGCGTCAGCTCGGTGCGCGACAGGGCGTCGACGATGCCGATCACGCCGTTCAGGGGCGTGCGGATCTCATGGCTCATATTGGCCAGGAAGTCGGATTTGGCGCGGTTGGCGGCCTCGGCGGCGGCGGTGGCCTCGCGCAGGGCGCGTTCGGCGGCGACCTTTTCGGTCACGTCGCGGGCGATGCCATAGATGCGGTCGCCCTGACGATGGGCGCGCCATTCGACGGTGACGTAATGACCAGCCTTGTGGCGATAGCGGTTGACCTGACCCAGGACTGGATCGCCCGGCCGCCGGTTTTCGACCTCGACGATGCTCTGGCGGGTGGCGGCATGGTCGTCCGGGTGGATCAGCCGCAACAGGCCTTGGCCTTCGATCTCGTCGGGGCGATAGCCCAGCATGGTGAACCAGGAGGCGCTGGCCTTGACCACGCGCCCATCCAGCTCGCGCACCACCAGCAGATCCAGCGACACATCGAAGAAGGTGTCCAGATCGACATCGGCTGTGGGGAAGGCCAGGGCCGCAACGGGCGAACAGGTCATTGCGCACTCTCTCGAACTGAGACCCATGTTACGGCGCATCGGTTAAGCTCGCCTTTGCAAAGGATCGAAAAGAGCCGATGGCGTCGTGCGCCGTGTCGGTTAGGAACAACTCATGATCTTGCTTCTCGCCGCGATCGCCATGCTCCAATCCCCGCTATCAGGGGACGGAATCGAACCCCTGACCCTGGCCGAGGATCGGGCCTGTACGGACGACGGGGCTCAGTGTGTCGGTCTGACGCAGCAGACGCGTGACGGCGAGCCGGTCTTCACCCCGGTCGTCCGTGCGCCAGACGCCCTGCCGGCCGCGCCGCAAGAGGCGTCGGGCGAGGTGGAAATTTACAAGCCATGGAATGGCCTGATCCGGCTGTCGGACGGCGGGTTTCTGGCCGGGGTCGAGATGGAGAGCCGCAGCATGTATTCCGGCGGCGGCGGACAGGCGACCGAGTTGCGACTCTATCGGCTGGATGCGGACGGCGAGGCCGGCGCCGCGCCGGTGCTGACCGTGCCGATCCAGGGTTCGCTGATGATCCGGGCCTGTTTCAGCGAGGAGGACATGACCCAGCGCGCCGGCGCCTGTCATGACGAATACAGTTTCGCGGCGACCCTGACCGCGAGCGACGCGGCGGACGCGATGCCGGTCCTGACCTATGAGACGACGGCGACGGCCTATCCGCGCGGCGCCTCGCGATCCGAGGATTCGTTGGAGAAGCCGCCGCTGAAGCGCGCCGACCTGGTCACCGCACGCGATCCGAAATGCAGCTTTACCCGGCGGTTCGCCTTCGACGCCAACGCAGGCGAATACCGGCCGGACACCCCGCTGCCCGACTGCTCGGACTACACAACGCCCTAGTAGGCGAAATCGGCGTAGATGCGTTTCACGTCGCCCTGCCAGGCGCCGTGATACAGGTCCAGCAGGCGTTCGGCCGGGGTGATCCCGCTGTCGGCGATGTCTTCCAGTTCCGACAGGTAGCCGCGCTCATCCACCATGCCGCCCGAGAATTTGGCGCGGTTCTTCAGCCCCTGTTTGGCGATGTTCACCAGGTCCACGGCGATGTCGCGCACCGATCGGCCCGCCACCTCGGCTTTCAGACCCAGGCGGGTCACGTCGCGGCGCAGGCGTTCGTGGTCGGCGATGTCCCAGTCCTTGACCAGGTCCCAGGCGGCGGCCAGCGACGGCGCGTCATACAGAACCCCGGCCCACAGGGCGGGCAGGGCGCAAATCCGGCTCCACGGCCCGCCGTCGGCGCCGCGCATTTCCAGATAGGCCTTCAGCCGCACCTCGGGGAAGAGGGTAGTCAGGTGGTCGTTCCAGTCCTTCAGGGTCGGATACTGGCCGGGCAGGGCGGGCAGTTTGCCGGCCTGGAAATCGCGGAACGACTGGCCCGAGGCGTCGACATAATGGCCGTCGCGCTTGGCGAAATACATCGGCGTGTCCAACGCATAGTCGGCGTAGCGCTCGAAGCCGAATCCTTCCTCGAACACGAAGCCCAGCATGCCGGTGCGGTCGGCGTCGGTGTCGGTCCAGACGTTGGCCCGGGCCGACAGGAACCCGTTAGGCCGTCCCTCGGTGAAGGGTGAGCAGGCGAACAGGGCGGTGGCGATGGGTTGCAGCGCCAGGGAGGTGCGGAACTTCATCACCATGTCGGCTTCGGAATCGAAGTCCAGGTTCGCCTGGATGGTGCAGGTGCGCAGCATCATGTCCAGGCCCAGGGTGCCGACCTTGGGCATATAGGCGCGCATGATGTCGTAGCGGCCCTTGGGCATGACCGGCACCTGTTCGCGCGTCCACAGCGGGTCGAAGCCGGCGCCCAGGAAGCCGACGCCGATCTGGTCTGCGACCTGCTTGACCTCCATCAGATGCTGGCCGGTCTCGTTGCAGATGTCGTGGATGGTCAGAAGCGGCGCACCCGACAGCTCGAACTGACCGCCGGGCTCCAGGCTGACTGAGGCGACGAAGCCTTCGCTGTTCCTGCGCTCCAGTCCGATCAGAAAGCCGTTTTCCTCGACGGGCGACCATCCGAAGCGTTGCAGCCCCTCCAGCATCGCCTTGATGCCGTTCGGTCCGTCATAGGCGGGGCGCGCCAGTGTGGTCTTGTCGAAGCCGAACTTCTCGTGCTCGGCGCCGATGCGCCACTGGTCCTTGGGCTTGATCCCCTTGGACATGGCCTCGATCAGAGCGTCTCTGGAAAGCGGCGCGTTCTCGGCCATCTGTAACCCCTGCTGTCGCGGCTAGATGGCGGCTAAAGCCAAGTTCCTCAAGGGGTGGAATGAAATCCGCTCGTCCCCGCGAAAGCGGGGATCCAGTTTTTCGCCGCGCGAACGTCCGAGATGGCCGCAGGCGCATGATGTTGATGGTCATCGCACAAAGCCCTGGGTCCCCGCTTTCGCGGGGATGAGCGGGATTAAAAGTTAGCGTTCCCAATCACCGACGGCCGCCTGCCACAGGGTCATGGCGGCGATGGCGGCGGTGTCGGCGCGCAGGATGCGCGGGCCCAGCGACACGGCGGTGGTGAAGGGCAGGGACCGCAGCCGCTTGCCCTCTTCCGGCGAGAACCCGCCTTCCGGCCCGATCAGGATGGACCAGGGGCCTTCGCCTGCGTCGTGCAGGGACGAGACGGCGGGCGCCCCGCCCGTCTCGTCGCAGAACATCAGCCGGCGTCCGGTTTCCCAGCCGTCCAGCAGGGCGTCCAGCTTGATCGGATCATCGACGGCGGGCACGTCCATCCGCCCGGTCTGTTCGGCGGCCTCTTCGGCGATGGCGTCCAGCCGGTCCAGGCGGATGCGGTCGGCGTTGGTGCGTTTCGTCAGGACCAGTCGTACCCGGCGCGCGCCCAGCTCGGCGGCCTTCTCCACAATGGTCTCGACGCGAGCCTTCTTCACCACCGCCACGATCAGTTCCAGATCGGGACCAAAGGTCTGGGGTCGCACCTGTTCCTCGGCGCGCAGGATCACGCCCTTCTTCAGCACTTCCGCGACCGTGCAACGCCACTCCCCGTCGCGCCCGTTGAACACCAGCAGGTCGTCCCCGACCTTCAAGCGCATGACCTGGGTCAGATAGCGCGACTGGTCCAAGGTGGGCGGGACGGGAGCGGCGGCGGCGAGCGGCGATGTGACGTAAAGGCGGATCATCGGTCGTAGTGATAGCGGCATTGGGCGATCAAAAGCGCATCGTCCGTCACGCGATAGACGAGCCGATGTTCCCGGTCGATGCGTCGCGACCACCATCCCGCAAAATCGCCCTTCAAGGGTTCTGGCTTTCCAGTCCCGGAAAAAGGCGTCCGCTGGCATTCCATGATCAGCCGATTGAGCTTTCGCAGCATCTTTCGATCATGGTCTTGCCAGTGAAGGTAATCCTCCCACCCGTAGGTCTGGAAGGTCAGCTTCATTCTTCGATCAGTTCGCGAACCTGACCGCCGCCCTCATCGAGTTCGGCGATCGCTTCACGCAACCGCGCGGCGTTCGCCGGGCTGCGCAGCAGATACTCCGTCTCCTGCCACGAGGCGAAGTCCTCCAGCGACATCAGCACCGCCGCCGGCTTACCGCCTTCGCGTGTGATGATGGTATAGTCATGATCCGCCGTCACCCGGTCGATGGCCGCGGCGAGGTTCTTGCGGAGTTCGGTGACGGACATCGCATTCATGGCCCAAATGTACAGAATTCTGTACATTTGGGCAAGCGGGCTGTCAGAGCGTCCGCGCGATCAGCAGTTTCATGATCTCGTTGGTGCCGCCGTAGATGCGTTGGACGCGGGCGTCCTTGTACAGCTGGGCGATGGGATATTCGTTCATATAGCCATAGCCGCCGTGGAGCTGGAGCATCTCGTCGATGGTCTCGCCCTGGATGTCGGTGACCCAGTATTTGGCCATGGAGGCGGTGGCGGCATCGAGTTTCCCCTGCAGATGCAGGCCGATGCAGTGGTCGGTGAAGACCTTGGCGACGGTCAGCTTGGTCTTGACCTCGGCGAGCTTGAACTGGGTGTTCTGGAAGTCGATGACCCGCTTGCCGAACGCCTTGCGCTCCTTGACGTAGGCGAGGGTCGCCTCAAGGCCGCGCTCGGCTGCGGCGACGCCCTGGACGGCGATGTTCAGCCGCTCCTGGGGCAGCTGCTGCATCAGCTGGACGAAGCCCTGGCCTTCGGTCCCGCCGATGATGTTGTCGCCGGGGACCTTCACGTCGTTAAAGAACAGTTCGGAGGTGTCGTTGGCCTCCATGCCGATCTTATGCAGGTTGCGACCACGCTCGAACCCTTCCGCGCCATCGGTTTCCACCACGATCAGCGAGGTGCCCTTGGCGCCCTCGGCCGGATCGGTCTTGGCGACCACGATCAGGAAGTTGGCCAGCTGGCCGTTGGTGATGAAGGTCTTGGAGCCGTTGACGACATAGCCGTTGCCCGACTTGACCGCCGTCGTCTTGACGCCTTGCAGGTCCGAGCCGGCGCCCGGTTCGGTCATGGCGATGGCGCCGACCAGTTCGCCCGATTGCAGGCGCGGCAGCCAGCGCTGCTTCTGCTCCTCGGTGCCGTAATGCCAGATGTAGGGCATGACGATCGCATTGTGCAGCGAGATGCCGAAGTGGTCCGCGCCCTTCCAGCCCAGCTGACGCATCAGGACGACCTCGTGCCGATAGTCGCCGCCGAAGCCGCCGTCCTCTTCCGGCAGCGACAGGCCCAGCAGACCCGCCTCGCCCGCGTCGTTCCACAGCTGACGCGGCACCGAGGAGTCGGCGATCCACTGCTGCACCTTCTCAAGCGGCGCGTGCTCGTCGATCCATTTGCCGACGCTGTCGGAGAAGAGGGTGATCTCTTCTTCACGCATGAAATCGGGATCGGGGCTGCCCAGCACGTTCATCGGTTTCGTCCCTGAGGTTCGCGGGCTTTTGCCCGTCTGGTCGGTAAGAAAAACGGGCCGGCGAGATCGCCGACCCGTTTCGTCGTCAGTTTGAGATCAGAACGCCTCGGCCGGCATGGCCATCAGCACGTCGGCGCCGGTCTTCATCTTCTTCAGATGGGCTTCGGCGTCGGGCAGGATGCGCTCGACGAAGTAGCGGCCGGTCTGAAGCTTGGTGGCGTAGTAGGGGTCGGTCGAACCGGCCTCGACCTGGGCTTGAGCCACCTTGGCCATCTGCGCCCACATATAGGCCAGAGCCGTCAGGCCGAAGACGTTCAGATAGTCGGTCGATGCGGCGCCGGCGTTGTCCGGATTGGCCATGCCGTTTTGCATCAGCCACATGGTGCCGTCCTGCAGCTTGGCCTTGGCGTCGGCCAGGCCGTCGACGAAGGGCTTGATCGCCTCATTGCCGCTGTTCTCGGCGACGAAGGCGTCGATCTCGCCGAACCAGGTCATGATGGCGCGACCGCCGTTGGCGGGCAGCTTGCGGCCGACCAGATCCAGCGCCTGGATGCCGTTGGTGCCCTCGTAGATCATGGTGATGCGGGCGTCGCGCAGATACTGCGAGGCGGTGAAGTGTTCGGTGTAGCCAGAACCGCCGTGCACCTGCATGCCCAAAGACGCGACATGGAAGCCCTTGTCGGTCAAATAGGCCTTCAGCACCGGCGTCAGCAGGCCCATGTAATCCTTGGCCTTCTGGGCCACGGCCGCGTCCTCGGACTTCTCCAGATCGGCGTGAAGCGCGGTCCACAGGATGAAGGCCTGGCCGCCTTCGACGAAGGCCTTGGATTCCAGCAGCATGCGGCGCACGTCGGGATGGACCATGATGCTGTCTGCCGGGCCGTCCGGGTTCTTCGGTCCGGTCAGCGAACGGCCTTGCAGGCGGTCCTTGGCGAACTCGACGGCGGCCTGATAGGCGGCGGTGCCGATGGCCAGGCCTTGCAGGCCGGTGCCGAGGCGGGCCTCGTTCATCACGACGAACATATTGTTCATGCCGCGGCCTTCTTCGCCGATCAGCCAGCCCTTGGCGCCGTCATACTGCATGACCGCCGTAGCGTTGCCGTGGATGCCCATCTTGTGCTCGAGGCCGGCGCATTCCAGGCTGTTGCGCTCGCCCAGCGAGCCGTCCTCATTGACCAGGAACTTTGGCACGACGAACAGCGACAGGCCCTTGATGCCCGGAACCGCGCCTTCGACGCGGGCCAGCACCGTGTGGATGATGTTGTCGGCGAAGTCGTGCTCGCCCGCCGAGATCCAGATCTTCTGGCCGGTGATCGAATAGGAGCCGTCGCCGTTCGGCACGGCCTTGGTGCGCACCATGCCCAGATCCGTGCCGCACTGCGGCTCGGTCAGGTTCATCGTGCCCGACCATTCGCCGGTCGCCATCTTGGGCAGATACTTCTGCTTCAGCTCTTCGGAGGCATTGGCGTGGATGCCGGCATAGGCGCCGGCCGTCAGGCCCGGATACATCGAAAAGGCGGCCGAGGCGCCGGCCGTCATCTGACCGAAGGCCGAGGCCACCACGCTGGGCATGCCCTGACCGCCGTACGCCGGGTCGGCGGCCAGCGCCATCCAGCCGGCTTCGGACATGGCCTTATAGGCTTCCTTCCAGCCCTTGGGTCCCGTCACCACGCCGCCCTCGGCCCAGTGACAGCCTTCCTTGTCGCCCGGATTGTTGATCGGGGCGATGACCTCGTCGGCGAACTTGGCGCCTTCTTCCAGGATCTGGCTGACCAGATCCGAAGAGACGTCCTGGAAGCCCGGCTGGTTGGTGTAGCGGTCGATCTCCAGCACTTCATTCAGGATGAAGGTGAAGTCGCGGACAGGCGCCTTGTAGGCCATGGATTACGCTCTTGCTTTGAAGGGGTGGTGGTGGTCGTGGTTGAGACGCGCGCGCAGCAGCTTCTCATAATCTTCGGCGCCCGGCAGCAGGTCGGGGCGGTGTTCGGACAATTTGGACTCCATCCAGGCGCAGGCCTGTTCGGCCGTCTCGATGGCGCCTTCGATGTCTTCCAGCTGCTGTTTCAGCGCCGCGATCTGGGCGCGGTGCCGCACCAGGGCCACGGCCATCTGATGGACGTTGTGATCCTTCTGATCATAGAGATCCATCATGTCCTGGATCTCCTGAAGGGTGAAGCCGATGCGGCGGCCCCTCAGGATCAGTTTCAGCCGGGCGCGGTCGCGCGCGTCATAGACGCGGGTCTGGCCCTTGCGCGCGGGCGTCAGCAGGCCCTTGTCTTCATAGAATCGAAGCGCGCGCGCCGTGGCGCCGAACTCGCGGCACAGCTGGCGAATGGAATAGGTGCGGTGGTCGTCGGCGGTGGCCATACGCCTTCATAACTTGACGTGCGCGTAAAGGGAAGAGGCTTACGCGCACGTAAGGGTAAGCTTTTCTCCCTTACTGGCGATCAGGCATGAAAAAGCCCGGAGCCTTGGGGGAGGCTCCGGGCGCAAACGCCGGACTGCAGGGGGGGGAGAGGGGTCCGGCGTTCGGTCTCTTTCAATCAGGCCTGCAGCAATCAGGCTCTGCGGCGGCCCAGCAGCACCGGGACGGTGATGGCCAGCAGGACGGCGTTGACCGCCGCCAGTCCGAAGTCCTGGCTCAGCGCATGGATCGTCATCATCGTCGCTTCCATGACGATCAGGCCGACCGCCGCCGTCAGCAACAGGGGGCGACCCACTCGCCACGAGATCAGCGGGCTCAGCACGCCCATGGCCAGAACGATCTCGACCACGCCCAGGCCGCGCACCATGTTCTCGGGCGCGATGGCGGGCCAGCCCATCAGATTGATCAGGTTGGTCATCGGCTCGGTCAGCTTGGCGTAGCCGGCGGCGATGAAGAACATCGCGATCCAGCCCTGCAGCGTCCAAAGGGCGATGTTGGCGTAGGCGGCGCGGTTGCGCGACGGCGCGGTGGGGAAGGTCGAGGTGGTCATCGGGGAGGACGCCTGAAGGTCATGAACGGCTGCGATCCGACCTCAGGAGCCGTTCGCTGAAGCCTATATAGCGGGGCTTCAGATAGTTGTCATCATGCGATGACATCAACTGATGACATCAGCTGATGACTTTCTGTTACGGGGCGGGGGCATTGGGCCGATTCCCAATGCCCCACAAGGATTTGCGACGCGCGATTTCAGTCTTCGGGCTGCGGCCGCGGCGTCTGGACGATCAGGTCGCCAGGCTGGCAGTCCAGTTCGCGGCACAGGGCGTCCAGGGTGGAGAAGCGCACCGCGCGGGCCTTGCCGGTCTTCAGGATTGACAGATTGGCCAGGGTGACGCCGACGCGGTCGGACAGTTCGGTTAGGGACATGCGGCGTTCGAGCAGCAGCCGGTCCAGTTGGATCATGATCATCGCGCGCGCTCCTCAGACCGTGGTCAGTTGTTCGTCGCGCATGGCCGACCCCTGCCGGAACACCTCGGCCAGGATGAAGACCACCAGAATGCCCAGCCAGGACCCCAGGTCGAAGTCATAGTCGGACGGTGACTGGCCGATGCTCTGCGGGGCGACGAAGACCAGCAGAAGCGCCGTCAGCTGAATGCCGATCAGGCCCAGACCTACGCCTTGCAGCCGTTTGACGTTGGCGAACTCGAAGGCGTCGCCCTGATTGACCGACAGCAGGATGCGCCGCAGCCGATTGATGATCCACCAGGTGAAGCCGCAGGCCAAGAAAGCGCCCAACAGCGTCAGACGCTCCGGCCAGTGCAGATCGCGGGCTGTGCTGTTGTCCAGATCCTTCATTCCGTCGATGAAGCCTGCTGCGAAGTCCGGCGATATGACGCTGCCCAGCAAACAGATCGCCATGACGATCGTCGCCAGCATGACGAAGACGTTTGCGAACCCTAAGCACCAGCGCAGGGCGCTTGCGATTGAATATTTGCCGATCAGTTTCATCTCGAAAGCCCTTCCCTTCGGGTCGCCCTCCGCGACCGCCTTGGTGACTATCGATATGGATTTATCGATAAACAGGCAAGAGAATTATCGATAAACGAGATGAAGCTTTCGTAAGGTTCGGCGTCAGGCCGTGAAGCTCCAGGCCTGTCGCGCCGTCTCCAGTCGATCCAGCTTGGCCTGAAAGGGCGCCCAGTCGTCGGCGTCGGCGAGGGCGGCCCAGATCGCCTCGACCTCGCCGATCAACATCTCTTCCGGTTCGCGCGCGGCGAACATCGGATGCTCCAGCCGTTCGATCCGGTCCGGTTCGTGTTCCATCAACGCAAAGCGGAAGGCGTCGAAGGCCTCGCCCTGATACCGTTTCGCGCGCGGTCCCGACAGGGCGCGGGCCGAGGAGGCGAAGCCGCCGAACCAGTCGAAGAACAGCGGCTCCCAACGCAGGGCCGCGCCGCCCTCACGCAACAGGGCCAGCGTCGTATCGACCAGCCGCTGATCCGCCGCCTCGCCCAGGCTGTGGACGCCCAGCCGCATCAGGAAGGCGGCGCGCAGTTCGCGGATATAGGCGGGACCGAAGCCGTTCAGCGCATCGGTCAACGGCTCGACCTCGGCGACCAGTTTCAGGCACCCGGCAAGCTGCGTCAGGTTCCAGAACACGGCCTCGGGCTGACGCGCGAAAGCGTACAGGCCCGTCTGGTCGAAATAGGCGGCGGTGAAGGCCGGGTCGTATTCGGGCAGGAACCGCCAGGGGCCGTAGTCGAAGCTCTCGCCGGTGACGTTCAGATTGTCGGTGTTCAGAACCCCGTGCACGAAGCCCGCCGCGATCCACCGCGCCGTCAGTTTCGCCGAGGCCTCGACGACATTCCGCAGCAGACCGGGCGCATCGCCGGCGGCGACGTCCGGATGATACAGGCTGCGCACATGTTCGATCAGCGCCTCGATCTGGTCCTTGCGCCCTAGATAGGCGGCGCGCTGGAACGTCCCGAACCGCACATGGCTGTGCGACAGCCGCACCAGAACGGCTGACCGCGTCGGCGACGGCTCGTCCCCACGCTCCAGCGCCTCGCCGGTCTCGATCAGCGAAAAGGCGCGGCTGGTCGGGACGCCTTGCGCCTCCAGCATCGTCGCCGCCAGCACCTCGCGCACCCCGCCCTTCAGCGTCAGCCGCCCATCGCCTCCACGCGACCAGGGCGTCTGGCCAGAGCCTTTGGTGCCCAGATCCATCAGCCGGCCCGATGCGTCGCGCATCTGCGCCGCCAGGAACCCGCGCCCATCGCCCAGATCGGGATTGTAGTGCCGGAACTGATGCCCGTGATAGCGCATAGCGATCGGCCCGGGCTGACCCGGCAGGGGCTCGAACCGCCCGAAAGCCGCGACCCATTCCGCCTCGCTCAGCCCCTCCAGCCCGACCTCGGCCGCCGCGCGGTCGTTGCGAAACCGCAGGATCGTCTGTGGAAAGTCTGCGGCCTGAACCGCATCGGCATAGTCCGCGCCCAAGTCAAAGAAACGCGGTTCGGGGCGGTAGGCTGGGGAGACGGGCATGGCAGGCTAGGTGCGTGTCCTAGGAGAGGAGCGCAACCGCGCGCACGTCTTTCTTTCGTGATCCCCCAGTTTCGCTCTGCTCGCCGCACGATCACTAAGGGGTGGGGCCAGCCATCCTATTCGCCTGAGGTCAGTCTAATGTTTTCAATCTTCTCTCTCTCGCCGGCATCTTCTTCCTGCCCACGCTTCCAAGCCGTGCGATCCTGTCTCGGTTCGTTCGCACGAAGCGCACCGCATAGTCGGGGAGAAAGAAAGCAGACGAATTAGACGAATTAGACGGTGTTTTTGCCGACGACCGTCTGAATGGGCGTCGGCGCGTCAGCCTGCGCCCAGCAGGTCCGCCCAGCGCCAGCTGCCCTTGCCCAGGGCCAGTTGCGCGCCGCCGGGGCGGTCTTCCAGCTTCAGCACGGCCAGGCCCGTCATGCGCTGGCTCTTGCACTCGGCCGGGGCGAAGGCGACTTCCAGGGCGATGGCCTGGCGCACGCCCGCCAGACCCTTGCCCGCCTGGTTGCGGCTTTGCAGCCAGTCGCCGTTCCAGACCAGGATGGCGCGTCCGTTTGCATCCATGTCCTGGGACGCGGCGATGACGGCGCGGCGCACGGCCTGGTCGTCGCGCACCGCGTCCTGAACCCAGCGCACCATGTCGCACGATCCTCCGCCCGAGCCTGAACCGGCGCCAGTCCCGCCCGAGCCGCCCGAGCCGCCGACGCGCGTTCCGCCGCCGCCGCCCGAACCTGCGCCGACCGTCATGGCGCCGGCGATCTGGGCCGCACCCAGCAGGGGCAGGGGCGGACCCGGCGGAGCGGGCGCGGCGGGCAGGGGTTCGACGTCGGGCGGGCGTTTGCTCACCACCAGTCGCGGTCGCGCCGCCGCCACGGCTGGCGGTCGCCGCTGGGGCGCGGGCTTGGCCGGCGCGGCCGCCTGGGCGGCGGCGGCCGGCGCGTCGGGCTTTGGCGAGAGATCGGGCGCGATCACGCGCGCGGGCGGCGGCGGAGGCGGCGAGGGCGGCTCGACCAGTTCGACCATCATCGGCGGCGTCTGCGGCGCCTCGACGATCGGCTCCGCCTGGCCGTGCATCAACAGCGCCAGCCCCAGATGCGCGGCCAGGATCGGCGTCGCCGCCAGCGCCCAGCGCCGTGTGCGCGCCGCGCTCAATCGCCGATCCGTGATGGGAGTTGAACACGCCGCCGCATGGTCATCGGGACAAAACGCCTGTAAAAATCGCCAGGCTCCGTTGAAAACATTCGGTCGCGTCAGGAAAGTGGCGTCGTCGTGAATACAACCGCGCGACGGCGCAGAGCGGCGATAGATGAGCGTGTCCGCCCTCCGGCATCGGCCGTCGGCGGCGCAACGTCTTCACTGAGCCGATGGTTCCGCGCTCATGCAAGAATAACGCGAATATTCGATCTGCTTATGGTCAAGCTGACATGATGCCGCCCAAAGCGCGTCATTACTCCGCCTTGTCTCATACGCCATTTTCATCTTGCGCATGAACTGGGTGTGGCGCTCCCGGCAAGAAGGAGACAGAACTTGAGCAGATCGAAACTCAGGACGGCGGTCGTCGGCGGCGCCCTCATCGCCCTCGGCTTTGCGGCCAGCGGCTGCGCCAGCCATCGTTTCGTGCGTGATCAGGTCGAAGTCGTCGACAACCGCGTGACCACCGTCGAAGGCACCGCAGGCCAGGCCCTGCAACGCGCCAACGACGCGCACAAGCTGGCCGAGGGCAAGTTCCTCTATCAGGTCGTGCTGTCGGACGATTCCGTGAAATTCCCCACCGACGCGGCGGCCCTGTCGTCCGAGGCCGAGCAGCGCCTGGCCCAGTTCGCCCAGCGTCTGCAGGGCGAGAACAAGAACGTCTATCTGGAAATCCAGGGCTACACCGACTCGACCGGCACGCCCGAGCATAACGACCAGCTGGGCGAGCAACGCGCCGAGGCCGTGCGTCGCTTCCTGAACCGGCAGGGCGTCGCCCTGAACCGCATGGCCACAATCTCCTATGGCCAGGAACAGCCGGTGGCTTCGAACGACACGCCCGAGGGCCGTTCGCAGAACCGCCGCGTGACCATCGTCGTCCTGGCCTAAGCCGCCTCGACTTCGAACGCCGGAACGGCGGCCGCCTTCGCAGCGGCCGCCGTTTTCGTCTCTACAGCGTGTCGAGGAAGGCCGGCACGGCCTGCGTCGCCGGCCCGTAAACGCCTTCGTCAAACAGGCGCGCCCCCGACGTCGGCTCCAGGTTGATCTCGACAGTCCGCGCCCCGGCATATCGCGCCGCCTGCACGAACGCCGCCGCCGGATAGACCGCGCCCGACGTGCCGATGGACACGAACAGGTCGCAGGCCTCCAGCGCCCGCTCGATCCGCTCCATCTGAAGCGGCATCTCCCCGAACCAGACGATGTGCGGCCGCATGACGCCCTCGGGGTGATGCGGCGAGGCCTCGTCCGCCGCCATGTCCCCGGCCCAGTCCATCACCACGCCCGACCGGGTGCAGCGGCCTTTCAGCAGTTCGCCGTGCATATGGATCAGCTCGAAACCGGCGGCCGGCGGCGTCTCTTCATGCGCCCGATCGTGCAGATCATCGACGTTCTGCGTCATCAGCAGGAAGTCGCCCCGCCACCGCGCCGCCAGCACCGCCAGCGCCTGGTGCGCCGCATTAGGCTGGACCTCGGCCAACTGCCGCCGCCTCTGATTATAGAAGTCCTGCACCAGCGCCGGATCGGCCGCATAGCCCTCGGGCGTCGCCACGTCCTCCACCCGATGCCCGCACCACAGCCCATCCGACGCCCGAAAGGTCGGCACGCCGCTCTCGGCCGATATGCCGGCTCCGGTCAGGACGACGAGGTTTGTGTGTGACATGACGGCTTCATACCATCCTGCGCCTGCCCTAGAAGAGGAGGGAATCGTTCAGGAGCCCCCGCCATGAAAACCCGCGCCGCCGTCGCCTTCGAGGCCAAACGTCCGTTGGAGATTGTCGAGGTCGATCTGGAGGGACCGCGCGCCGGCGAGGTGCTGATCGAGATCAAGGCCACCGGCATCTGCCACACCGACGCCTATACGCTGGACGGGCTGGACTCCGAGGGCGTCTTCCCCTCGATCCTGGGCCACGAGGGCGCGGGCGTTGTGGTCGAGGTGGGGCCGGGCGTGACCTCGGTCGCGGTCGGCGATCACGTCATCCCGCTGTACACGCCGGAATGCCGCCAGTGTAAGTCGTGCCTGTCGCGCAAGACCAACCTGTGCACCGCCATTCGCGGCACCCAGGGCAAGGGCGTCATGCCTGACGGCACCAGCCGCTTCAGCTACAAGGGTCAGGCCATCGCCCACTATATGGGCTGCTCGACCTTCTCGAACTTCACCGTCCTGCCCGAGATCGCGGTGGCCAAGATCCGCAAGGACGCGCCCTTCGACAAGGCCTGCTACGTCGGCTGCGGCGTGACCACCGGCGTCGGCGCCGTGGTCAACACGGCCAAGGTCGAGCCCGGCGCCAACTGCGTCGTCTTCGGCCTGGGCGGCATCGGCCTGAATGTCATCCAGGGGCTGAAGATGGTCGGCGCCGACATGATCGTCGGCGTGGACATCAACGGCGACAAGGAAGAATGGGGCCGTCGCTTCGGCATGACCCATTTCGTCAATCCGAAGGAGGTTTCCGACGTCGTGGCCCATCTGGTCCAGCTGACTGACGGCGGCGCGGACTACACCTTCGACTGCACCGGCAACACCGTCGTCATGCGCCAGGCGCTTGAGGCCTGCCACCGCGGCTGGGGCGAGAGCGTCGTCATCGGCGTCGCCGAATCCGGCAAGGAGATCGCCACCCGCCCGTTCCAGTTGGTCACCGGCCGCGTCTGGCGCGGTTCGGCCTTCGGCGGTGCGCGCGGCCGCACCGACACGCCCAAGATCGTCGACTGGTACATGGACGGAAAGATCGAGATCGACCCGATGATCACCCACACCTTCGCCCTGGACGACATCAACAAGGCCTTCGACCTGATGCACGAGGGCAAGAGCATCCGCTCGGTCGTGGTGTTCTGACGCCTTGCGCGTCGTCGGGTTCGTTGTTTAAGAAAACGGACTGAAAGAGGGAGGTCTGACCATGTTCACCCACGTCACCGTCGGCGCCAACGACATCGAGGCGTCGCGCCAATTCTATGACGCCGCGCTAGGCGCGCTTGGCGTCGAGCCGGGCCAGGGGCCGGACCTCAAGGGCCGCTACTGGTGGCGCACCCGCATGGGCGCCTTTGCGATCGGCGCGCCGATCGACGGCGAGCCGGCCTGCCACGCCAACGGCGGCACCATCGGTTTTCACGCCAAGACGGCCGATATGGTCCAGGCCTTCCACGACGCCGGCGTCGCGGCCGGCGGTCGCGCCATCGAGGACCCGCCCGGCGAACGTAAGGGCCCCTTCGGCCCCATGATCCTAGCCTATTTGCGCGACCCTTCGGGCAACAAGATCTGCGCTATGCATCGAAAGACCGACTGAGTGGAAACCACCAAGACCCACGCCGTCCACGGCGGAACCTTGCGCTATCTGAAGCACGACAGCACAGCGACCGGCACGCCGATGACGCTGTCGGTCTGCACGCCGGCGGGCGAGGGGCCTTTCCCGGTGTTGATCTGGCTGTCGGGCCTGACCTGCACCGAGGATAATTTCACCACAAAGGCGGGGGCCTACCAGGCCGCCGTCGAACACGGCGTCATCATCGTGGCGCCCGACACCAGCCCGCGCGGAGACGGCGTCGCCGACGATCCGGCCTATGATCTGGGTCAGGGCGCGGGCTTCTATCTGGATGCGACGCAAGCGCCCTGGGCGCCGCATTTCCGCATGGAGACCTATGTCACCGAGGAACTGATCGCCCTAATCGACGCCGAGTTTGCGACCACGGGCGTCCGCTCGATCAGCGGCCATTCGATGGGCGGCCACGGCGCCCTGACGCTGGCGCTGAACCACCCCGACCTGTTCCGTTCGGTCTCCGCCTTCGCGCCGATCTGCTCGCCCACCCGATGCGCCTGGGGCGAAAAGGCCTTCACCGCCTATCTGGGCGACGACCGTGCGACGTGGGACCGCCACGACGCCGCCAAGCGGATCGCCGCCGGCGCGGCGCGCGGCGTCTATGACGACATCCTGATCGACCAAGGCGACGCCGACAGCTTCCTGACCGAGCAGCTGAAGCCCGAGCTGCTCCAGGCCGCCGCCGACGCCGCCGGCCAGAAGGTCACGATCCGTATGCAGCCCGGCTATGATCACTCCTACTTCTTCATGGCCAGCTTCATCGCCGACCACATCGCCTTCCATGCCGAACGCTTGAAGGTCTAGGCGCCAGATGGGACGCCGGGGTTGGATCGCTGTCGTAGTCCTGCTGCTGGCGGGCTCAGCCTTGGCGCAAGAGCAGGTCGGCGATCTGGATTGGCGGCCAAAGGTGGTCTCGCCGGCCTATGCGATGGTTGGTCCTGTCGTGCTTGTCGATCAGGGCCACGGCAGCGAACAGACGATCGAAGGTCGCTATGCCGGCTTCGCCGCGCTGGTGCGGGCCGATGGATATCGGATCGAAGCCAGCCGGGGGCGTCTCGATGCGCCCGGCGCGCTTGATGGCGTGGCGGTGTTGGTCATCGCCAATCCGGCGCGCCCTGAGGACGGCTCGCGCGCCTCGGCTTTCGACGACGCCGAGATCGAGGCGATCCGCCGATGGGTGGAGCAGGGCGGGGCGTTGCTTCTGGCCGCCGATCACGCGCCCCATGGTTCCGCCGCCGAAGCCCTGGCGGCCAGATTCGGGGTGGCGATGGGCACGGGCTACGCCTTCCAGCCCCTGGGCGACGACGTTACGGCCAATCTGGTCTTTCCGCGTCCGGCGCTCGCGGATCATCCGATTGTCGAGGGCCGCGAACAAAGCGAGCACTTGAAGGTCGTCAAGAGCTTTACCGGGCAGTCGCTGTCGGGGCCGGCAGACGCAACCGTATTGCTGGCGATGAGCGCAGATGCGCGAGAGGCTCCCGATCTCGAAGCCTTGCAGACGATCCGGACGCGGCTTCGGGCCGGCCAGGATCCAGCCGTCGTCCTTGCCGAGTTGTCGCGGCCCGCCTTACCCGCCCAAGGTCTGGCGTTGCGCTTTGGCGCGGGGCGGGTGGTCGTGCTGGGAGAGGCGGGGATGCTCACGGCCCAGGTCGTGCGTTTTCCTGACCAGCTGGATCGCGAGCCTGTCCGCATGGGACTGAATACGGTTGGTCATGACGATCAGCAGTTCGTGCTGAACCTGATGCACTGGCTGTCGCGTCTGCTCCCCTGATGCTAAGGGGCCGGGATGAGCGCTTCTGATCCCTACGAACCGATGTTTTCCGCCCTTTGCCGCGAGGTGGGCTATTGCCTGCACGCCAAGGGGCAGAAGCGGGTGATCGAGGCCTTGCCCAAGGGGCTGGACGCCGCCGTGCGCGCCGTCTTCGCGGCGGAGGGCGTGGACGAGCCCAATGCGCCGGGCGATGTGAAGCGCGCCGTTCGCGATTGCCTGAAGGCGAACTTGCCAGCTTGACCGTTACGGGTCGATAAGTCGGAACAAATCCAGGCGCTGTCGCTTGGGTTTCATGAACGGGCGCCTAGATGAGGCGCATCGGAAACTTGTCGCGAGAGGAACCTTCCATGGCCTTCACCCTGCCCCCGCTGCCCTACGCCTATGACGCGCTGGAGCCGGCCATCGACAAGGAGACGATGACCTTCCACCACGACAAGCACCATCAGACCTATGTCGACAATCTGAACAAGGCCGTCGACGCCGACGAAAACCTGAAGGGCAAGTCGCTGGAGGAAATCTTCACCAGCATCTCCACGGCGCCCAAGGCCGTGCGCAACAATGGCGGCGGTCACTGGAACCACAGCCTGTTCTGGGAACTGCTGGCCCCGGCCGATCAGGCGGGTGAGCCCTCGGCCGAGCTGAAGGCCGCCATCGACGCCGATCTGGGCGGCATGGACAAGTTCAAGGAAGACTTCAACGCCGCCGGCGCCGCGCAGTTCGGTTCGGGCTGGGCTTGGCTGATCGTGCAGAACGGCAAGCTGAAGATCACCTCGACCCCGAACCAAGACAATCCGCTGATGGACGTCGTGGACGAGCGCGGCGAGGTCATCCTGGGCGCCGACGTCTGGGAGCACGCCTACTATCTGAAATACCAAAACCGCCGCGCCGACTATCTAAAGTCGTTCTGGACGGTGGTGAACTGGAACAAGGTCAACGAACTCTACGCCGCCGCCAAATAAGGCCGGTTCAGCCCAGAGATCGAGAGATGACGACGCCCGCCGGAACCTCCGGCGGGCGTTTTCGATTGCGTCATCGCAAACGGAGATCGAAGCGATGCGGATGATGATGACGGGGGCTGCTTTCGCGGCTCTGATGCTGGCGGCCTGTAACCCTCAGGCGAACGGGCAGAAGTCCGGCGATCCCGCGCCGCCCAACCCCACCCAGACCGTCGCGGCCCCGGCCGAGAAGCCGGTCTATCGTTTCAAGATCGGCGCGCTGGACGCCATCGCCCTGTTCGATGGCGAGAACCCGGTCAAGAACGACAACCAGACCTTCGGCGTCGGCCTGACGCCGCAGGCGGTCGCCGCGCCCCTGACTGCCGCCGGACAGCCGGCCGATCCGATCATGCTGGAAATCCATCCGCTTCTGGTCAGGAACGGCGCCCGCACGATGCTGTTCGACACGGGCCTGGGCGAGGGCAAGGGCCAGTTGATGGACAGCCTGCAAAAGGCGGGCGTCGATCCGGCCTCGATCACCGACGTGCTGATCTCGCACGTCCACCCTGACCATGTCGGCGGCCTGATCCGCAACGGCGGCCTGGCCTTCCCCAATGCGGCGATCCGGATGTCGCAGGCGGAGTGGGCGTCCATCCGCGCCAATCCCGAACTGGCCGATCTGATGCGGATCATCACGCCCAAGGTCCAGGCTTTCGAGCCGGGCGGCGAGGTCGCGCCGGGCGTCCAATCCCAGGACACGGCCGGCCATACGCCGGGCCACGTCGCCTATCTGATCGCCGACGGCCAGAACCAGCTGCTCTACACCGGCGACCTGATGCATCACTGGATCCTGTCGGTCGAACATCCGGACTGGAAGGTCGGCTATGACGACGATCAGGCGGCAGGCCTGAAGGCGCGGCTGGACGAGGTGACGGCGCTGCGCAATTCCGGCGCCCACATCTACGCCTATCACTTCCCCTTCCCGGGCCTGGGCAAGGTCGCGACCCGCGAAGGCCGGGCGATGTTCATCTCCGAAGCCCAGTCCGCGAAGGATTAGGCCGCGAAGGACTAGATGCGAAGATCCACGCCGTGCCGGGTGCGCGCATTCATGCGCTCGGCATGGTGCTGGCGAACCATGCGACGCTGGCGCAGCATCTCATGGATGCCGTCGGCGAGATCGAGCAGTTGATGATCGCTCAAAGGCTCGACCAGATCGACCAGCTGCGTCTTCAGCGTCTGCATGGCCTTGTCGGACAGGCCGGTCTGAAAGCTGTTGGGTTCGGGCTGCATTCCACTCCTCCTTGTCCTCATGCGTGGTTCGGTTGCGTCAAGGGAAGGGTGGGGCGACGGGATCGTTCCATTCCATCGTGCTTAACGGCCCGCCGTGCTTGACTCCGCCGCCCTCGCTGGCCATAAGCGCCGCCTTCCACGGGTCCGCTTCGGCGGGGCCGGGATGAATGACGGAAGATGCGTGGACCGCCGTTGAGATCGCATTCCCAATCCAGGGGATGCCGGGCCGTATCGTCGAAAAGAGAATAGAATGTCCAAGCGCCACAGCGCCAAGTACAAGATCGACCGGGCCATGGGTGAGAACCTGTGGGGCCGCGCCAAGTCGCCGGTCAACAAGCGTTCTTACGGTCCCGGCCAGCACGGCCAGCGTCGCAAGTCCAAGGTCTCGGACTTCGGTCTGCAACTGAAGGCCAAGCAGAAGCTGAAGGGCTACTACGGCAACATCACCGAGAAGCAGTTCGCCAAGACCTATGACGAGGCCGCGCGTCGCAAGGGCAACACCTCGGAAAACCTGATCGGTCTGCTGGAATCGCGCCTGGACGCCGTCGTCTACCGCGCCAAGTTCGTCCCGACCGTCTGGGCCGCCCGCCAGTTCGTCAGCCACGGCCACGTCCTGGTCAACGGCAAGAAGGTCGACATCGCCTCCTACCGCGTGAAGCCGGAAGACGTCGTCACCGTGAAGGAAAAGTCGCGCAACATGGCTCTGGTGCTCGAAGCCCAGCAGTCGTCGGAACGCGACGTGCCGGATTACCTGGAACTGTCGGACCGCTCGTTCTCGGTTCGCTACGTCCGCGTGCCGGAACTGTCGGACGTGCCGTACGCCGTGAAGATGGAACCGAACCTGGTCGTCGAATACTACGCTTCGTAAGCGGAGCTTACGAAGCCTTCTTCAAGGGGGCTATCGCCCTTCGGGCTACTTGAGCCCCGTGGTGGTCCCTTTGAAGTGTTCAGTTTGGAGGGCCTCGGATTCGTCCGGGGCCTTTCGTTTTTTATCCTGTTCCCTCCAAGGGCGAACAGGCGCATTCTCGGCCGGTTCAGGCTTTGAGGCAGGGGAGGTCGTCAGTTGCGCGACTCCATCATGAAACGCTTGGCTTTGATCGCCGCCGCATCGGCGGGCCTGGCCGCCTGCGCCAGCCGCGGCGAGCCCACCGTCTCCACCGCGGGCATGCCCGGCGCGCTGGAGCCGATCCACGCCGCCGCCTTCACCAAGGACCAGGCCGTCTTCTGGGTCAGTTCGAACGGCTGCACGGCCAAGGAAGACCTGATCCCGATCGTCAGCCTGCAGGGCGGCAGCGCCGTCATCACCCTGCGCCGCATCGACGAGGACAAGTGCAAGCAGGACCTGGTCCAGGGCGTCGAGCTGAAGTGGTCGTTCGAGGAGCTGGGCCTGACGCCCGGCTCGCCCGTCAGCGTCAACAACCCCTATCAGATGCCCCGCTCCTGAATACGGCCGTAGCGTTTCGTTAAGCCTGTTCGAGCGCGTCTGATTAAGCAACGTCCGCTACGACGACAGACCGTCCTCCCAAGGTCTGTAGCTTCATGCGCTTTCTCACCTGCCTGACCGACGACCACAATCTCTGGCTCGTCGCGTTGGCCGCCGGCCTGTGCCTGATCGGTTCGATCATCACCTTCCGCCTGTATCGCCGCCTGCGCGCCGCCGAAAAGGGCACGCGTCTGGCTTGGGCCTTCATGGGTGCGGTGGCAACCGGGGCGACGATCTGGTGCACCCATTTCGTGGCGATGATCGCCTATGAGCCCGGCGTCACCATCAGCTACGGCCCCGTCCTGACCGGCTTGTCCCTGGGTGTCGCCATCGCCGGCAGCGCGCTGGCGCTGTGGGTGGCTTCGCGCCGGATGCCCGCCTCGGCCGAGATCGGCGGCGTGCTGTTCGGCCTGACCGTGGTGGCCATGCACTATACCGGCATGGCGGCCTTTGCGACCGACGCCGTCATCCACTGGTCGGCCGCCTATGTCGTCGCCTCCGTGGCGGGGGCGGTCGTCTTGGGCGCCTTGGCGTTCAATCGCGCCCGGCAGTCCGGCAAGGTCGTTCCGGTCGTGCTGATGGTCCTCGGCATCGTGGCCCTGCATTTCACCGGCATGGCCGCCATGACGATCGTGCCGGTCGGCGCGCTGGTCGATATGGGCGCTGTCGGATCGACCAATCTGGTCCTGGCCTTCGCCGTCTCCGCCGTTGGATTGATGATGCTGGGCACCGGCGTCGCCAGCCACGCCCTGGACGTCCAGTCCCGGCTTCAGGCCAAGGCGCGCCTGGATCATCTGATCGAAGGCAGCGTCGATGGCATGGTGGTCGAACAGGACGGCGTCATCCTGGCCGCCAACGCCGCCTTCGCCGATCTGGCGGGCGTCCCTCACCACGCCCTGATCGGCGAACCGCTGTCGCGCTGGATCGCCGGCGTCGCCGATCTGGCGGTCAACGGCCTGAGCCAGTCCAAACTGATCGCCGAAGGCGGGGCGGACATCCCCGTCGAGATCGCCGTGCGCCGCGACTGCGGTATGGATCACATCATGATCTACGCCGTGCGCGATCTGCGGATGCGTCAGGCGCAGGAGCGTCGCATCGCCCATCTGGCGCGCAACGACGGCCTGACCGGCCTGCCCAACCGTTCGTCCTTCCTGGAATGGCTGACGCGCCAGACCGCCGACCTGACCGTTCCGAACAAGGTGGCCCTCTTGGCCATGGATCTGGACCGGTTCAAGGAGGTTAACGACGTTCACGGTCATGCCGCCGGCGACCAACTGCTGATCCAGATCGCCGAACGGATGCGCGCCTGCCTGCGCCACGACGAATTCATCGCGCGCCTGGGCGGGGACGAGTTCGTCGCCGTCGTGCCGATCCAGCACAAGGACGACGCCCTGGATCTGGTCGCGCGCCTGCGCGATGCCGTCACCGCCCCGGTCGTGCTGGATCATGCCGAGGTCGCCTGCGGCCTCAGCACCGGCATCGCGATCTGGCCCGACGACGCCCACGACCCGTCGGCCCTGATCAATGACGCGGACTTGGCGATGTACCGCGCCAAGGCCTCGCTGGGGACCGACGTCTGCTTCTATGAGGAGGAGATGGACGAGGCGGTGCGCAATCGCCGCCGCATGGCTCAACAGATGCGTGAGGCCCTGGATCAGGGCCAGTTCAGCCTGAACTGGCAGCTGCAGGCCGCCGTCGATACCGGCGACATCACGGGTTACGAGGTGCTGCTGCGCTGGATCCAACCGGACGGGACCTTCATCTCGCCGGCCGACTTCATTCCTCTGGCCGAAGAGAACGGCCTGATCCTGCCGATCGGCGAATGGGTGTTGCGCACCGCCTGCGCCGAGGCCGCCAGCTGGACCGAACCGCACAAGATCGCCGTCAACCTGTCGCCGGTGCAGCTAGGCCACGTCGACCTGCCGCGCCTGGTGCATCAGGTTTTGGTCGAGACCGGCCTGTCGCCGTCGCGGCTGGAGCTGGAGATCACCGAGACAGCCATGATCACCGACATGGAGCGCACGACCCACGTCCTGCGTCAGTTGAAGCTGCTGGGCGTCTCCATCGCCATGGATGACTTCGGCACCGGCTATTCGTCGCTATCGACCCTGCGCGCCTTCCCGTTCGACAAGATCAAGCTGGATCGCTCCTTCATGTCCGAACTGGACGGCGGACCTCAGTCGGCCGCCATCATTCGCGCCGTCCTGGCCCTGGGCGAGAGCCTGCATATCCCCGTCCTGGCCGAGGGCGTCGAAACGCTTGAGCAGTTGGCTTTCCTGCGCGACCAGGGCTGCGACGAGGTCCAGGGCTATCTGCTCGGCCGCCCCCAGAAGACGGCCGAGGCGGAAGTCCAGGCGGCCGCACGGGTCTTGTGGGCCGTCGACCCTTCGATGGAAAAGGCCGCCTGATCAGGCGGGGGTGTTGGCGCGATCATAGGCGGGCCAAACGCCCTTGGCGGCGCCGCGATACTGCACCGGCAGGCCTTCATCCTCACCCAGGGCGACGGCCGCATGGTGCGCCCAGTGCGGATCGTCCAGCGCCGCGCGTGCGATGGCGATGAAGTCGGCCTGACCGGAGCGGACGATCTCTTCGGCCTGCTGCGGATCGAAGATCATGCCGACGGCCATCACATCGGCCTCAGGCGTCGCCGCTTTCACGGCCTGGGCGAACCGCAGTTGATAGCCCGGCTCGCCGCCCGGAATGTCGGCGCGCGCGACATTCCCGCCCGACGTCAGGTGCAGATAGTCATAGCCCATGTCGTGCAGCGCCTGACCAAAGGCCGTCACCTCGTCCAAGGCGATGCCGCCCTCGACCCAGTCCGAGCCGTTGAAGCGCACGCCCAACGCCTTCGTCCGGGGCCAGGCGTCGCGCAGGGCCTGGGCGACCCGCAGCGGGAAGCGCGCCCGGTTCTCATAGGATCCGCCGAACTCGTCGGCGCGGTGGTTGGACACCGGCGACAGGAACTGGGTCAGCAGATAGCCGTGGGCGGCGTGCAGTTCGACCAGATCGAACCCGGCCCGGTCCGCGCGCCGCGCGGCGTCTTCGAATGCGGCGACGACCCGGTCCATGTCGGCCGGGGTCATGGCGGTCGGCGTGTGCCAGTCATCCTTGAACGGTTCGGCCGAGGCGCTGAAGGTTTCCCACGCGCCGTCTTCGGGTTTCAGCGCGCCGCCGCCCTTCCACGGCGCGCTGGTCGAGGCCTTGCGTCCGGCGTGGGCCAACTGGACGCCGATCGGCGTGTCGCTGTAGGTGCGGATGTCGCGGATGATCCGGGCGAAGGCCTCTTCCTGCGCGTCGTTCCACAGGCCGGTGTCGTCCGGCGTGATCCGTCCCGCCGCCTCGACTCCCGTGGCCTCGACAATGACCAGTCCCGCGCCGGAGATCGCCAGTCGGCCCAGATGCTGCACGTGCCAGGGCTGGGGCACGCCGTCGATGGCCGAATACTGGCACATCGGCGCGATGGCGACGCGGTTCTTCAGCGTCAGGGGGCCGACGGCGCGGGGCGAGAACAGCTGGCTCATGAAGGACGATCCGTGGGGCAGGAGAGGGGGGACTGTAGCTATGGCGGTTGCGGTCACGTTCAACCCCGATCCTTTCCGATTGTTCACCCAGCTTTCCGATTATTCACGTGTGCACGCCCGGCCCACGCGGCACAAAAGGGTCAAGCTTCAACTGGGGAACACACCAATGCTTCGTCTCGCTCTCGCCATCGCCATCGCCGCCCCGCTGCTGTCGGGCTGTATCATCGTCTCGACTGAAAAGCCGACCACGCGCGTCATCACCGCGCCGGCCTCGGGTCAGTGATGCGCAGCCTGGTCAAGGGCCCGATGATTAAGGGGTTGGCGATCGCGGCCCTGGTCGCGCCGCTGCTGTCGGCCTGCGTCATCTATGACAGCGACGCGGGCGAAAACGTCTCGGTGAACCTGCGCCGCGACGACGCCCCGCCGGCCGAGGCCATCCGCGAAGCCCGGTTCGCCGACGGCGCTTTGGGGGCGCGCGTCGATTCCAACGGCTGCACCCAGGCGTCGGATTTCGAACTGTCGGTGTCGGACGGCTCGCCAGCCGAGATCACGCTTCGCCGCACCAAACAGGACCTGTGCAAGGCCCTGGTCCCGGACGGCGTCGAGCTGCGCTGGACCTATGCCGACCTGGGCCTGGAGCCCGGCACGCCGGCCCGGATCCTCAATCCGCTGAAGTAGGCGTCTCGAACACGACCAGCATGTCTGGCGGAATGCGCTGCGGCCTCAGGGTCGCAGCGTCCACCAGCACCCATTCGGTGACGCCCTGGGCGCAGACGCGGCCCTGGGCGTCCTCGATGCGGACATAGCGGGTGAAGCGCGGTCCCTGCGGATCGCCGACCCAGGTGCGGGCGACCACGCCCTCGGCGCCCGGCTCGATGCCGCGCAGATAGTCGATCTCATGCCGGGTCGCGACCCACGACCATTTCATCCGCGTCGCCTCGTCGAAGCGCGCGTTCCAGTGCGCCGTGCCCGCATCCTGCAGCCAGCCGACATAGACGACGTTGTTGACGTGGCCGTTGGCGTCGATGTGCTCGGGCCGCACGTCCAGCGGCACGACGAAGACCTCGCGGTCCTCGCGCGGCGTGAGGGTCTTCCTGGCCATCAGGCCTCGCCGAGCGGCACGCCCTTCTCGACCATAAGGGCCTGAAGTTCGCCGGCCTGGAACATCTCGCGGATAATGTCCGATCCGCCCACGAACTCGCCCTTCACATAGAGCTGCGGAATGGTGGGCCAGTCGGTGAAGCTCTTGATGCCTTCGCGCAGGGCTTCGTCCTGCAGCACGTCCACGCCCACGAAGCCGGCGCCGACATGATCCAGGATCTGCACCGCCAGGGACGAGAAGCCGCAGCGCGGCTGGTCCGGCGTGCCCTTCATGAACAGAACCACGTCGTTCTGGGCGACGGTTTCGCCGATGAAGGCGTGAACGGGATCGGCGGCTTGGGCGGTGTCGGTCACGGATAAGGGCCTTTCGTGAAGCCCGTCAGCTAGGGAGCCGAACGGGCGCGGTCAAGGCGTCCGCGACGTTCTGCACAGCCGCTGGGGCTGGTCAGGCCGCCTGATTGGCCACGACGCGCGCCATCTCGATCTGCGCGGCCAGGCCCGGCGGCATGTCCCGCTCGGGCGCGGCGGCCAATGTCGCCAACCGATCGGTGTCGGTCGGATTGACGATCACGCTGGATACCGACGGGTCGGTCAGCACGTAGGACAGGCAGATCGCCTCGGCCGTCCAGTTCTGGGTGCGGTACAGGAAGCCGAAGGCGTCCTTCTTGGGCGTATCGACGGGACGCTTGTCCTTGCCGAAGCCGAACAGCCCCTTTTTGAAGATCGGCGCATCGGGCGCTCGGGCGCGCCGGTCGGCGTAGAAATCGTAGGCGAAGACCGCCATGTCCTGCTCGCGCGCCGAGCGGATGCGGTTTCGGATCTTCCAGTCGGCGTTGATGTCGAACGGCGTCAGCAGGGCGTCGAACGCCCCGGTCGACACATAGGCGTCCATCACGTCGCCGCCGCCGGCGATGCCCAAAAGCTTGATCCGTCCGGTGGCGCGCATGGCCTTCAGCGCGCTGAGCGACGATTGCGCCAGTTCGGTCTCGCCCGGCTCGTGCAGCACCGCCACGTCGATCCATCCCAGGCCCGAGAAGTGCAGCACCCGATCAATGGCCGCCGTCATCCCCTGGGCCGAAAAGTCGCGCTGCTGGTCGCGGCCGTCGCCGGCGCCCAGCATCAGGCTGACGTAGACGAGCTTGCGATCCACATGCGACAGGGCCTCGCCCAGCACCTCGGCCGCCACCGGGTCGGCGGTCTCCAGCCGATAGCTGTTCACCCCGGCCTCCAGCGCCGAATACAGCAGGTCCAGCCCGGCCTCGCGCCCGCGCTTCAGCACGTCGGCGCCGAAACTCAGCGTCAGGTTGGAGATGGCGGAGCCGGAGACGCCGAAGGGGCGATAGCGCATGGCCGTCAGCCCTCCTTGGCCAGCGCGGAGGTCTCCAGCGCCAGGGCGTGCAGTTCGCCGCCCATCTGACCCTTCAGCGCCGCATAGACCATCTGGTGCTGACGCACACGCGGCAGGCCCGCGAAGGCGCTCGACACGATCCGCGCGCGATAGTGGTCGCCGTCGCCCGCCAGATCCTCGATCTCGATCTCGGCGTCGGCGAAGGCTTCGACCAGATGCTGGCGCAGCGTTTCCACGGACATGGGCATGGCGGGCACTCACACTTCGTTGGACGCCAGTTTGCCCGATAATCCTTAATGCCGACCTACGGCGCGCGGCGGGGGCGTTCGAACAACTGGACCGGCTGGTCTTTGTAAGTCGTCGTCGCATAGGGGCGATAACCCACCCGCGCCGCCAGCTTCAGCGAGGCCAGGTTCTCGGGCGAGATCATGCAGACGGTTCGCCCCTCCAGCCTCCGGTCGGTCCAATCCAGGGCCGCCGTCAGGGCCTCGGCCGCATAGCCCCGCCCCTGAAACCTCGGCGCCACGCCCCAGCCCAGCTCCGGCGCATCGAACGGCGGCTCCAGCTCGCGGCGATAGTCGAACACCCCGACGCTGCCCAGATAGGCGCCGCCGTCCCTCAGCCGGACCGTCCAGTTGCCATGGCCCATCGCCGCCCAATGGCCGAGATCGCGCAGCAGCCGGAACCAGACCTCTTCGCGCCCCAGCGCCCGGCCCATGATGTGGCGCGTGAAATCCTCATCGGCCCAAAGGGTCAGCAGATCGTCGAAATCGTCGGTCAAGACGGGGCTCATCACCAGTCGCTCGGTCGTCAGAATCCTGTCGGTCACATCAGGCCCAGTTGCTTGAAGCTGGCCACCCCGTCGCGGCCGACGACCAGATGGTCGTGAACCTCGACGTTAAGGGCGCGGCCGGCCTGCACAACCTGTTTCGTGATCTCGATGTCGGCGCGGCTGGGGGTCGGATCGCCCGACGGATGATTGTGCACCAGGATCAGGGCGCTGGCCGACAACTCCAGCGCGCGCCGCACGACCTCGCGCGGATAGACGGGCGCATGATCGACCGTGCCGCGGTTCTGCACCTCGTCCAGGATCAGCTGGTTCTTCTTGTCCAGATACAGCACCCGGAACTGCTCGCGCGGCTCGTGCTGCAAGGCGACCCGGACATAAGCCAGGAGCGCCGTCCAGGACGAGATCACCGGGCGCTTCGCCGTCGGCTCCTTCGCGATCCGCCGCGTCACGTCGAAGATCAGCTGAAGGTCCAGCGCCACCGCCCGGGTCGCCTTGCCGACGGCGTATCCCATCGATCGCGCCACCTGATCCTCGATCGCCTCATGGCTGGCCGCCCCGATCCCCTCCAGCCCGCCGAACCGCGCCAGCAGATCCTTGGCCAGCGGCTTGGTGTCCTTGTAGGGCACGCTGCGAAACAGCAGCAGTTCCAGCAACTCATAGTCGGGCAGGGCGCCCAGGCCCCCCTTCGCCGCCCGCTCACGCAGCCGGTCGCGATGACCGCTGTGGCGCGGCTTGGGCTTGTCGCCGACTTCGGACGCCTTGTCGTCGAGCATGATCCCTCCCGCTCAACGCAACCTGTGCGTATTGCGATTGGGGATCAAGGGTTCAGTTCGGCCGGAACAGCCCAGCCGGAGACGCCGTGAAGATTTCCAGTCCGTCTTCCGTCACCCCGATGGTGTGCTCGCACTGGGCGGACAGGGACTTGTCGCGCGTCACGGCGGTCCAGCCGTCGGACAGCACCTTCACGTGCGGCTTGCCCAGGTTCACCATCGGTTCGACGGTGAAGAACATGCCGGGCTTCAGCACCGCGCCCTCGCCGCGACGGCCGTAGTGCAGGACGTTGGGGCTGTCGTGGAAAATGCGGCCGATGCCGTGACCGCAGAAGTCGCGCACCACGCTCATGCGCTGGGCCTCGACGAACTTCTGGATCGCATAGCCGATGTCGCCGAAGGTGTTGCCCGGCTTGACCTGTTCCAGGCCCAGATCCAGCGACTGATAGGTCACGTCGATCAGCTTCTTGGCCCGCGCATTGATCTCGCCCACCGCATACATGCGGCTGGAATCGCCATGCCAGCCGTCCACGATCACGGTGTGGTCGATGTTGACGATGTCGCCGTCCTTCAGCACCCGGTCGCCAGGAATGCCGTGGCAGACGACGTGGTTGATCGAGGTGCAGACGGTCTTCTCGTAACCCTTGTAGCCCAGGCAGGCGGGCAGGCCGCCGTTGTCCAGGGTGAACTCGCGCACGAGATCGTCGATCGTGCTGGTCAGGACGCCCGGCTTCACATGCGCCGCGATCATGTCCAGCGCCTCGGCGACCAGACGGCCGGCCTTGCGCATGCCCTCGAAGTCTTCCGCCTCATGGATGCGGATGGCGCTGGAGCGGACCAGGACGTCGGTTTCGAGTTCGGGCGTTTCGTACATGGGGCGATCGGTCTGCAAAAGGCGGGATACGGCGCAATCCGTTCGCCGCAGATGGGCGTTATAGCATGAAACCTCAAGCCCGCCCCCGGATTCCCGCATGACCGACGCTGACACCGACCGCTCTGGCCCGACCGCCGCCGTCCTGGTCATCGGCGACGAAATCCTGTCGGGCCGGACCCAGGACACCAACACCAACACCATCGCCCGCTTTCTGGCGGCGTTGGGGATCGACCTGCTGGAGGCGCGGGTTGTCAGCGATGATCACGGCCGGATCGTCGAGGCGTTGGACGCCCTCCGCTCACGCTGGGACTATGTCTTCACCACCGGGGGTATTGGTCCGACCCATGACGACATCACCGCCGACGCCGTGGCGGCCGCTTTCGGCGTGGCCCTGCCTGAACATCCCGACGCGCTGGCGATCCTGTCGCGCCGCTATGGCGACGAGTTCAACGCCGCGCGCCGTCGCATGGCGCGCATCCCCGAAGGCGGCGTTCTGATCGCCAATCCGGTCACCGATGCGCCCGGCTTCCAGATTGGCAATGTCTTCGTCATGGCCGGCGTGCCCAAGATCATGCAGACCATGCTGGAAGACGTGGCCCCACGCCTGCGCACCGGCGCCATCGTTCATGTCCAAACCTTGAAGGTCACCGGCGTGGGCGAGGGGGCGGTGGCCGATGTGCTGCGGGCGGCGGCCAATCAGCACCGCGACCTGTCCTTCGGCAGCTATCCGTTCGGCCATGGCGGCGTCGGCGAGATGGGAACCCATCTGGTTATTCGTGGCCGCAACGCCGATCATGTCCGTGCGGCGGCGCATGATTTGATCGCAGAACTGCGTAATCTGGGCATCGATGTTGCCGCTGCGTAACCTCGCAAAGCCGTGATCGTGTGCGGCTCAGGCGCCACGGTTTCGCCTGTTTCCGGTCCGATGGGGGCCTTGCCCGCAACGCTTTCGCGCCGCGAACGCTGAGAGGGCTCCTCCCCTGATCGACCGCGCGTAATGCGGCCGGCGCTTACTTAGGTGTATGAAATGACCTCCAGGAACTTCGCCCGCGTGGGCGGGATCGCCCTGACGACCGCCCTGCTGGCCGGCGTCGCCGCCCCGGCCATGGCCGGCTCCTTCTATGTCCAAGAACAATCGACCCGCGGCCAGGGTCGCGCCAACGCCGGCGTCGGCGCCGACAAAGGCGTCCAGTCGCTGTGGTGGAACCCCGCCGCCATCGCCGGAACCCAGCGCGAAGTCTATGTCGGCATGCACGGCCTGATCTTGGACTCCGACGTCGACAACCGCGGCTCCACGCTCAGCTACAACCTGCCTGCCCCGACGCCGCCGTTCCCGGCCGGCACCATCCTCAGCGGCTCAACCGTTGTGGCTGGCGACCCGCATGTCCACGACGTCGTCGAAAGCGGCATCGTGCCGAACTTCGCCGTCTCCATGCCGATCGGCGACCGCTTCAACGTCGGTCTGGCCGTCCAGGCGCCCTACAACTTCACCACCAAATACGAGCAGCCTGATTTCGCCCGCTACGACGCCCTGACGTCGGAACTGCGTTCGGCCAACGTCAGCCTGGTCGCCGCCATGACGGTCACTGACTGGCTGGACATCGGCGCCGGCTTCGACGCCCAGTACGCCAAGGCGACCCTGTCCTCGGCGCTGCCGAACCTGCCGACCGTTGCTGGCGTTGCTCCGCTGGTGCTGATCCCCTCGGCCACCGACGGCCGCAACCAGCTCGAAGGCGACGGCTGGGATTACGGATGGAACGCCGGCGCCCAAATGCACTTCGGCAAGCTGGACCTCGGTCTGTCGTACCGCTCCAAGATCGAGCACGAACTGGAAGGCTCGGTGAACATCTCCGGCCTGACTGGCGCATTGGCTGCGGCGAACGTTTCGGCCGACGGCCAGGCCAGCTTCAACACGCCCTGGTACGCCACCGTCTCGGCCCGCTACGCCGTCAACGATCGCCTCACGCTAAACGCCCAGGTCAACCAGATCGGCTGGAGCGAGTTCGACGCTATCCGCGTGACCTATGGCGCGAACGGCCGTTCGACCATCGTTCAGGACTATGACGACGTCACCACCGGCGCGATCGGCTTCGACTACAAGATCGATCCCTCGATGACCTTCCGCGCCGGCCTGGGCTACGACCCGACCCCGACCTCGGACGATCACCGCACCGCCCGTATTCCGGACGGCGACCGCTGGCTCTACGCCGCCGGTCTGTCCAAGACGATCGGTTCGATGACCTTCGACGGCGCCGTCACCTACATCGACATCGACACCGCGACGATCAACGACACCCGCGACGTCTATGGCAACGGCCTGGTCATCTCGAACCTGCGCGGCGAAGCGCAAGGCTCGGGCGTCGGCTTCTCGCTGGGCGCGACCTGGAACTTCTAAGTTCCGCTCAGCACCGGCTGACATAAGAACGGCGGCTCCTTTGCAGGAGCCGCCGTTTTTTATTGTCTCAACATGAAGGCGTCGGGGAGCAAACGCTCCCCGATCCTCAGGCTCAGCCCTTGGCGGCGCCGCCGTAGCCCTTGCCGCCGTTCGACGGGCGGCGACGGGGGCGGCGCTTCATTTCGCCCTCGGCCGGTTTGACGTTGTCGTTGATCGAGGGGACGCGCTCGCCGGCCAGGGGGTTGTAGGCGCGCTCGGGACGCGGGGCCGCCGGGGTTTCGCCCGGGCGGTTGCGACGCTGGCGGTGCGGCTGGCCGCCGCCTTCCGGACGCACGCCCTCGCGGTGTGGCGCGCGACGGCCGCGACCGCCCCGTCCCTGGCCGCCCTCGTTGCGCTCGCCGCCCTCGCGTTCCGGCATCGTCGCCTTCTTGCCGACGCCGGTGGCCATGATGGTGGCGTCCAGCTGGCCCAGGGCCTTGTCGTTACGGCGGTCGATGGCCGGGATCTTCTGGCGCGTGACCTTCTCGATGTCGCGCAGAAGCTTCATCTCGTCGCCGGCGACGAAGCTGACGGCGGTGCCGTCCTTGCCCGCCCGCGCGGTGCGGCCGATGCGGTGGACGTAGCTTTCCGGCACGTGCGGCAGTTCGAAGTTCACGACGTGCGAGACGCCGTCCACGTCGATGCCGCGCGCGGCGATGTCGGTGGCGACCAGGACGCGCAGCTTGCCGGCCTTGAAGGCGGCCAGGGTGCGTTCACGCTGGGGCTGGCTCTTGTTGCCGTGGATAGCCCCGGCCTCGACGCCGCCGGCTTCCAGATAGGCCGCGACCTTGTCGGCGCCGTGCTTGGTCTTGGTGAAGACCAGGCAGCGCGTGTATTCGGGATCCGAGAACATCTCGGTCAGCAGGGCGCGTTTGCGGCCCTGTTCGATATAGACGACCGACTGGCTGATACGCTGCACCGTGGTCGACTGCGGCGTGACCTGGACCTTGACCGGGTCCTTCAGCAGCTCGCCCGCCAGCTTGCCGATCTCGCCGGGCATGGTCGCCGAGAAGAACAGGTTCTGGCGCTTGGCCGGGATCTTGGAGACGATCTGGCGGATCGGCTTGATGAAGCCCAGGTCCAGCATCTGGTCGGCCTCGTCCAGCACGAAGATTTCGGTCGAGGACAGATCCAGGTTTTTCTGCTGAATGTGGTCCAGCAGACGGCCCGGCGCGGCGACCAGGATGTCCAGACCCTGTTGCAGGGCCCGCTCCTGACCGCCGTATTTCACGCCGCCGAAGATCACCGCGACCCGGAAGCCCAGGTGCGCGCCGTAGGCCTTGAAGCTGTCGCCGATCTGGGTCGCCAGTTCACGCGTGGGGCTCAGGACCAGCACGCGCGTGGTGCGGGGCTTGGGGGCGATGCGGTTTTCGGCCAGGCGATGCAGGATCGGCAGGGCGAAGGCGGCGGTCTTGCCGGTGCCGGTCTGGGCGATGCCCAGCAGGTCCTTGCCGGCCATGACGTCGGGGATGGCCTTTTCCTGGATCGGGGTCGGCTTGGTATAGCCGGTCGAGGCCAGGGCCTGCAGCAGGGCCTTGTTCAGGCCCATGGATTCGAATGTGGTGCTCACGGCAGTCTATCTTTCGCGTAGCGGCAGGGCGCTATCAGCCATGGCATGACGCCGTCGGGCCGCGCACCGCCAGTCCCGACGGGGCCTCGGGGAGGAGGCCTGCGGGGTGGATCGGGCGCCGCCCCGCGTGTCCGGGCAGCGAATGGATATGAGGGGCCGGCGGCTTCTACAGACAGGTCCGAAGGGGACCCACACGCGCTGGAGACGCCGGAGATCGCGAGTGTGCGACGCCGCGCAAATGGGCGCTTATCGCCGATAAGTCAACTGCGGCGCCCCTCAGGGCGCGTATCGCGTCGCCGCCTCGGGCAGGCCGTCGGGCAGGCCGATGGCCGCGCGCCAGTCCTCGGGATGCAGCCGCGCCATCTCCAGATCCAGCCACGCCAGCGGCTTCAGCGCCCCGTCGTCGTCCCAGAACCGCTCGGCCCACGGCTGGCCCGTCTCGATCGCCCGCGCCCGGTCCCGCGCCGTCGCCTCGGGCCCTAAATGCGTCGCGCGCCAGTGATACAGCCACGGAATATGCCAGTGCGGCGCCCGGCTCAGCCGCTCGTCCGTCATCGCCGCCGCCAGACATTCCGCCAGCGCCCGCGCGTCCTCCAGCTGGGCGTTGAAGGCGTCGCGCCGCGCCTGGATATGCCGGTCCCAGCCCTCCGCCGGCTCGATCGGCGCCAGCGTCGGCTCGGGCCGTTTCCAGCCTTCCGCCTCGCGCCGCTTCCACAGGGCGTGCACCCCGACGTCATAGCGCGCGGCGACCGACCGCGCGGTCTCGCCGTCCTCCCACGCCTTCCTGACCTCGGCCCAGACGGCGTCCGGCCGGATCTTGCGATGTATGCCCTGGCTCATGGGACGGGGGTGTCGCACGCCCCTGCGTCATCATCGGTCGCACCCGCGCGTCATGCACAGCTGGCGCGTGACCCCTGACATGTCGCGATGTGGAAAATCAAATCTCTAGCCTCGAAAATCGGCCTTCTTCCGGCCTGGGGTAGCGACCGCCCCATAATGCCCGCATGGAAAAACGCCGCTACAAAATCAAACCGCCCGAGGTCTGGACCCAGGTCCGAAAGGACTATCTGTCCGGCCTCGACGCCAAGACCGTCGCCGCCCGCCACGACGTGACCGAGGCCTCCATTCGCGCTCGCGCGACCAAGGAGGGCTGGTCCCGCCATCCGCGCAACGAGGCCGCGACGCCCGCGCCCCAACCCCTGTCGCCCGACGACGCGGCCGACCTGTCGCCCGACGACCCCAATGATCCTGCGGCTCTCGCCCGCGCCGCCGCCCAGGCCTCGGGCCGCGCCCTGCACGCCCAGGACTTCGCCCAGGCCCGCGCCCTGGCGGCCCTGGCCGAGACCTATCGCAAACTGGCCGACCGCGACGGCCCCGGCCGCGCCGCCCGCCTGACGGTGAAGACCGCGCCCCTGCAACTGGTCTTCGACATCCTGACCAATGAAGCCGAGGCCGAGCGCCGCTTCGCCATGAACACCAGCGACAAGAGCGACTGGGAACTGCGCGGCCAGTACTGGCAGGCGAAGCAGAAGCTGGAGCGCGCCAACACCGAATGGGGCCACGCCCAACTGGCCCGCCGCGTCCAGCTGGACCGCCGCATCGCCGCGCTCGAGGACCAGCTCCGCGCCGCCGGCCTCGACCCCGTCATCGAACCCGAACAGGACCGCCGTATCTCCCAGGGCATCGACCTCTATCTGGGCCCGCTGCGGGGAACCGTGACGATGGAGGAATGGGACAAGACGCTGGATGAGCTGTGACAAGTTGCCAGGCCGACAACCCATTGCCGCGTCAAAAGCCAGGGAATGCCCTGCCCCTCGTTTCGCTAGGAAATTTCCTCAGGGTTGTGCAGAGTGGGGGCAACTTCATCCGAATCGGACCGATCATGCTTTCAGAGCCGACCAAATCTATCTTGGGGGAAGGGAAAATTCTCCAAGGCGACGTGGTGAAAGCGCTCAAGTCCGTAGAGGCCGAGTCGGTGGATCTTGTCGTTTCATCTCCGCCATACAATATCGGTAAAATATACGAACGAGACCAGCCTCGAAGCCTTGAAGAGTATAAGGTTTGGCAAACGTCTGTAGTTGATGCCGTTTGCGAAAAAGTTAAGCCATCTGGAAGTGTTTGCTGGCAGGTCGGAAGTTATGTCAAAGAGGGAGAAATTTACCCGCTCGACATAATGTTTTATGACTTGTTCAAGAAGAACGGGTTCAAGCTTAGAAATCGGATCATCTGGCGATTTAATTTTGGTTTGAACTCTGATCGACGATTTTCTGGGCGATATGAAACCGTTCTATGGTTCACAAAATCGGATGATTATAAGTTCAATCTCGATCCAGTTCGCATTCCTCAGTTGTATCCGGGAAAGCGGCACTCCAAAAGTAAGGGGGCTAAAGCGGGCCTGCCGAGCGGGAACCCACGGGGCAAGAATCCTTCGGATTATTGGGAATTTTCTGCGGAAAAGGACTTTCTTGAAAATCCTGTGTGGGAAATCCCGAATGTTAAAGCCAATCACCCTGAGAAGACCGACCACCCCTGCCAATTTCCTATTGAGCTTGCGGAGCGTTGCGTCTTAGCGCTCAGCGAACCAGGTGATTTGATCCTAGACCCATTCGTGGGGACGGGTGCAGCCGTATTGGCCGCGGTGAAACAAAGCAGGCGAGCCGTCGGCATTGATCGCGATCCAGTTTTTGTAAAGCTCGCTCGCGCACGCCTGAAGCAACTCGCCGCCGGGACCCTGCCAGTTCGACCGCTTGGTCGTCCTGTGAGCGCTCCGAGTACATCGCAGAAAGTCGCATTGGTTCCGGAAGAATGGCGGGAAGCCGGCTGAACTCGCCTGGGGAGGGGAGAATGAAAAAGACCATAAAAATAAAAAAGGTGAAAGCTCCGCCTTCCGCTCAAGATATACTGAAGCGTGATCACTTCAGCAGGGTTCGTGCGCTCTTCCGTTTATCCGGTTTCAAAAGAATCGGTAGCATGATGGACAAGGAGTTCACCTTTGATGGGAGCACCTGCGACATAGATGATGTATTTTACCTAGAAAACGTGATCGTTTTTGTAGAATATACAGTTTCGAACGATGTATCGACACATCTTAAAAAGAAGTCCGTCCCGTTTCGAAAGATGGTAGAGAAGCCGACAGAGTTTCTCGTATATCTTAAGGAAAAATTCCCTGCCTTCGTGGAGGCCGTGTCAGGTATATATGATCTCGACCAGTGTCGAGTATTTATCCTTTATGCATCACGTCATCCAGTTGCAAATGAGACAAAAGCCGAAGTCCCAAGCGTAAAATACCTCGACTACAATGTGGTGAGATATCTAGAGAGCGTTTCTCGAGCAGTAAAACATACGGCTCGATATGAAATATTGGAATTTCTAGAACTCCCCGTTACAGAGTTCGGCTCGGCAGTGCTTGATCCAGCGTCAGCAGCAGCATCGGTTTATGATGGCTCTGTGCTGCCAGAGTCGCACTCCAACTATGGCGCTGGTTTTAAAGTCGTCTCATTCTACATCGATCCTGATGCGCTTTTAAAGCGAGCTTACGTCCTCAGGCGAGATGGATGGCGGGTAGGGGCGAGCTTGTATCAACGCATGATTTCGAGTGCCAAGATTGAGAAAGTTCGGCGTTACTTGCGGTCAAAAAAACGGGTGTTCATAAATAACGTGATCGCTACCCTTCCTGAATCAACGAAAATTGTTGATGAAAACGGCGCAACGACAGATACAGCCAAGATTACAAAGACTAAACGTGCCAGAATTCAGATACCCAACGAAATAGGGACTATAGGCATTATTGATGGGCAACATAGGTTATTCTCGTACCACGAAGGAGGGTCGGGGGAGGCCGAGATTGCTGTCCTCAGAAAGCGACAAAACCTACTTGTCACGGGGATCATATTCCCAAATGGCATGTCGGAAGAAGAAAAGATGCGCTTCCAAGCAAACTTGTTCTTGGAAATAAACTCTACTCAAACGGCTGTTAAGTCTGACCTTACGCAAGAAATCGAAATACTGTTACGGCCTTATTCGGCGGTTGCTATAGCAAAAAGAGTTATTAATCGTCTTAATGAAGGAGGCGGTGCTTTAGGAAATCAGTTTGAAAAGTATTTTTACGACCAAGATAAAATGAAAACGACTTCTATTGTTAGCTATGCGCTAGCTCATCTTGTTCGTATTGGAGGTCCAGACTCTCTTTTCAACGCGTGGACGTCTCCATCTAAGCAGGACTTAAAAGAAGGAAGCAATGACGCTCTTCTAGAAGATTATGTTTCCTATTGCTCAATGGAGGTGGCGAAATTTATGTCTTCGGTGAAATCCCAAGTCTCGCCTGAGCGTTGGACTACTGACCGTAAAATTCCAGGCTATTTCCTTACGACAACAACGATCAACGGGTGTTTGAGTCTTTTTAGACGAATTGTTCGTAATGGTAAGGTGACGGATGTTGCGTCCTATAATAAATCCCTTAAAGGCCTGAACGAGTTTGTCTTTGCGGACTACAAATCCAGTCAATACAATAAGCTTGGAGAGGCGCTCTATAATAAGTATTTTGCTTAGTTTGGCAAAAATTACCGCCCCTTCCTAAACCGCTCCTGCGCCTCCGCCGCCGCCTCAGCGCGCCAGCGTTTGGGCGCCGACTTGTCGACGGCTTCGCCGGCGCCGGTCAGGGCTTCGTTGGCGAACTCCAGGTCCATCAGCTTCATGCGCTTGATCTCGTCGCGCAGGCGGCCGGCTTCCTCGAACTCCAGGTTGGAGGCGGCCTCGCGCATGCGGCCTTCCAGGTCGCGCAGGGCGGCCTGGAAGTTGGAGCCGACGAAGGGTTTGGAGGCTTCGGCCACGCCCGGTTTGGTCAGGCGATCCATCTCGCGCGACTCATAGGGGCTGTCCATGATCTCCTTGATATCGCGCTTGACCGTTTCGGGCGTGATGCCGTGTTCGGCGTTGTAGGCCATCTGCCGTTCGCGGCGGCGGTCGGTCTCGGCGATGGCGCGCTCCATGCTGCCGGTCATGCGGTCGGCGTACAGGATGACGCGGCCGTCCACGTTGCGCGCGGCGCGGCCGATGGTCTGGATCAATGAGGTCTCCGAGCGCAGGAAGCCCTCCTTGTCCGCATCCAGGATGGCGACCAGGCCGCACTCGGGGATGTCCAGACCCTCGCGCAGCAGGTTGATGCCGATCAGACAGTCGAACGTCCCCAGCCGCAGGTCGCGCAGGATCTCGATCCGCTCCAGCGTGTCGACGTCGGAGTGCATGTAGCGGACGCGGATGCCCTGCTCATGCATATATTCGGTCAGGTCCTCGGCCATCTTCTTGGTCAGGGTGGTGACCAGGCTGCGATAGCCCTTGGCCGTCGTCGCCTTGACCTCGTCGATAACGTCGTCGACCTGGTTGCGGGTCTTGCCCGAGACGGGGCGGATCTCGACCGGCGGGTCGATCAGGCCGGTGGGGCGGATGACCTGCTCGACGAACACGCCGCCCGCCTGTTCCATCTCCCACGGGCCGGGGGTGGCTGACACGTGTACCGTCTGGGGGCGCATGGCCTCCCATTCCTCGAACTTCAGCGGGCGGTTGTCGATGCAGGAGGGCAGGCGGAAGCCGTATTCCGCCAGCGTCGACTTGCGGCGGTAGTCGCCCCGGAACATGCCGTTGATCTGGCCGATGGTGACGTGGCTCTCGTCCACGAACAGCAGGGCGTTGTCGGGGATGTATTCGAAGAAGGTCGGCGGCGGCTCGCCCGGCGCGCGGCCGGTCAGCCAGCGGCTGTAGTTTTCGATGCCGGCGCAGCTGCCGGTGGCCTCCATCATCTCCAGGTCGAACCGGGTGCGCTGCTCCAGGCGTTGCGCCTCCAGCAGCTTGCCGTTCTCGACCATCCAGTCCAGCGTCTCCTTCAGCTCCGCCTTGATGCCGGCGGCGGCCTGGTTCAGCGTCGGGCGCGGGGTCACATAGTGGCTGGCCGCATAGACGGTGATCTCGTTCAGATCGGCCGTCTTCTTGCCCGTCAGCGGATCGAACTCCTGGATCGCCTCCAGCTCGTCCCCGAACAGACTGATGCGCCAGGCCCGGTCTTCCAGGTGGACCGGGAAGATTTCGATCACATCGCCCCGCTTCCTGAACATCCCTCGGTCGAAGTTCAGGTCGTTGCGCTTGTACTGCAGCGCGATCAGATCCGCCCGCAGCTTCGCCTCGTCGATCTGGTCCCCCACCTTCAGCGTGAACGTCATCGCCGTATAGGTCTCAACCGACCCGATGCCGTAAATGCAGGACACCGACGCCACAACAATGACGTCTTCGCGTTCTAGTATAGCCCGTGTAGCAGAGTGCCGCATCCGGTCGATCTGCTCATTGATGCTTGAGTCCTTCTCAATGTACGTATCCGTACGCGGAACGTAAGCTTCCGGTTGATAGTAGTCGTAGTAGCTTACAAAGTATTCGACTGCGTTGTCGGGAAAGAACGATTTGAATTCGGAATAGAGCTGGGCCGCCAGCGTTTTGTTCGGCGCCAAGATCAGGGCAGGGCGCTGGGTTTCCTCGATCACCTTGGCCATGGTGAAGGTCTTGCCCGAGCCGGTGACGCCCAGCAGCACCTGATCGCGGTCGCCGGCCTGGGCCTGGGCCACCAGTTCAGCGATGGCGGCGGGCTGGTCGCCGGCGGGCGTGTATTTGGTTTCCAGCCGGAAGCGGCCGCCCTTCTTCTTGCCCTCGTGCGAGGGGCGGTGCGGCACCCAGTCGACGGGCGCGGCGACCGGCTCCTCCGGCGTCAGGCGCGGGCCGGCGACCGGGGCGAACATCGGCATCTTGCCCGTGTCGCGCAGGAAGGCGGCCGACGCCTCCTGCACCCCCGGATTGGGCACGTGAACGGGCTTGGCCGGCTTGGCGGCGGCGGGCTTCGGCGTCGAAGAACGGTTCATGAACAGAACTTAGTGCGTGAGAAGGTCTCCCGCCATAGCGCCGCACGACAGCAAGGGTTGCGGGCGGTCAGAACCCCGCGAAGGCGGCCTCGTTCACCGTGACCTGTTCGACCATTTCCACGGCCACGCCCAGGCGGCGATCCTTGAGCAGATCGCACAGGGCATCACCATCCACCAGATCGATGGCGGGCGCACCATCGCGCGTGGCCTCGCGCCGCGCATCGGCGGTGAAGGTCCCGGTTGTGATGATCAGTCCCTTGTCGGTCCGCCCGACCATGGCGCCGCGGAAGTCGCGGACGGCTCCGGCGCCGACCGAGCCGGAATAACGTTTGCACTGGAACAGGACGTGAAAGGACAGCAGATTGACCCGCAGCACGCCGGTGCCGTCGATGCCCCCGTCGCCCGACTTGCCGGTCACCTCGACCTTGATGAAGCCGAACTCGCGCAACAGGCGCTGGCATAGGCGTTCGAAGGCGGCCGGCTCCAACGCGAGCAGGAGGGCCATCAAGCGGTCCTTCCAGTCGTCGGCTCCAACATCAGCCGGCACGGGGTCATCTTCCACGACTGAGGCCAACGCGGCGTTCGCCGCACGCTCAGTGGCGCCGAGCTTCTGAACGGCCTGTTTGATCCCAGCGATCTCCGCCTCGGTCATGCCGGCGCCCTTGGGTGTCAGGGTCCAGACGCCCCGCTCGCTGTTCACAAGGGCGCCCATCTTTTTCAGATAGCTGCGCGCCCAGGCCATGCGATAGGCGACGGCGTTCTCCTGCCACTTGCCGTGGGTGACGGCCCGCACCTCGTCCGACAGGCCCATGTGGGTCGCGACGTCATCGACCATCTCCTCGATCGTCATGGAGCGGCCTTTGGCCCGCAGCCGCTCGACGATCGGCCACATGAACAGGTGATAGGCGGGAACGTCAGCGATGGTGGCCATCAGGCATCGGTCTTCTTGCGGCGTTTGGGCTTGGCGGGCTTGGCCAGCAGGCCGGCGGTCATCTTTTCGTAGAGCATGAACAGGTGTTCGACCCGCTCACGGTCGCTCTCGAACGGCGCCTTGCGATAGAGGCGGTCCACCGCCAGGTCGAGCGCGCGGTGCGCCTTGCGCAGGTCAGCGGGCATGACGTCGGGGTCATAGAGATCGGCCAGGGTTGCGTCGGGATGGGCAGCGCGGGCGTCGAGGACGGTCTGGGCGAGGGTGTCGAGTCTGGCCTTGTCGGCGTCTGTGAGCGTGGGCCAGGGGAAGGTGTTGTAGTTCAAACCGACAGAGTACTGGAAATCACTCTTCAGCTTCCCTCCGATGAACCGCGACCATGCGACATGCATGCGGCTTGTCAGCACAGCAAATTGCCACCGCGACGCATTCATAAGGGCCCTAAGCTTGTTGCTAGGAACAGTTGGGGGCTCCAGCCAGCCTATCGGTATGTAGTCGCGCCGCTCAGAACTTACCTCAGGCATCGCGAGGTAGGGCGAAGTCGGAAATACCTCAACGTTTAGCTTCTCGGGGTAGTCAGCGATCGCCTTGGTACTGGACCGATCGCTACCGGACCGGAACTGACGGACTCGATCCATGCGCTCGACAACGAGCGGCATTGATCTAAGCGACTGTGGCGAGGCGAGTTGGACCCTGAGGAGCCACCTTGGCCTGCCATTGATGTATTCCACGGCCCCCAAGAACGGCACGAAGAGCTCCGCCGAAGCTGGCTCCGCCAGGATGAACCCCGTTTTTTCAGCGTCGTCGAAAAGGTAGGCACCATCGTCAATCGGCTGTGTTCCCGTCTTGAGGGCCGGTTGACCTGATAGTTGGGAAGCCGTCTCTCGCACCACTAGATGCCGATTCGCCAGCCTCGACGCATCAAACAGATATGGCGACAGCGCCGCGTGCCGGCTCTCTTCCGGTTCGCTGTTGATGTCGGGATAGCTGAACAGCCGCTTCTCGGCCGGTTCGTCGTCGCGGCGGGTGAGGCCGATGGCGACGACGTGGACGTGGGCCTTGCCGCGTGCGTCCGACCCCCAATTGAAGGTGCGGTGAGCAAAGGCGATCTCCAGCCCGTAGCGGTCGAACAGGATGGGCCACAGTTGGGCGACCTGTTCGCCCTGGGTGATCGAATTGGTCGATACGAAGCCGATGCTCGCGCGTGATCCCTGCACGTAGGCGCATGCCTTGATGAACCAGGCGGCGACGAAGTCCAGCGTGCCTCCGGACTTGCCCAGGGCGGCGATGCGACGGACCTGTTCGCGCTGGGCGTCGGACTGAACCTTGGCGCCCAGGAACGGGGGATTGCCGAGCACATAGCTGCACCGTTCGGGCGGCAGGACAGTCGTCCAATCCACCTCTAGAGCGTCGCCGTGGACGATACGGGGCGCCGCTTTCAGCGGGATGCGGGCGAAGACCCGGCCGAACTCCTGGCTCAGGCGGTTGTTCATGATGTGGTCCATCATCCACATGGCCGTCTCGGCGATGCGGGCGGGGAACTCGTCGATCTCGATGCCGTAGAACTGATCGACATCGACCTTGGAAAGGGCAGCGGCCTCCAGGTCCAGTTGGCCCGACGGATAGAGCGCCTTCAGCACCGCGATCTCGAGCAGGCGCAGTTCGCGATAGGCGATGATCAGGAAGTTGCCGCAGCCGCAGGCGGGGTCGAACAGGTTGAGGCCCGCCAGTCTGTTCTGGAAGGCGCGCAGGGCCGCGTCGCGGCCGCGCTTAAGATGGAGGATGCGCGCCAGCTCGCTGCGCAGGTCGTCGAGAAACAGCGGCTCGATGACCTTCAGGATATTCTTTTCGGTGGTGTAGTGGGCGCCCTTCTGCCGGCGCTCCTTGGCGTTCATCACTGACTGGAACAGGGCGCCGAAGATGGCCGGGCTGATCTTCTGCCAAGAGAAACCGCAGGCCTCCAGCAAGCGCTCGCGCATGGCCCGGTCGAAGTCGGGGATGGGCAGAACCTCGGCGAAGAGGTCGCCGTTGATGTAGGGGAAGCGGTTGAGATCCTCATCCAGGCTCTTCTGCCGCTTGTCGGTCGGAGTGTTCAGCACCTGGAACAGGTGGATCAGCTTGGGGCCCAGGTCCGAGCCGTCCTCGGCCGTGCGGTCCTGAATGTAGGTCTCCAACAGGCCCAGCTGATCGAAGATCCCGGTGTCGTCGGCGAACAGGCAGAACAGCAGGCGCACCAGCAGCCGTTCCAGCGGATGGCCGTCATAGCCGGATGCCTTCAGCGCGTCGTGAAGCTTGCCCATCAACTCGGCGGCGACGACGTTAACCGGGTCCTGATCCTTGAAGATACGCTTTTCGATACCGACGACGAAGCCGAACGCCTCGACATGATCGGACAGATCCGCCAGGGCGAACCGAGTCTCCTCGCGTGTGTCCAGGTCGATCAAATGGAAGGTCTGGAAGTCGCAGACCAGAATGTAGCGCGGAAGCTCGTGGTCCTTCAGGCACGGGAAGTAGTCTAGCGCCTGGGTGCGCGCGCGGTCCAGATCGCGGCCGGCCGACTTGTGCTCGACCAGCAGCTTGCCTTTCCAGAACAGGTCGACGAAGCCCTGGCGCTCGCCAAGCTTCTTGACTGGCTCCTCGAAGGTGGCGACCAGGCGGCGCTTGACGCCGAAGACCTCGAAAAAGTCGTTGTAAAAGCTCTGGGTTTCGCCACGTTCGTAACAGGCGTCGGTCCACTCGCGTGCGAAGTTCGCCGCGCGAGCGCGTATCTCGTTCCAACTCAGACGCATTACGCTCTCCCCAATGGCGCGAATGTAGCGGGGCGGCTTGATCTAAAGCAACGCCCCGCTTGACTGCCTCGCACCGTATGTCCCATACACTGTGTATCACACACTATGTGACGTACAGAGGTGGCGGGTGAGCGAAACGGACGAGGCGTTGCTGTTCGAGAGTCTGCGGCTGGAGCTGCGGCGGGGGTCGTTGATCCTGGCCGTGCTGGCGAGCTTGCGACGCGAGCAATACGGCTATTCGCTGCGGGTCGCCTTGGGCGAGGTCGGGGTCGAGATGGAGGAGAGCACCCTCTATCCGCTGCTGCGCCGGCTGGAGAGCCAGGGGCTGCTGGACAGCGAATGGCGCGAGGAGGAGCGGCGCAAGAAGCGGTTCTACCGCCTGTCGTCGCGCGGGGAGGCGATGCTGGAACGGCTCGCCGTGGAATGGCGCGGCCTGTCGGCCTCGCTGGAGAAGATGCTGTGAACATCGGGAAAGAGGGAGAGACCGGCATGGACCTGGTCGAGCGTTATCTGAAGGCCGTGGCGGCCCAGCTGCCGAAGGACAACCGTGACGACATCGTCGCCGAGCTGCGCGACGAGATCATGGGGCGTCTGGAGGCGCTGGAGGCGCATCTGGGCCGGGCGCCGACCGACGACGAGGTCGAGGGCCTGCTGCGCGAAGTCGGTCACCCGCTGAGCGTAGCGGCGCGCTATCGCGCAGGACCGCAGGCGCTGATCGGGCCTGAGCTTTATCCGTGGTGGATGTTCGGGCTGAAGGTCGGGCTGACGGTGATGGCGGCCGTCACCCTGATCGGCCTGGCGGTGCGGGTTCTGGTCGGCGACGTCTATGTGGGCCAGGCGATCGGGCAGGGCATTTCCAGCCTGATCAGCGGCGCGATCACGGTTGTCGGCCTGCTCACCGCCGTCGGCTTCGTGCTGGAGCGTCAGTCTAAGAAGCCTGACTTCATCGCCAAATGGCGCGTCAAGGATCTGGGCCTGTTCGAGCTGGGTGGCGATTTCGACGCCGAACAGTGGGGACAGAAGCTGGCGAACGGCGACTGGTCGGGACGGAACATGGGTCAGGCCAAGTCAGGCCGCGCCGTGCGCAAGAGCGCCGAGATGTCGCCCGTAGCGCGTGCGGTGGCCAGCGCCATCGGCTGGACCGTGATGCTGCTGTGGTGGACGGGCCTGTTGCAGGTCGCGCCGATCCGGCCGGAGGAACTGGCCGGAGTCGTCGACGGCGTCGATTACGGGCGCATTCTGGCCGACATAGTGCGGGTCGCCTATTGGCCGGTCGCCCTGTTCGCCGCCTGCCGTATCGGCTTCGATCTGATGCGAGCGGCGTCGGGTGGCAATGTGCGGGTCACGGCGCTGGGCGACCTGGCTTTCGGGATCGCCGCCGCCTGGGGCCTGCTGTGGGTCTGGTTCTGGTCGGCGCTGTCGCCGCTGATCTGGGTCGGCAGCGTCACCGACTTCGTGGATCGGATTCGGGTTCTCATCGGCCGCTCCGGCGACGATGTCGGCGGGGTGGCGACGATCCTGATGGTCGTGGTCGTCTGGGCCTTCGCCGCAGAGGTGGTGCGGGTCATCCGGGCGGCGGCGCGACTGGTCGTCGGTCGATAAGGCGACATCTCCTCTTGACGGCGTGTAACCTATAGGTGATATGTCACCTCAAGGTTACTTCAGGAGGAAGTCGTGAACAAGGACGAAAACGCCGCGGTTCTGCGGGTGCAGTCGAGCCGGCGTCGATACTGGTGGGGCGGCGTCGCCATGCTCGTCATCGGCGCCGCCGCCTTGGCCGGCGGCGCCGGTTTCGCGCTCATGCATGGAACGGAGGGCGATCAGGCGACGACCGCGGGGGTGGCGGCCGGCTTCGGTTTCGGGCTGATGATCATCGGCGCCATGATGGCCTGGTGCGGCCGCCCCGGTCAGCCGATCGATGTGGCGGAAAGCCGTGACGGCGCCCGCCGCGAAAAGCTGCAGCGGGGGCGTACGCAACAGCTGGTCCTCTATCCGTTGGTGCTGCTGCTGTTCATGGCTCAGGCGCATCTTGCCATGCAGAGGGTCCTGGGCGGCGACCACAACCTCGGCGCCTATGTGCAGATCCTGCTGCCGGTTCTGTACGGCTGGCTGATTCCCGTGCTCGTCATGGGCTGGGATTGGAATGCGCAGAAAAATCGCCGCTTGATGGAAGACGAGCTGACGCAGGTGCTGCGGGCGCGATCGATGATCCTGGCCTTCGTCGTGCTGATGGGCGGGGTGACCGTAGCGCTGGGTCTGGGTCTGTGGCGCGCGGACTATGGCGTGCTGGCTCTGCCCTATGTCCTGGCGCTGGGCGGGGCGTCAGCGGGTCTGCGATTCGCCTGGCTGGATCGCGAGGCCGGTCGCGATGGGTGATCCCAGGCTCGGCTCGCGGCTGAAGGAGGCGCGCACCGCCGCAGGCCTGACGCAGCAGGGGCTGGCCGACAAGGCCAGCGTCTCGCGCAAGACCATCAACACGGTCGAGAACGGCGTCTTCGTGCCCTCGACCGTGCTGGCCCTGGAACTGGCGCGGGCCCTGGACACGACGGTGGAGGCCTTGTTCTTCCTGAGAGACTGATCCGATCCATGTCCGAAAACCGCGAGACATCGTCGGGCGGGCGGCGCATCCTGCGGGCATGGATCAGCTGTTGGATCAGAAGGCCTGCTGGCGCGCCGTCGTGGCGCGGGACGCCCGTTTCGACGGGCGTTTCTTCACCGGCGTGACCTCGACGGGCATCTACTGTCGGCCCGTCTGCCCGGCGCGGACGCCGAAGCGCGAGAATGTGGCCTTTCACCCCAGCGCCGCAGCGGCCGAGGCGGCTGGCTTGCGGGCCTGTCTGCGGTGCAGGCCCGAGACGGCGCCGGAAATGGGCGCCTGGCGCGGCACGTCCAACACTGTAAGCCGGGCCCTGGCCCTGATCGAGGCGGGGGCGTTGGATGTCGGCGACACGGACGCACTGGCGACACGGCTGGGCATGGGCGAGCGGCAGCTGCGCCGCCTGTTCCGCCAGCATCTGGGCGCGGCCCCGGTCAGCGTGGCCCAGACGCGGCGCGTGCTGTTGGCCAAACAGTTGATCCACGAGAGCACCCTGTCGATGGCCGAGGTGGCGATGGCGTCGGGTTTCGGCAGCGTGCGACGATTCAATGAGACGTTTCAGGCCCTGTATGGGCGCGCACCGTCCGACCTGCGGCGTCGCAAGGTCGAGGCGGAACCGGGCGGGGTGATCAAGATCGGTCTGTCCTACCGCCCGCCCTATGACTGGGACGCCATGATGACGACCTTGGCGACGCGCGATGTCGCGGACGAGGCGGTGGTGGACGGCGCCTGGACGCGGCGGCTGCGCCCCGACGTGGATGGCGCGGAGGGTGCGGTGACGGTGCGCCCCGCCCAACCGGGCAAGGCGGCGATCGAGGCGCGGATCGACAATCTGAAAGCATTGTCGGGCGTGCTGTCGCGGCTTCGACGGGTGTTCGATCTCGCCGCCGATCCCGAGGCGATCACGCGCGACCTGTCGGCCGACCCCGTGCTGCGCGCGGCAATCACGGCCATGCCGGGGTTGCGGCTTGCGGGCGACTGGATCGATGCCGGTGCGGATGCGCCCAGCGACCGGCTGACGACGACAGACGCCGCGCTGCTGGCGCGCGCCGAGCCGTGGCGGCCATGGCGGGGCTATGGCGCACTCTACTGGGCCCTGAGCGAAGAGCGGCGAGATGACCAAGCAGCCTGACATGCATCTGACCCTGGATCGCATCCCGTCCCCCGTCGGCGAGTTGCTGGTCGTCACCGACGCCGACGGCGCGGTGCGGGCATTGGACTTCCACGACTACGAAGCCCGTCTGCGCTTGCTGCTGCGCCGCCACTACGGTGAGGTCGTACTGACCGAAGGCCGCGCGCAGGAGACGATCCGTCGGGCGGTCGAGGCCTGGTTCGGCGGCGACCTGACCGCCTTCGACGCCATCACGGTCCGCACCGGCGGCACGGATTTCCAACGCGCGGTGTGGAAGGCCTTGCACGACATTCCGACCGGCGAGACCCGCACCTACGGTCAGCTCGCTGCGGCCATCGGCGCGCCAAAGGCCGTCCGCGCCGTGGGCCTGGCCAACGGCGCCAATCCGGTCGGCGTCATCGTGCCCTGCCACCGCGTGATCGGAGCGAATGGAACGTTGGCCGGCTATGCGGGCGGGCTTGAGCGCAAACGCTGGCTGTTGGCGCATGAAGCGGGCGGCCGGCTGCTTTAGCCCCGCGTGAACCGTTCGGGCGGCAGGGCGGCGTGGGTGAAGCGGGCCTGACGCATCGCGCCCTTGAAGTAGTTCACGCGGTTGATGCGGCAACCGACCGAGGCGCGGCCTGGCCCTTGCGGCTTGAACGGCACCGGGTGTTCGCCCTGCAGGACCCCATCGACATAGGCCCGGTACAGGACGCCGTCGAAGGTTTGCGCGACGTGGAACCACTGTCCGCACGGATGGAGCCGCTCGGGGAAAATCAGGGTGTGGTTGTAGCCAGGCCCGCGCGTGAAAGCGTCCAGGTACCAGCGGTCCTGAACCACGCGGATCTCGAACAGGAAGCGCGTCTGCGACGGCGGCTGACCGGCCGGCGCCTCTTCGGCGAGATGAAACCAGCGTTGCTCGAAGGCGCCGCCGTCGGGTCGGAACAGGGCCTCGAACGTGAAGGTCTCGGCTCCGGCCAACGGATGCTGATCGATGAACAGGGCGTCGTCCACGCCGTCGAACTGAACCGCTCGGCCAAAGGGGCTGTCGATCAGGCCCGGCGCGCCCTCCACGCGGGTCTCGATCCCCCCGATGTCGGCCAGGCGATCGAAGGTCCATACCGTCTGGCGCGGTGATGCAGCCGTCATGGTCGCGCACCCCGGCAGAATCGCAGCCGCAGCGCCCGATGCGCCCAGGGCCATCAGGCGGCGGCGGTCCAGTGGCAGGACGTCAGGCATGGTTGATCTCCAGGCGGTTTTGTCGCGCGACACTATGGGATCGGCGGCGCGAGGCAACGGCCTGCGTCCCGGTTCGTTGTCTCGATCCCTACAGACTGGAGTATCGACGATGAAACTTTCCAATGGCGCGCTGGTGGCGGTGGTCGATGGCGAGAAGCTGGCCCTGTTCAAGAATACGAACGCTTCGGACATGAAGCTGACGCCGCTGGAAACCCCGGTCATTGCGGATCGGGTGTCGGGTTCGGCCGGCCGTCGATCCAATGAGGCGAACCCAGACAATGACACCCAGGCCGAGGACGGTTTCGCCATGGGCGTCGCCGAGGTGCTGAACAAATGGTCGGTCACAAACAAAATCGACGAGCTGCTGGTCATCGCCGCGCCCAAGACGCTGGGCGAACTGCGCAAGCATTGGCACAAAGACCTTCAAGCCAAGCTGGTCGGCGAGATCGCCAAGGACCTGACGGGCCATTCCAGCGATCAGATCGCCGCCGCCATCGATAAGGCGTGAAGACAGACGGGCGCTGTGGGCGGCGCCCGTTCCCTGATCAGGCGGCGCGTCTCGACTGCGCCGTCTGACCCAGGTCGAAGCGGCTGATCAGCCCCTCCAGTTCGCCGGCCTCGTTCGTCAGGGCGTGGCTGGCGGCGGTGGATTCCTCGACCATGGCGGCGTTCTGCTGGGTGAATTGGTCCATCTGATTGATCGCCACATTGATCTCGCCGATGCCGACCGACTGTTCGCGCGTCGCGGCGGCGATGGTGCGAACCAGGGCGTTGGCCTCCGCAACCTGGACAGCGATGGCGCTGAGGCTATCGCGCGTCAGCGACACCTGATCGGATCCGCGCTGCACATTGCTTTGCGACAGGGCGATCAGCGCCTTGATCTCCTTGGCGGCGCTGGCCGACCGTTCGGCCAGGCCCCGCACCTCGGAGGCGACGACGGCGAAGCCGCGTCCGGCTTCCCCGGCCCGGGCGGCCTCGACGCCGGCGTTCAGGGCCAGAAGGCTGGTCTGGAAGGCGATCTCGTCGATGACGCCGACGATCTGATTGATCTGGGTCGAGGACTGCTCGATCTCCGACATGGCGCCGATTGCGTCCTGCACGACGGCCTCGCCCTTGTCCGCCGCCGCCTGAGCGGCCTGAGTGATGTCTCGGGCGCGCTCGGCGTTTTCGGCGCTGCTGCGTACCGTCTGCGTCAGCTCGTCCAGCGCAGCGGCGGTCTGCTCCAGACCGGCGGCCTGCTGCTCGGTGCGGCGCGACAGGCTGTCGGCGGCGGCGGCGATGTCCTGGCATCCGCCGCGCATCGACTGGGCCGTGGTCCAGATGCCGGTCATCGTCGAGTGCAACTGATGCAGGGCGGCGTTGTAATCTTCCGGGATGCGACGCGTGTCGGCGGTGAAGCCCGCCTCGGGCATCCGCCAGGCTAGGTCGCCGGCGGCGAGGCGCGATAGACCTTCGCCCAAAGTCTCGACGGCGCGCGTTTGCGAGGCGGCGAAAAGCTCCGTCTCCTCGGCGTGCCGGCGACGATCGGTTTCGGCGGCCGCACGTTCTCGCTGTTGCTGATCGCGCCGCGCCAGGCCGTCCGCAAGCTCGAGCCGGAACCCTTCGAGCGCCCGCGCAATCTGGCCCAGTTCGTCGGCCATGTCCGCACCGGCGACGGGAACGTCATAACGTCCTTCGCTCATGGTCCGAACATCGGCCGTCAGACGCGCAAGTGGGCGTCGTATCAAACGGTCGCTGGTGACCAGAAGGGCGACGATGATGGCGGCGATGATCAGAACGCCGCCGACCAGAAGCATCAAGGCCAACTGCCGCGCCGGACCCTCGATCACCGCGACGGGGATGTCCAGAACGACGGCCCAGGTCGCCTTTTGACCGGGCAGGATCACGGGCTGCACCAGACGTCGAACCGGCTCGCCGTTCACGCTGACGCCCTCGACCGCCTGGGCCTGGCGTTTGGCGATGACGTTGCGCACGATGTCCGCGCCAGCATCCGCATAGGCTTGACCTCGCACGGCGGCGTCCGGATGGGCGACCCAGACGCCTTTGTTCGACACCAGGGTCACGCGGCCCGTGCCCAGCGGCTTCATCGCCGCCAAGCGCTGCGACAGGTTGGCCAAGGTGATATCCAGGCCCGCGACGCCGATGATGCGGCCGTTGGCGCGCACCGGATAGGCGACCGAGGTCATCGCGACCTTGCCGCCGCCAATGTTCTCTTCGTACGGCTCGACTACGACCGGCGCGCCGCTGGCCATCGGTTCGGTATAATAGGCCTGTTCGAAGTCCGAGCCGTCTGCCTCAGGCTCCAAGGAAATCTGACCGTCACGACGCACCCAATAGATTGAAAGTCGTCCGTTGACGTTCGAACTGCTCGCCGCATCACCAATGTGGGCGGCGTCTGCGCCGACGGCGTCAGTGGCGGCCATGAACCAGGCGCCCATGACCTGATCGGTGGCTTCGGCGTTCGGCTTGACCAAGGCCATGAAGGCGGCGCGGTCGGTCAGGCCCGTCTGTCGTGCGGCGCCCAAGGTCGCGGCCAGGGTTTTGGCGCCCGTGCCGGCCGAGACGATCTCGTTGCGGATCTCTTGCGAGGCTTCTAGCGCAGCGCTTTCGGCGTATCGGCCGGCCATGTCGCGGACGATCGCGCCGGAATAGGCCGTCACGCCGATGGCCGCGACGATCATCAGGGCGCCGATGGCAAGCCCCGCCACGACGGCGAGCTTCAGGGCGATGGACAGGCGATTGAACGAGAACATGACGGGCTCCGTAGGCCTGTATTCATGCGCCGCCGCCCGCAAACGCCCGGTTAAGGGCGTACTACGTAGTTACGCGCCGTCCAGAAACAGGCGGCACGCCGGATTGGCGGTTTCATCGACGTAGGGGTAGCCCAGATCGGCCAGGGCGGCGGTCAGTTGATCCTGTTCTTGGGGCGGCACGCTGATGCCCGCCAGCACCCGGCCGACGTCGTCGCCGTGGTTGCGATAGTGAAACAGCGTCAGGGCCCAGGCGGGCTGTAGGCTGTTCAGGAACCGCAGGAAGGCGCCGGGGCGTTCGGGGAACTGGAAGCGCAGGATGCGCTCGTGCGGCAGGCCCACCGTGCGGCCGCCGACCATGTAGCGGACGTGCAGCTTGGCGGTCTCATTGTCGCTCATGTCCTCGACGGCGTAACCGCCCGAACGCAGGGCCGCGATCAGGTCGTCCCGCTCGTGCGGACCGTTTCGCAGGGCGACGCCGACGAAGATTTGCGCCTGCCCGTCGCCGGACCAGCGATAGTTGAACTCGGTGACCGAACGGCCATCCAGACTGTCGAGGAAGCGGCGATAGTCGTCGCGGTCGTCCTTCATCGCCACGGCCAGCAGGGCCTCGGCGCCCTCGCCGATCTCGGCCCGTTCGGTGACATGGCGCAACCGGTCGAAGTTCAGATTGGCGCCCGAGTTGACGGCGATCAGACTCCCGCTTCCGGGATGGCCGGCAGCCCAGGCCTTCAGCCCCGCCAGCGCGACGGCGCCCGAGGGCTCGGCGATGGCGCGGCTGTCGTCGAAGATGTCCTTGATCGCGGCGCAGATGGCGTCGGTGTCCACCAGCACGATCTCGTCCAGCAGGTCTTTGCATAGGCGGAAGGTCTCGGTCCCGGCTCGACGCACGGCGACGCCGTCGGCGAACAGACCGACCTCGTCCAGGGTCACGACCTGGCCCGCGTCAATGGCGGACTTCATCGTCGGCGCATCCACCGGCTCGACGCCGATGATCCGGGTCTCGGGCCGCAGAAATTTGATGATGGCGGCGACGCCTGCGGCCAGACCCCCGCCGCCAATGGGCACGAAGATGGCTTCGATCGGGTCGGCGTGCTGACGGGCGATCTCCAGCCCCACCGTGCCCTGGCCCGCGATGACGTCGGGGTCGTCGAAGGGATGAATGAACGCCGCGCCGGTCCGGCTCTCCAGCTCGCGGGCGTGGGCGTAGGCCTCGTCGAAGCTGTCGCCGTGCAGAACCACCTCGCCGCCTAGGGCCCGGACGGCCGCCACCTTGATGCCGGGTGTCGTGGTGGGCATGACGATGGTGGCAGGCGTATTGCGGCGAGCGGCCGCCAAGGCCACTCCTTGCGCATGATTGCCGGCCGAGGCGCAGATGACGCCCCTGGACAACTCATCCTCCGACAGGCCGGCGATCTTGTTGTAGGCGCCGCGGATCTTGAACGAGAAGACCGGCTGCAAGTCCTCGCGCTTCAGCAGGACGGGCCGCTCGAGCCGGGCCGACAGGCGGCGCAGCGGGTCGAGGGGCGTTTCCTCCGCCACGTCATAGACGCGGGCGGTGAGGATGCGGCGGATGATGTCCTGCATGGAAATGCTGCGGATAGGCGCTTGGAAGCAAAGAAGTGGGCTGCCGTTTAGGCGATATTCGCCGAAATGGGAACGGTTTTTGCAAATCTTTGTCTTCGGTGGCGGATAGGAGCGGCATGCATTTCCTCTTGCACAGCGCCCGCATAGGCCTACATTGCGCCTGCTTATGCTAAATGTGAGCATAAGGGTATGGAGATGATCATGGCTGACGGCGCCTTTGGTCTGACGAAAGAGCTGGAGCGGGAAACCGCCGGGGTGTGGGCCAAGGTCAAGGATCACGTCACGCCGCTGGAATGGCCCGCGCAGGCGCGCCTGATCAGCGAGATCAACCGACTGAAGCGTGAGCGCGACGCCGTGATCCTGGCCCACAACTATATGACACCCGAGATCTTCCACGGGGTCGGGGACTACGTCGGCGACAGCCTGGGCCTGGCCAAGGAAGCCGCGCGGTCGGATGCGAAGGTGATCGTTCAGGCGGGCGTTCACTTCATGGCCGAGACCTCCAAGATCCTGTCGCCCGAGAAGACCGTGCTGATCCCCGATCTGCGCGCCGGGTGCTCGCTGGCTTCATCGATCACGGGGGCGGACGTGCGGCTGATCAAGCAGCGCTATCCTGGCCTGCCGGTCGTGACCTATGTGAACACCACCGCCGATGTGAAGGCTGAAACCGACATCTGCTGCACCTCCGCCAACGCCGTTCAGGTGGTCGAATGGGCGGCCAGGGAATGGGGGGTGGACCGCGTCATTCTGATCCCGGATGAGTTCCTGGCGCGCAATGTCGCGGCCCAGACGACGGTCGGGATCATCGCTTGGAAGGGCCGCTGCGAGGTGCATGAACGGTTCACGGTGGACGACATCGCCGAGATGCGCGCCGCCTATCCGGGCGCCGAAATCCTGGCCCACCCCGAATGCCCGGAAGATGTGCTGGCGGCGGCGGACTTCGCCGGTTCGACGGCGGCGATGACCGACTATGTCGAGGCGCGCCGGCCCAGACAGGTGGTGATGATCACCGAATGTTCGATGGCCTCGAACGTGGCCGGCGACGTGGCGGGCGTGCAGTTCATCGGCCCGTGCAACCTGTGCCCGCACATGAAGCGGATCACGCTGCAGAACATCCACGACTGCCTCCTGAACATGCAGTTCGAGGTGACCGTGCCAGCCGACATGATCGAACGCGGACGCCTGGCGGTGCAGCGAATGATCGACCTGCCGCCGCCCGCCATTCCGGCGCGCTACGACCTGGTCAAGGCGCGCCACCACGTCGATGTGGAGCTGATCTGAGCGTGACGCGGCGATCGGTCCCGGCGACGGGGCGGTCGTCCGCGCCCATCTGGACGCCATGAGCAACACAGACACCACAGATCAGACGCCTGACCGTACTCTGGGCCGCACGCCGGGACCGTGGGACGCCAAGCCCGACACGACATCGGCGCGTGAGACTGCGCCGGCGCCCGCAGCCCAAGCGCCGGTCGAGAAGGACCAGAGCCTGGTCTGGGCGATGCTGTCCACGGCGCTGATGGGCGGCTTCCTGTGGTGGATCACGGGCAGCGCCATCGTGGCGGGCGCGGTGCTGATCGGCCTGTTCGTCCACGAGGCGGGCCACGCCCTGGCCACGAACAAGCTCGGCATGGGGCCGGCCCGCATCTATATCATCCCGTTCCTGGGCGGTCTGGCCAAGGCGCGGCGGGAGCCGAAGAGCGAGTGGGACGGGGTTCTGGTGTCGCTGGCCGGACCGGCGTTCGGCCTGCTGGCGATGATCCCCTTCGTCGCGGTCTGGATGGTTCTGGGGCAGGACGAATGGCTGATGGGCGCCTTCTTCATCGCCATGCTCAATCTGGTGAACCTCGTGCCGGCCCCGCCTCTGGATGGGTCCAAGGCTTTAGGCCCGGTGCTGACGCGTGTGCATCCGCGTCTGGAGCAGATCGTGCTGCTGCTCATCGGCGTGGCGGTGGTCTGGTGGGGGATTTCGACTGGTCGTCCAATCCTGGCAGTTTTCCTAGGCTTGGCGTTGTTTCAGCATCTGCGGCGCGGCGTCTGGCGTGCGGCCTGGGGCACGCTGAGCTGGTCCGAGGCGGGCAAGAGCCTGGCGCTCTATCTGCTGACCCTGGCGGTGTGCGCGGCGGCGGCCGTCGGCGCCCTGATGCCGATGACCGCGGGCGATCCGGCCGGCGCGGTGCAGTTGGGCCTCAACTATTTGGGCTTTGGACGATGAACCGAACGCGGCATGACGGACCTCTGATCGTCGGGGCGGGCCTGGCGGGGCTTTCGGCTGCGCTTGAGGCGGCCAAGGCCGGCGCGAAGGTGCTGGTCGTGACGCCTGAGCCCTTGCTGAACGCCTGTTCGTCCGCCTGGGCGCAGGGCGGGATGGCGGCGGCGCTGACAGGGCAGGACTCGGCCGCATTGCACGCCAGGGATACCGAGGCGGCGGGCGCGGGTCTGGTCGAGCCGGTCGCGGCGCGCGCCCTGACCGACGCCGGGCGCGAGACGGTCGAGTGGCTGGCGGCCCTGGGCGCGCCGTTCGACCGGGATGCGGACGGCGGCTTCGTCGTCAGCCTGGAGGCGGCCCATTCCGTTCCCCGCGTGGCCCGGGTCGGCGGCGACGGCGCAGGCCGGGCTATCCTGTCTGCCGTGGTTGCAGCGGTGCGAGCCGAGAAGTTGATCGAGGTCTGGGACGACGCGCGGCTGAAGGCCCTGTCGCAGGACGCCGACGGCCGAGTGGTCGGGGCGGTGGTCGTGCGCGGCGACCACCAGGTCGAGATCACGGCGACGGCGGTGGTGTTGGCCACGGGCGGGGCGGGCGGTCTGTTCGCAGCGACCACGACCCCGGCGGCGTTGAAGGGCGAGGGGATGGCCCTTGCCGCGCGCGCCGGCGCGGAAATCCTCGATCCCGAGTTCGTACAATTCCACCCCACGGCTATCGACGTGGGACTGGACCCCGCGCCGCTGGCGACCGAGGCTTTGCGGGGCGAGGGCGCGCGACTGATCGATGGTCAGGGGCGCTTTCTATTGGGCGAGGCGGACGACGCCGATCTGAAACCGCGCGACGTGGTGGCGCGGGCGGTCCATGCGGCGCGCGCCGACGGGCGAGGGGCCTTTCTGGATGCGCGGGCAGCGATCGGGGACAAGTTTCCGCACGCGTTTCCCGCCGTCTTCGCCGCCTGTATGCGCGCCGGGCTAGACCCGCGCGTCAGCCCGATCCCGGTGATGGCAGCCTGCCACTATCACATGGGCGGGATCACCGCCGATGCGGACGGACGCACGACGGTTGCGGGCCTTTATGCGGTCGGGGAGTGCGCGGCGACCGGCGTTCACGGCGCCAACCGGCTGGCGTCCAACTCTCTGCTGGAAGCGGCGGCCTTCGGTCGGCGCGCGGGCCGGTCGGCGGCCCAGGAAGTCGGCGGCGGCCCCGCGTTGGCGGCTGATATCTCGCCTGACCTGCCGGATGCGGCGATGGCCGAACTGCGGACCGCCATGACGGCGCATGCGGGTGTGGTGCGTGATGCGGAGGGACTACAGACCCTCATCTCCCTGATTGACCGGCTGCAGAGCCAGCACGGGCCGGCGGCCGTCCTGTTGGCGGCGAGGCTCATTGCCCAGGCGGCGCTGGACCGGCGCGAGAGCAGGGGCGGGCACTACCGGTCGGAGTATTCGCAAACGGATGGGGCGGCGGTGCATACGCGAGTGCGGATCCCATACCCGGCGGCGCTGGAGGCGGCGGAATGAGACGACTTCCAGAAGTCCTGATCGAGCCTGTCGTGCGGCTGGCGCTGGCCGAGGACCTGGGACGGGCGGGCGATGTGACCGCCATGGCCTGCATCCCTGAGGGTGCGCGGATGAAGGCGGCCTTTGCGGCCAGGAAACCCGGCGTGCTGGCCGGCATCGACTGCGTGCGCTTGGCCGTGCTGGCCATGGACCCCAAGGCCTCGGTCGATTTGCGGCTGAGGGACGGCGACGCCTTTGACGCGGGCGCCATGCTAGCTGTTGTCGAGGCTGACGCGCGCGCCTTCCTCTCGGCCGAGCGGACGGCGCTTAATCTTGTCGGACGGCTCAGCGGCGTGGCGACTTTAACGCGCACCTATGTCGAGGCCGTCGCCGGGACCAAGGCGCGGATCGCGGATACGCGCAAGACTACGCCGGGGCTGCGCGCGCTGGAGAAGCACGCCGTGGCCTGCGGTGGCGGGATCAACCATCGCTTCGGCCTGGATGACGCCATCTTGATCAAGGACAACCACGTCGCCGTCTGCGGCGGGGTCGCCGAGGCGGTACGGCGGGCCAAAGCCTTCGCCCCGCATCTGATGAAGGTCGAGGTCGAGGTCGATGGGCTGGATCAGCTGGACGCCGTATTGGCCCTGATCGACGAGGGCGCGGCGCCCGATGTCATCATGCTGGACAACTTCAGCCTCGACGACCTGCGCGCCGCCGTGGCGCGCGTCGCAGGGCGGATCGTTCTTGAGGCCTCGGGCGGGGTCGATCTGACAACCGTGCGCGGCATCGCCGAGACGGGGGTGGACGTCATCTCGGTTGGCGCCCTGACCCATTCGGCGCCGGTTCTGGATATCGGCCTGGACGCGCTCTGACGGCCTCCAGGCCTCCGCCGATCAGGCGGGGCTGGAAGCCGTTTCGGCGACGTCGGTCTTGGCCGAGGTTTCGTTCGCCCGCGCAGGGCGCGAAGCCGGTTGGGCCGCAGCGGCGCGCGTGGCGGCAGGCGAAGACGTCGTCGACTGGGCCGCCGGCGCGGGCAGGGCGCGACCTTCCTGCGCCAGCACCATCGAATAGGCGACCGCCTGTCCGGCCTGACGCGCGGTTTCGACCGGGTTGAGGCCGGCCTGGATCAGGCGCGGCTGGTCCGCCGGCGCCGCGCGGCGTGCAGCGTAGGTGAACGTCCCGCCGGTGCTTGAGCGGCCGCCGAAGCGATAGAACAGATGGCTGCCGACCTGGCTGACCTGCACCAGCGACGAACGCCAACCCGGCGTCACGGCGGTGGTGTGGAAGTGGGTCGCATTGCCGACGCGCGAGAAGACCGACCCCGACATGGCGTTCGAGGCCACGGTCCTGGCGCGGTTCCAGGCAGCCTGGTTGACGCGGCCGCGCATCGCCCCGGAGCAGGTGAAGGAGAACTGGCAACCGGTGCTGCGCGCCGCGCCCTGGAAGACGACGCCGCAGACCGTCTTGGGGAAAGCGGGGTGGCGCACGCGGTTCAGGACGACCTGGGCCACGGCCTTCATGCCGTCGGCGCCTTCGCCGCGGGCTTCATAATAGACGGCCTGGGTCAGGCAATCGAGATCGCGGCTGGCGTCCAGGGCGTTGGCCACGCGGAAGGCGGGCGCGGCGGTCGGTGCGGTTAGGCTGGCGCGGCGAAGGTTGGGATCGCCGGGCGCACGGAGTTGTTCGAGACGGGCGGCCAGCAGTTCGGCCTGGCGATCGCGCTGGGCCGAGCCCGCGCTGGTGTAGGGATCATGACGACGCGCAATGGTCAGGGCGCTGGCGTCGAGGCCGCCGGCGGCGGCGGCAAGGGCTTCTTCCGTGAAACCGGCGGCGGTGGCGCCTTGAATCCGTTCGGCCTGGGCGCGCAGCGTCGTCGCGCGCGCCGTCGTGCCGCCCAGATAGGCGCATCCGATCGCCAGTCCCAACAGACCGCCAAAGGCTGCAGCAGCCGTCATGGGCTTGATCTTGGCCACACGATCGGCGCGCAAAATGGCGCGCGTCTGCGAGGAATGCGACAACGAGGTAGTCCTGTTCAGCAGGGCGAGAAACGCGGCCCCCGGGGTAGTCTTGCCGGCGAGGCGACCCATTGCGGTCGCGGTCCAGCCTGCAAATTCCGGCGCTCGGCTCAGTGGCCCGGGCGTCGAGGACGGGCCTTTAGCCAGCCTTTTATGGCCTCAATGTGTTCGATTCGCAATCCGATGGTTAACGCATCGGATTCGGTAGGTATTTTTCAGTCGCGGCGACCCGTGTGGCTGCAAAACGGCAAAACTGGATAAATCTACAGGCCGAATACCGTATCCATCAACTGTTGAACTTGTTATGTCTAGATATGCTGCATCGCAGCAAACTAAATGGAGCGAACAAAGCTGTTTAGAATTGTGGCGGTGGTTGTCGGCGAAACTAGACCCCAAGGCAGGAACCGCTATGCCGCGTTCGCGTTCAAGCGTGGCCTTTGGAGAGAAGCCCATGACTAAAATGATCACCCTGACCGCAGCCGCTGCGGCTGCGCTCGCCCTGTCCGCCTGCGGCGCGACCATCGAACAGAAGGCCGCCAGCGGCGCTATCGCCGGCGCGGTCGTCGGTGGCCCGGTCGGCGCTGCCGTGGGCGGCGCAGCCGGGACGGCTGTCGGCCAAGCGCAAAAGCCGAACTAAGACCACCTCGGTCGACGCACGCTCTTATCGCCGCGCTTGCGATCAGGGCTGCCGCGCCTATCTGATCGAAGTGTTGCGGCCACGCCGCCGCGACGCTTCAAATGACGCATCAGGCCGATTTGCGGGCTGCGAACCTTGATTTTCGCGCGCTTATCGGCTTTGTGCGCCCCGCTTCGGGCCGTGCGTGGCGCAGCCTGACCCCCGACGACCGCCCTGGTCGCTCACAAGGAACCCTGACGCTTTCGCATGAAAGATCTGAAGACCGGATTCTCCGACCGCATTACCGCCCAGCAAGAGGCCAAGAAGGCCCTGCTCGCCAAATTCAAGCCCAAGGCCGCCGCGCCCGATCCCGAGTTCGAGCGTCTGGCTGAAAAGCGCGCCGCCGAAAAGGAAGCTCTGCGTCAGCAGCACGAACTAGCCAAGGCCGAGCAGCGTCGTGAAAAGGCTGAAAAGGAAGCCGCGCGTCTGGCCGCCGAACTCGCCGCCCAGGAAGAGATCGACGCGGAAAAGCGCGCCGACCGCAAGGCGCGCAAGCAGCTAACCAAGGAAGAGCAGAAGGCCAAGCGCGACGCGCGTTACGCCGCCCGCAAGGCCCGCCGCTAAATCCAGCTGCGGCTCCAAACAGATCGACGCGCCGCATCGCTGCGGCGCGTTTTTCTTTGGCCGTCGGGTTCTGCTTCGTTAGTTCGTCGTCGCGGCGCTGAGGCGTTCCAGCAGGGCGCGCAACTGGTCCGACGAATAGGGTTTGCGCAGCAGCGGCCAGACCGTGTCGGCCAGCACCGCATCCACGTCCTCGCCGACGTAGCCCGAGGTCAGGGCGATCCGCAGATCCGGCCAGCGCGCCGCCGCCTCGCGCGCCAAATCGATGCCGCTCATGCCGCCGGGCATCACAACGTCGGTCAGCATCAGATCGAAGTCGTCGGCCTGAAGGAACTTCAGCGCATCGTCGCCCGTCTCGGCCCAGTCGACCTCCAGCCCGAAACCTTCCAGGATTTCGAGCGCGATGGCGGCGACGCCGGCGTCGTCCTCCACCAGCAACATCCGCCCGCCCTCGACCAAGGGGGCGCCATCGGCGGCGACCAGACTGGACGTCATCGCGGCGTCTTCCGCCGACAGCGGCGGCAGGAAGATGCAGATCTCGGCCCCGCGTCCCGGCTCGGAGATGATCTGGACGCCGCCGCCCGATTGGCGCGCGAACCCATAAACCTGGCTCAGCCCCAGGCCCGTCCCTTTGCCGACGCCCTTGGTGGTGAAGAAGGGTTCGAACACCCGGTCGCGGATGTCCGGCGACATGCCTTCGCCATTGTCGGCGACGCTGACGCAGACATAGTCGCCGGCCGCCAGCTCTGCGATCTGTCCGGCCTCGACCGTGCAGGCCCGCGTCTGCACGGTGATGCGGGCTTGGCGGCCCTTGGCCCCGGTCACATCGCCCAGGGCGTCGCGCGCATTCACGATCAGGTTCAGCAGCGCGGCTTCGAACTGGGCCGGATCGACATTGGCGGGCGCGCCGCCGCGTTTCAGCTTGACCTTGAAGTCCACGGCCTCGCCGACGGCCCGGCGCAGTAGCGGTTCACTCTCGCGGATCAGGGCGTTGAGATCGATCGGCTCGGGCCGCAGAGCCTGACGACGCGAAAAGGCCAGCAACTGATGCGTCAGGCTCTCGCCCCGTCGCGCCGCCGCCAACGCCGCCTCGCCCAGCTTCTTGCGCTTGGCTGCATCCTCGCTGCGCAGGATGATGTCTAGGGCCCCGATCACCACGGTCAGCAGATTGTTGAAGTCGTGTGCGACCCCGCCGGTCAGCCGCCCGACCGCCTCCATCCGCTGAGCATGGACCAGTTGCGCCTCGGCCTGGGCCTTTTCGATCAGGGCCTCGTCAACCCTTTCTTCCAGCAGTTCATTGATGCGTTTGAGGTCGTCTTCGGCCCGCTTGGCGTCGGTCACATCTAGACAGGCGCCAACATAGCCTTGGAAAAGGCCCGAGGCGTCAAAGCGCGGCACGCCTTCGGTTCGCAACCAGCGCGGACCGAGCGTCGGGTGGTTGATCCGCGTCAGCGCCTCGAATCGATCCCGGGCCTCGAAGGCGCGCATGAAGGCGGCGGCGAACACCCCTTCGTCGTCCGGGTGGATCAGGCGTCGCCAGCTATCGGGCAGATGCGCGTCCGCCTCGACGCCGAAGAAGGTGCGGTAGCGCCTGTTGGCGAACACCATCTGGGCGGCATCGTCGCTCATCCAGATCAGGGCGGGCGCGCTGTCGGCGACGGTGCGGAAGCGGTTCTCGGATTCCTCTAGGCGCGCCTGAGCCGTGCGCATGTCCGTCACGTCGAACGCCACGCCCACGAAGCCGACAACCTCCTGACCGGCCAGACGGGGACGGGAGAAGGACTTCAGCCAGCGCCATTCGCCGTCGTGACGGCGATAGCGCGCCTCCATCGAAAAGGGCTCGCGCGTCGCTTCCCCGTTAATCGATTCCGCCAGGACGCGCGCCTGATCCTCGGGATGCAGCGCGCTGCGCCAATCCAGGTTGAGGACGGTCTGATAGTCCGATCCGTGGAAATCGACATAGGCGCGGTTCACGAAGGCGCGTGTGCGATCCTGTTTGGTGACCCAGATCAGCACCGGCGCGGTGTCGGCGATGGCGCGGAACCGCTGTTCGCTCTCACGGGTCTCGTTTTCCGCGCGGGCGCGCTCGACCTCGGCCCAGGTGCGCGCCGCGACTTCTTCGACAAGGCTGACCTCAGCCTCGGTCCAGTCGCGCGGCGTCGCCGAATGGACATAGAGAAACGCGCGCAAACGTCCGGTCCGGATCAGCGGCGCGCGCACCAGGGCACGGGTCTGGATGGCGTCGAAGGCGTCGGCGACCGCCGCCGTGCGAGGGTCCTCGCGCACATCTGAAATCTGGATGGTGCGGCCTTCGTTCAAATCCGAGATTAGACCTTCGCCAAAGGCGTTCAGGCTGAACTGACCCTGAGCGCTCTCGACGCCGGCGGTCCAATCGCGGCTCATGGACACGACGCCCGCCGACTGATCCACCTCGCCATAGCCCACCCGCTCAACATCCAGCAGGGCGCCGAGCGTGCTCTCCACGTCGGCCATGATGTCTTCAGGATCGGTCAGGTCGCGGAGCCGGTCGCTGAGGTCCAGCAGGAACGCCTGACGTCGCGCGGCGCGCGCCGCCGCATCCAGCGCCTCGCGGGTTTCAGTCACGTCGAAGGAAATGCCGGCATAGCCCACGAAGACGCCTTGGCCGTCGAAGCGCGGCCGCACGACGGCCCGCATCCAGCGCCAGACGCCGTCCTGCCCCCGAACGCGCGCCTCCATCTGGAACGGCTTGCGATCAGCGGCACCGGCCTTCTCGGCCGCCTTTACGGTCTCCAGATCGTCGGGGTGAACGGCCGTCTTCCAGCCGCCTTCGCGCACCGCCTCGATGTCCAGCCCGTGCAGGGTGAAGACGGCGGCGTTGACGAACTCGAACTCGCCCTTGGCGTCCAGCAGCCAGATCGGCGAGGGGGCGGTATCGGCGAGTTCGCGGAACCGGGTCTCGCTTTCACTCAGCCGCGACAGGGCCTTGCGGAGCGACGCCCCCACCGCCGCGATGAACAGGCCGACGAGAACGAAATTCCAGGTCGCCGCACCACCGATGGCGTCAAGCACGCCATCCCGTCCGGTGGCCGTCAGCGCGACGATCGCCCAGCCGCCGCCGGTGCACACCGCCAGCGCCGTCAAAGCTCCGGTCCAGCCGGCCGCCAGAGCGGCCAGGGTCACCGCCGGCAACAGGATGGTGAAGCCGGTCACCTCGCCATACAGCGGCGACGCCGCCGCCCGGATCGCCAGACCCGCGAGAGCGATGCCGATCCCGATCAAAAGGCGATGCGTCGGCGAGGCCGTCGACAAGCGCGCCAGGCCGATCAGCCAGCGATCCATGACCGCGATCCGCCGTTTCGATCCGCCTGCGCTCATATCGTCGGTTCGCCCCACCAGCGACGCGTTTGCTCCGCTGGAACATAGTTTTACACCTTGCGTTTGGAGCGACCACCCCTGACGCGCAGGGGGTTTGATAACGGCGGTCGTCGTGACGCCGGAAAATGGCCTATAAGTCGGACTAGACGCGCGATCTCAGCGAAAGGCCGGTGCGCCGATCGCGACTATTGGACCCTGAATGACCCGGTTGCCCTGGAAGACGATGTGGAAGGCGCTGCGGCGTTCGGCGGCGGCCTTGCCCGCGGCCGGCGCGGTGCTGGGCGTCGCCATGGCGGCGGGGTCCAGCGTGCGACCCGATATGGATCGGACGGCAGAGGCTGTCTCGCGCATCACCGGCGGCGACCTCGGCGCGGGCGGGTTGGCCGCGATCAAGGGGCGATTGACGGCGTCGCAGCTGGCCGTCGCCATGCGGCATGATCCCAACCTTCTGCAGCCGGCTCTCTACGGACTGACGCCGGGCTGGGAGAGCTTGACGCTGGCCGGCAAGCCAGGTCTGGAATCGGGCAAGAGCGGCCTTGAGGCCCAACGTCTGAACGCGGCCATGGCGCCCGCGTCCGGCGCATTGCGTCCCGCGTTGCCGTTCGTGTTCAAGGGCAGCGCCGAGGATCGCAGGCGGGCTTTGCGCTGCCTGACTCAGGCGGTCTATTACGAGGCGGCGCTTGAGCCGGACAACGGCCAGGCGGGCGTGGCGCAGGTGGTCTTGAACCGCGTGCGCGATCCGAACTACGGCAACACCGTCTGCGGCGTGGTGTTCGAGGGCGCCGAACGCGTCACCGGCTGTCAGTTCAGCTTCACCTGCGACGGCTCGCTGGGCCAGGCGCCGGTCGGCTGGGCTTGGGAGCGGGCGCGCAAGGTGGCGGAGCGTGCGCTGAACGGCGCCGTGGCTCAGGAGGTGGGGACCGCCACACACTATCACGCCGACTATGTGCATCCCTGGTGGGCGCCGACGGTGGCCAAGGTGACGCAAATCGGCGCGCACATCTTCTATCGCTGGAAGGGCGTCTATGGCGAAACGGCCGCCTTCCGCAAAACCTACAATGGGCGCGAGCCGGCGATCGACGAGGCGCGTTTTTCGCGTCCCCGTATGACGATCGCGGCCGGCTCTGCAACCGGCGGCGCCGATCCCGACGCTCCGCTGAAAGACGCGCCGTTGAAGACGGTCGAGATCGATGGTCAGCAGCGGGTCGTCGGCGTGGTCAGCCTGGGCGGTCGGCGCCTTCCAACGCGTGACGAGGTTGCGGCCATCAACGCGCGCCTGAACGTTCTGGAGCGGCCAGCATCGTCGACCAAACCCGCCGCCCCAGCGCCCACAGGCGTCACAACGATGGACGTGGAGGAAGTCGGTCGCCCCGCGAACTGACATCCTGCATTGCAACGCTTCGCCACTCCGAGCATTGATGTCGATGGCCGGACCTGACCGGCCCAGCGAGGACGCCTGCTTGACCCACCCCGAAGTCGATTGTCCGAGGTGGGACGAAGCCGACCGTCTGAAGGCCCTGACAAGCTACGGCGTACTGGATACGACGCCCGAAGGGTCGTTCGATGATCTGGCGTCGCTCGCCGCGCGCATCTGTGAAGCGCCGATGGCCGCCGTCAGTCTGGTCGATTCCCAGCGTCAGTGGTTCAAGTCCGAGGTCGGTCTGGGAGTGCGCGAAACGCCGCGCCCGCTGTCGTTCTGCGCCCACGCGATGCTGGGCGACGACGTCATGGTCATCCCCAACGCGATGCAGGATGACCGCTTCATCGACAATGACCTGGTGACGGACGCGCCGCACATCCGCTTCTATGCCGGCTATCCGCTGAGGACGCCTGACGGCGTGCCGCTGGGCGCCCTGTGCGTGCTGGACGACACGCCGCGCCCGCAAGGTCTGACCGAGCTTCAGCTGATGGCGCTCAAGACCCTGGCGCAACAGGTGATGACGCAACTGGAGCTGCGTCGCGCCTTGTTGGACCGGGACCTCAGCCACCGCACCGCGCGGTTGGCGATGGAGGCCTCAGCCTATGTCGGGGCCTGGGACTGGGACATTCCTGAGAACCGCGTGATCGCCGACGAACGCTTTGCGCGGATGTATGGCGTGGATCCCGAAGCGGCGCGCGAGGGCGCGGCCATCGAGGTTTTCACCTCCAGCGTCCATCCCGACGACGCCCAACGCGTCACCGACGAGATCGACCGGGCCATGACGGACGACGGTGCCTTCGTCAGCGAATATCGTTTGGGCCAAGGCGATGACGTGCGTTGGATTCTGGCGCGCGGTCAGGTCTATTTCGACGCGGAGGGCAAGCCGATCCGCTTCCCCGGCGTCGCGGTGGACATCACCGAACGCAAGACCATCGAGACGGACCTCGCCGAAACCGCCGTGGCCCTGAGCGAAAGCGAGAGTCGGTTTCGGGTGTTGGCTGACGCCATGCCGCAGATGGTGTGGTCCACCCTGCCGGACGGTTTTCACGACTACTACAATGCGCGCTGGTACGAATTCACGGGCGTGCCTCTGGGCTCGACGGACGGCGAGGGCTGGAACGACATGTTCCATGCCGACGACCGCGATCGAGCGTGGACCGTGTGGCGCAACTCGCTGGAAACCGGCGAGCCCTATGAGATCGAATATCGGCTGAAGCATCACAGCGGCGTCTATCGTTGGACCCTGGGCCGCGCGGTGGCGATCCGCGACGAGGCGGGCGAGATCACCCGCTGGTTCGGCACCCTCACCGATATCGATGAGTTGAAGCGGCTAGAGCAAGGCCGCGAGCTGGTCAGCCAGGAGCTGAGCCACCGGATCAAGAACATCTTCGCCGTCGTCACCGCCCTGGTCGCCCTGTCGGCGCGCCAGTATCCGGAGGCCAAGGCGTTTTCGGCCTCGCTGCGCACGCGCATCGCCGCCTTGGCCCGGGCGCATGAGTTCGTGCGGCCGCACACCGAGACGTCCAAGACCACGATCGGGGCGACAACCCTGCATTCCTTCCTGTCCGACCTGTTCAAGGCCTATGCGGACGAGACGGGTGGGGCGCGCGTTGTCATTCAGGGCGAGGACGCCGTCTTCGACGATCAGGCGGCGACCTCCGTGGCGCTGCTGTTCCACGAACTGGCGACCAACGCCGCCAAATATGGCGCGCTTTCCGAGCGTGGCGGCGTGGTCACCCTGACGACGGAACGGCAGGAGGACCGCTTCGTCCTGACCTGGTCGGAAGCGGGCGGTCCGGTCGTCCAGGGCATGCCGCAACGCACCGGCTTCGGCTCATCCCTTGCCAGCCTCTCGGTCGAGGGACAGCTCGGCGGGCGTTTGTCGCGCGAATGGCGGCCAGAAGGGCTTCAGGTCATCGTGGACCTGCCCGCTACGGCTCTGTCCCGACGCCGAGCGGCGGGCGGACATACAAATTAGTTCTCTATTGAAACTAATGCCTCACACTGACGTTACGTACGCTCCCGAGCACTGATTGAACCCATGACTGCGCGTATCCTCATCATCGAAGACGAAGCTCTCGTTGCGATGGAGCTTAGGTTCGTCCTTGAGGACCTCGGTCACGAGGTTCTGGGCGTCGCCGCGACCGCACAGGCCGCGCGCGATCTGGTGAGCGAGAAAGACGTTGATCTGGCGCTGGTCGATATCCACCTTTCCGATGGTCCTACAGGGATCAACCTGGGTCGCGAACTGGGCCAGGACATGGGCGTCTCCGTCCTGTTCATGACGGCGAACCCCGGCATGGTGCGCGACGGCGTCGCCGGCACCATCGGCGTCTTGTCCAAACCGACAGACGAACATGCGGTCCAAACGGCTGTGGATTACGCCCTGCGTCGTCGCCAGGGGCAGCCGGTCGATTACGCGCCCCCGGGTCTTCAACTCTTCGCCTGACCACCGCCTAGGCGGTTGCGGTCGCCGCCATGCGGCATATGTCGAGGCCTCCCTACAAGGAGACCTCCCCATGACGACCCTGACCAAACGCAAGCTCGGCTCCAGCGGCCTGGACATCGCCCCCCTGGTGTTCGGCGGCAACGTCTTCGGCTGGACGGCCGATGAGGCGACCTCCTTCGCCCTGTTGGATGGGTTCGTCGAGGCCGGGTTCGACGCCATCGACACCGCCGACGCCTATTCGCGCTGGGTTCCGGGCCACTCTGGCGGCGAAAGCGAGACGATCATCGGCAAGTGGCTGAAGGCGCGCGGCCGGCGCGACGACGTCAAAATCCTGACCAAGGTCGGATCGGACATGGGGCAGGGTCACAACGACCTGTCGCCGGCCTGGATCGAGACGGCGGTCGAGGCGTCGCTGCGCCGGCTCCAGACCGACTATATCGACCTGTATCAGACCCACTGGCCCGACCCGAAGACGCCGCAGGAGGAGACGCTGCGCGCGCTGGATGAGCTGGTGCAAGCCGGCAAGGTGCGGGCCATCGGCACGTCGAACCACTCGGCCGAACAGGTCTCCGAGGCCCTGGCGATCTCCGACCGAGAGGGCTTGGCCGCCTATGCGACGATCCAGCCGCACTACAACCTCTACAGCCGCGACACCTTCGAGGGCGGGTTGCAGGAGCTGGCCGTCAAGAAGGGGCTGGGCGTCATCACCTATTTCAGCCTGGAGAGCGGCTTCCTGACCGGCAAATACAAGACCGTCGATCAGATCGCCGGGACCAAGCGCGAGGGGATGCTGAAGGACAAGTTCGACGAGCGCGGCGTGCGTATCCTAGCGGTTCTGGACGCCGTGGCCCAGAAGAATGAGGCCACCTCCGCCCAGGTCGCCCTGGCCTGGCTGCTGGCCCAGCCGGGCGTGACGGCCCCGATTGTCAGCGCCACCTCGACCGACCAACTGGCCGACACGCTGAAGGCGGCGACTCTGACGCTGTCGGACGAGGATCTGGCTGAACTGACGCAGGCCTCGGCCTACTGATCGCGCAGGATCGGGGTCACCAGACCCCGATCTTCTCCGCCTCGGCATGGCTGATGGGGTTGTGGGCCTTGGCGTGGTCCTCTTCGGCGAGGAAGCGGCTGACTTCCAGGGCGGCCATGCAGCCCATGCCGGCGGCGGTGACGGCCTGGCGATAGACGTCGTCGGTCACGTCGCCAGCGGCCCAGACGCCTTCGATCTCGGTCGAGGCGGTGCCGGGCTTGACCCGCAGATAGCCGCCGGCGTTTGTCTCCAACTGACCCTTGAACAGTTCCGACGACGGGGCGTGGCCGATGGCGATGAAGACGCCGTCGGCGGGGATTTCCCGGGTCGAGCCGTCCTGGACGTTCTTGAGCCGAACGCCGGTCACGTTCTTGGCCATGCCGTCCACGACGCCGACGATCTCCTCGATCGCCGAGTTCCAGATAACTTCGACCTTGGGGTGTGCGAACAGCCGGTCCTGCAGGATCTTCTCGGCGCGGAACTCGTCGCGGCGGTGAACGACCGTGACCTTGGAGGCGAAGTTGGTCAGGAACAGCGCCTCTTCGACGGCGGTGTTGCCGCCGCCGACGACCACGACTTCCTTGCCGCGATAGAAGAAGCCGTCGCAGGTGGCGCAGGCCGAGACGCCAAAGCCCTGATAGGCGGCCTCGCTCTCCAGCCCCAGCCATTTGGCCTGGGCGCCCGTGGAGATGATGACCGTCTCGGCCAGCATCTCTTCGCCGCTGTCCAGCGTCAGGCGGAACGGGCGTTGCGACAGGTCGGCGGAGACCACGATGTCGTGGATGACTTCGGTCCCGACATGCAGGGCCTGGGCCTGCATCTGCTCCATCAGCCAGGGGCCCTGGATGGTGTCGGCGAAGCCGGGATAGTTCTCGACGTCGGTGGTGATGGTCAGCTGGCCACCTGGCTGGATGCCAGCGATGACGACGGGGTTCAGCGAGGCGCGGGCGGCGTAGATGGCGGCGGTCCAGCCGGCGGGGCCGGAACCGATGATGGCGACGCGAACGGTACGAGCTTGGGTCATGGCCCCTATTTAGGCGGTGATTCCCGTTTGCGCGATGCTAGTCTCATCGGACCACAAGGGAGATGGGGATGACGAACAAGAGCGTGGCCTTCCTGCCGATCGGGATCGGCATGGGCCTGTCGATCGGAGTGGCGCTGGGCGTCGCATTGGACAACGTCGCCTTGGGTCTGGCCCTGGGCACCGCCATGGGGTCAGGGTTCGGCGTGGCCCTGATGGGGGCGGCGAACATGAAGGCCAAAAAGGGCGGCGGATCGGACGGCGGCGCCGTCATGCCGTCATCGGATACGTCCCAGCCCAGCGGCTCGGGCTGCAGCGGGGACAGCGGCTGTGACGGCGGCGGCGGGGGTGGCGGCGACTGAAAGGCCACTCCAATATCTTTTAGTGCACTTTTGTGCAGATTTTTGCGAACTGTTCTGAAGAAGCCTCCTGATGACGGCCGTCACCATAGGGCGTGACGGCGTCAGGAACGGAGGTGGGTCTCGCTATCGGGTCTGCAACGCTTCCAGAACGGCGCGCGCGGCGCGGTCGGTTTCGGCCAGCGGGTCGTAAGTCCAGCCGTCCAGCGCGCCGTCGAACGGACGGGTTGCGCCGCGCGATTGCAGGTCGTCGTACAGGCGAGCGAACTTGTCGCCGGCCTTCAGCGGGATCATCGGCAGGACGTGGACCGGCTTGCCGGTCGAGGCGGCCTCGGCGGCCATGTTGGCGCTGTCCTCGGTCACCAGGATGTGGTCGGCGAAATGCATGAAGCCGAACAGGGGGTTGTCGCCTGCCCCGTCCCAGATCCAGCCCGGCAGATCCGACAGGCGAGCGGTCATGACGGCCTTGGCCGCATCGGGCGTGCGACGTGAGAAGGTCAGCATCAGTGCGCCGCCAGATGCTCGCACGGCGTCCGCGATCTGGTCGGCCAGGTCCGCCGCATGGGCCTCGGTCAGGTCGAAAGCCTTGGACTTGCCGCCGATCAGCACGGCGACGCGCGGATGAGGCAGGGGGGCGATCCGGTCGGCGAAGGCGGGCGCGGCCTCGGCGATCCGCTGCGGCGTGATGCGATGGGGTGAGCCGGTGATTTCAAAGACATTGTCGCCCGACAGACCGTCATGGGCGGGCGCGACGATCAGATCGTAGCGATCGTTGGCCCAGCGTGGATCCTGGGTTTGGACGACGAAGGTCTTGCCGCCGCTCCAGGCCTTGACGCGGGTCGACAGCGGCAGGGTCGCACGACCCGTGGCGATCCATAGGTCGGGCCAGGGGCCGGTCAGCGGCGCGGACGCCAGCATAGCCGGGGTCTTCAACGCCGACGGCAGGCGGTCGAAGATCGGCCGCCAGCGGATATGTTTGATCGTGATTTCGGCCAGGGTCAGGCGCTGAACGGCCTCGGCGAGACCCAGCGCCTGATTCTCTATGCCAGCGCGGCCGTCGGAGACGACCCAGATGGCCAAAGGATTGGGCGAGAGGGGGCGCGCGGACGCTGCCCCCGCCATCACTGTTACTTCCACTCGACCTTGAGGATCTCGTAGGCCTTCACGCCGCCGGGGGTGTTGACCTCCACGACGTCGCCGACTTCCTTGGAAATCATGGCGCGCGCGATCGGCGAGGCGATCGAGATCTTGCCCTTCTTCACATCGGCTTCGTGTTCGCCGACGATCTGATAGGTGGCCTCTTCCTCGGTGTCTTCGTCCACCACGGTGACCGTGGCGCCGAACTTGACCTGGCTGCCCGACAGTTTGGACACGTCGATGACCTGGGCGCGGCTGATCTTGTCCTCGATCTCGGCGATCTGGCCTTCGATCCAGCCCTGACGCTCCTTGGCGGCATGGTATTCAGCGTTTTCGGACAGATCGCCGTGCTCACGCGCCTCGGAAATGGCGGCGATCACGCTCGGCCTTTCGACCGACTTCAATTGCTTCAGTTGATCGTCGAGGGCACGGTAGCCCTCGCCCGTCATCGGCACTTTTTCCATTTGTGTCGTGATTTTTCTGGTTCGCCCGGAGACTGGAAAGACGCGAGATAAGCACACAAAAGGCCGCGGGGCGGGCGCGGCCGGGCATCAAGACTAGGGTTTCTCGCTCAGGAATTCAAGAGCGCGATGCCCGCGCCGGTTGACCGCTCAAGCGCGGGCCGGCGGTTCGGGCTTGTGGTCGCGGCGCAGGACGCCCTTTATGAGGCTATAGGCCAGCCAACCGACGGCGGCGAGGCCGGCGAGCATGAACAGGCCGGAAATCAGGGCGGCTCCTGCCGCCATGAAGGCGAGGACGAAGGCGACGGCCGCAGCCAATCCGGCGACGATCTGAATGGTTTGAAGGCGCATGAGACCTTAACGCCCTCGACCACGGCGGGTTGCGCCGCCGCGATCACGATCCGATCACGCGTAGCTGTAGGGACCGCCGCGTTCGAGCGCGCGTTGATAGGCAGGCCGCGCGTGGATGCGGTTCAAGAAGGCCTTCAGATGAGGTTTGGTCTCGGCATTGAAGGCGCGGTCGGCGCCGGCCTCGACTGGAAAGCTCATCATGATGTCGGCGGCGGTGAACTGATCGCCCGCGAACCATTCCGAGCGGCCCAGTTCGTCCTCCCAGAAGACGACATGGGTGCGCAGTTGCGGGTCGACGAAACTGGTGATCGCCTTGTTGGCGACGCCATTGACGATCGGCTTCAGCAGGGCCGGCGCACGGCGTGGGAGCATGCTGAACACTAGCTTCAGCAGCAAAGGGGGCATGGCCGACCCCTCGGCATAGTGCAGCCAATAGGTGAAACGACGGCCGTCCTCGGTTCCCGCCGCCGGACGCAGCCGGCCCTGACCATAGGTATCGAGCAGATATTCGACGATGGCCCCGGTCTCTGCGACCTTGACCGCGCCGTCCTCGATGACCGGCGACTTGCCCAGCGGGTGGATCGCCAGCAGTTCGGGGGGCGCCAGCCGGTTTCCGGGGTTTCGTTCATAGCGCACGACCTCATAGTCCAGGCCCAGCTCTTCGAGTAGCCACAGGACGCGTTGCGAGCGGCTGTCGTTCAGATGGTGGACTTTGATCATGGGTCGGCTCCGGGCGGCGAGGCGTGACTATTCGCAACGCCGCCCCAGAAGTCGAGCGGCGATTGCGGCCTCAACGCGGGCGGCGGCCGCTCCAGCGTCCGCGGGGTTGCGGCGCGACCTTGGGCTTGGCGCCTTCGCGGCGGTCGCGCCAGACCTCATAGGCCAGGGTCGCCAGAGCCAGTTTGCCGGCGTGACGACCGGCGACGCGGCGGCCGCCCTTGGAGAGCAGCAGGCTGCCGATCAACGGGACGAGTTTGTTCAGACGGGACATGATTGAGTTCCTTTCGTCGTCCCAACGCGCCGTGCGTGATCGGGGTTCGCCCTGCGACGACATGAACTGTCAGCGACCCACAGAAGGTTTGGCGCGCGCGACGCGCCGAGCGGTGCTAGCGCTAGGGCATGAGCCAATCCCGCATCGCCGCCTTCTTCACCTCTCTGAGCTTTTTCGTCATCGCCGCCCTGGTCGCCGGCGTCGTCGTCGGCGCCCTGGCGCAAGGGTCGCAGGCCGCCTGGCTGACCGGCGCCTTGGGCGTGGTCGAGAGCCTGGGCCAGGTGTGGCTGAACGCCCTGCGCATGACCGTCATTCCCCTGGTGTTCAGCCTGCTGGTGACCGGCATCGTCTCCATCGCCGATGCGGCGGCGACGGGCCGGATCGCGGTGCGGTCGCTGGTGGTGTTCGCGGTGCTGCTGGTCGGGGCGACGATCTATGCGATCCTTGCGGGCCTGGGCCTGCTGGCGGTCTGGCCGATCGATCCGGAGGCGGGGCGTGGCCTGCTGGCGGGCGTCAGCGCCGAATCGCTGGCGACCGTGGGCGAGGCGGCGCGCACCGACGGCCTGCGCGCCTTCCTGGCCAGTCTGGCGCCGGCCAATGTCATCAAGGCGGCGTCCGACGACGGGGTGCTGGCGGTGGTGGTCTTCGCCGTCGCCTTCGGCTTCGCCGCGACACGGATCAAGGCCGAGCTGCGGCGACCTCTGGCCGGCTTCTTCGAGGCGGTGGCCGAGACCATGGTGGTCATCGTCCACTGGGTGCTGCTGGCCGCGCCGTTCGGGGTGTTCGCCCTGGCGCTGGGCGTGGGTTTGCGTGCGGGCCTGGGGGTGGCGGGGACGCTGGCCCACTACGTCGCCATCGTCTGCCTGAGCCAGATGGGGCTGATCCTGATCATCTATGTCGTGGCGATTGTGTGGGGGCGGATTTCGCTGGTTCGTTTCGCGCGCGCCGTGGCCCCGGCCCAGGTCGTCGCCGTCTCGACCCAGTCGTCGCTGGCCAGCCTGCCGGTCATGATCGAGCGCGCGCGCGACTGGCTGGGCGTGCCGCAGACGTCGGCAGGTCTGGTGCTGCCGCTGGCGGTGGCGGTTTTCCGCATCACAAGCCCGGTCGCCAACCTGGCGGTCTGCCTCTACGTGGCGCAATTGCACGGGGTGGAGCTAGGCCTCGGCGTACTGATCGCCGGCGGACTGACAGCCATCGCCGTGTCCATCGCCTCGGTCGGCCTGCCGGGCCAGGTCAGCTTCTTCGCCGCCATCGGCCCCATCTGCCTGGCCATGGGCCTGCCGCTTGGCGTGCTGCCGCTGCTGCTGGCGGTCGAGGTCATCCCCGACATCTTCCGCACCGTCGGCAATGTCACCGCCGACCTGGCCGCGACCCGGATCGTGGCGGGCGAAGATGGAGCGGGCGAGGACGATCGCGCTACAGAATGACCCAGGCGGCGCCGCCCGCCAGCAGGATTAGATTAAGCAGGACGACCAGGCCGAACTGCGTCCTGAACGGCTCCTTGCGGGTCTTGTGGCGTAAGATGTGCTGACCCATCCAGGCGCCCAGCCCGCCGATCAGGCCGAGCAGCAACAACGTGGATTCCGGAGTCCGCCACAGGCCGGCCTTGGCGCGCTGCTTGTCCCTGGCGAAGGCGAGAAATCCCAAGACTTCGCCGCACAGGATGGCGATCAGGGCGAGGTCGAGATTGGACATCGGCGTGGCTCCGGCGTTCGGCCGCTACAGCCTTGCAGCGTGCGGCCGAAAACCGGAGATTTCGTCAACGTCAGGCGTAGTCCTGGATCGCCCGTACATCCAGGTCGCCAGCCTTGATCGCGCCGATGGCCTGGGCCGCCGCCAGGGCGCCGGCTGTGGTGGTGTAGTAGGGCATCTTCATCATCAGGGCGGTGCGACGCAGGCTGAAGCTGTCCTGCAGCGACTGCTTGCCCGATGTGGTGTTGAAGACCAGTTGGACCTCGCCGTTCTTCATCGCGTCCACAATGTGCGGGCGGCCTTCCAGCACCTTCTTGACCAGCTTCACCTCCAGCCCCTGTTCGACCAGATAGGCGTGGGTGCCGCCGGTGGCCATCAGGCTGAAGCCTTCGGCCAGCAGCGTTTTGGCGGCGTCAACGATGAAGGGCTTGTCCTCATCCTTGACCGAGATGAAGGCGCAGCCCGAGGTCGGCAGGGTGGTGCCGCCGCCGATCTGGGACTTGGCGAAGGCGCGGGCGAAGGCGGGGGCCATGTCGGCCTCTCCCGGCCGCTTAAAGTCCAGGCCCATGACCTCGCCCGTCGAACGCATCTCCGGGCCCAGGACGGTGTCCACCCCGGCGAAACGGGCGAACGGGAAAACGGCTTCCTTGACGGCGATATGGTCGTAAGGCTGGTCCGTCAGACCGAACGACTTCAGCGGCACGCCAGCCATGACCTTGGCGGCGATGGAAGCGATCGGCTGGCCGATGGTCTTGGCCACGAAGGGTGCCGTGCGGCTGGCGCGCGGATTGACCTCCAGCACGAAGATGCGCGGGCTTTCGCTGTGCGGCTCCTCGATGGCGAACTGCACATTCATCAGGCCGCGCACCTTCAGGGCCTTGGCCATTTCGGTGGTCTGACGCTTCAGCTCGTCCACGATCTCGGGCCGCAGCGAGAAGGGCGGCATGGAGCAGGCGCTGTCGCCCGAGTGCACGCCGGCTTCCTCGATATGTTCTAGGACGCCGGCCACAAAGACCGTCTCGTCGTCGCACAGGGCGTCCACGTCCACCTCGGTGGCGCGGTTTAAATAGTGGTCGATCAGGACGGGATCGTCGCCCGAGACGCGCATGGCCTCGTGGACGTAGCGGTCCAGTTGCTCGCGGTCGTGGACGATCATCATGCCGCGACCGCCCAAGACGTAGGAGGGGCGCAGGACGACGGGATAGCCGACCTCTTCGGCCTTCTGCGCGGCCTCCTCGGCCGAACGGGCCAGGCCGTTGGGCGGCTGGCGCAGGCCGATGCCTTCCAGCATCTGCTGGAAGCGTTCGCGGTCCTCGGCCAGATCGATGGAGTCGACGCTGGTGCCCAGGACGGGGATATTGTCCTCCTGCAGGGCGTGGGCCAGCTTCAGCGGGGTCTGGCCGCCGAACTGGACGACGCAGCCGATCAGGTCGCCGTTCGAGCGCTCGACCTCGATCAGCTCCAGCACGTCCTCGGCCGTCAGGGGCTCGAAATACAGGCGGTCGGAGGTGTCGTAGTCGGTCGAGACGGTCTCGGGGTTGCAGTTGACCATGATGCTCTCGACGCCGATCTGGTCGAAGGCGAAAGCTGCGTGGCAGCAGCAGTAGTCGAACTCGATCCCTTGGCCGATCCGGTTCGGACCGCCGCCCAGGATGATGGCCTTCTTCTTGTTCGTCGGTTCGGACTCGCACTCGGGGATTTGGCCCAGAGCGCCGGTCTCATAGGTCGAATACATATAGGCGGTGGCGCTGGCGAACTCGGCGGCGCAGGTGTCGATCCGCTTGAACACCGGGCGCACGTGCAGGCCGCGACGAGCGGTCCGGACGGATTTTTCGCTCTGGCCGGTCAGCTGAGCCAGACGGGCGTCGGAGAAGCCCTTGGACTTCAGGCGGCGGAACTCGGTCGGGTCGGTCGGCAGGCCCTTGACCCGCACATGGCCTTCCTCGCGCACGATGTCGGCGATCTGGCGCAGGAACCAGGGTTCGTAGGCGCAGGCGGCGTTGACCTCCTCGACCGTCAGGCCGTGGCGGAAGGCCTGGGCGATGACGCGGATGCGGTCGGGGGTCGGAACGCCCAGGGCGCGGACGACGGCGCCGCGGGCCGTGGCGTCGTCTTCGGCGCCGGCCACCCCTTCGATCTCGATTTCGTCGAAGCCCGACAGGCCGGTTTCAAGCCCGCGAAGCGCCTTCTGCATCGATTCCTGGAAGGTGCGGCCGATGGCCATCACCTCGCCCACCGACTTCATCGAGGTGCCCAGCAGGGGCTCCGAGCCGGGGTATTTCTCAAAGGCGAAGCGCGGGATCTTGGTGACAACATAGTCGATCGACGGCTCGAAGCTGGCCGGCGTCACCTGGGTGATGTCGTTGGTCAGTTCGTCCAGGGTGTAGCCGACCGCCAGACGCGCCGCGACCTTGGCGATGGGGAAGCCGGTGGCCTTGGACGCAAGGGCCGACGAGCGCGACACGCGCGGGTTCATCTCGATCACGACCATGCGGCCGTCGGCGGGGTTGATCGCCCACTGGACGTTCGAGCCGCCCGTCTCGACGCCGATCTCGCGCAGCACATTGATCGAGCCCGTCCGCATCCGCTGATATTCCTTGTCGGTCAGCGTCAGGGCAGGGGCGACAGTGATGGAATCGCCGGTGTGGACCCCCATCGGGTCGACGTTCTCGATCGAGCAGATGATGATGCAGTTGTCCGCGGTGTCGCGGACGACCTCCATCTCATATTCCTTCCAGCCCAGGACCGATTCCTCGATCAGCACCTCGGTGGTCGGCGACAGGTCCAGCCCGCGCAGGACGATCTCCTCGAACTCCTCGCGGTTGAAGGCGATGCCGCCGCCTGTGCCGGCCAGGGTGAAGGACGGGCGGATCACGGCGGGCAGGCCGACGAACTCCAGCCCCTCCAGCGCTTCTTCCATCGAATGGGCGGCCTTGGAGCGGGGCGATTCCAGGCCCAGCTTGTCCATCGCGTCGCGGAACTTCTGGCGATCCTCGGCCTTGTCGATGACCTCGGCCTTGGCGCCGATCATCTCGACGCCGTGCTTGGCCAGCGCGCCGGATTCATGCAGGGCCAGGGCGGTGTTCAGCGCGGTCTGGCCGCCCATGGTCGGCAGCAGGGCGTCGGGCTTTTCCTTGATGATGATCTTCTCGACCATCTCGGGCGTGATCGGCTCGATATAGGTGGCGTCGGCCACCTCCGGGTCGGTCATGATGGTGGCGGGGTTCGAGTTGACCAGGATGACCCGGTAGCCTTCCGCCTTCAGCGCCTTGCAGGCCTGAACACCGGAATAGTCGAACTCGCACGCCTGGCCGATGACGATCGGGCCGGCGCCGATGATGAGGATGGACTTGATGTCTGTGCGCTTGGGCATCGCCAGCTCTTCTTCTTATTGAACGCTAGTGGGTCACGACCGCGCATTCCCAGCCGTCATACTCAAGCTGGAAGGCCGCGGCCCAGGTCTGCATCATGGCCGAGGTCGCCGCGAAAGACGCCTCGTCCACCGCCATGGTCGTTTCGAGCACCGTCATGTCGTCGGCGCCGCGTGTCAGAAAGCCGGCGCGCCGGGCGACCTCGTTCAGGTCGCCGTGGTCGCCCTCGCCATAGAAGTAAAACAACGTATGGCGCGGCGTCACGCCGCTGTCGCCCTGTTCGGCCAGCGCCGCGCGCACCATGGCGTCGCGTTCGTCATGACGGATGTCCGAGGCGTCCAAGGGAGTGCGTCGTCCTTCGTTCTCTACGCGCGCGAGAAGCCCCCCGCAGAGCCTGGCCCTGCGACGCTCACGTCTGCTTGTCGGTTAAGCGGCCCGTTTAGAGAGGGAGGGGCCGCCTGACAAGGGAGGTGGCGCTCTTATAAAAAAAGGGCGGCCATAGGCCGCCCCTTCTCGTCATTCAGTTTGTCGTCTTACCAGGCGCGGTAGTTAAGCCCGATGAAGAAACGACGGCCGTAGGGGTCGAAGTTGCTGTAAAGCGTTTGACCCAACTGCGGCGCCTGTTCCGCGTCAAAGGCGTTCGTGACGCCAGCACGCAGCGACAGATTATCACGGACATTGTAGCGGACGGTGAAATCGTTGCGCATGAAGTTACCGGTGTTGTTCAAATCTTGCGCGCGGTTGTCGGCGTTCAAGATCAAGTCACGGTTGCGGTTGATGTTCTGAGCAGACTGCCAATCCACCGACCAGTTGACACTCCAAGTATCATTGGGCGTGTAGGTAAGCGACGAAGTGAAGCGGACATTCGGGAAGAACAGATTGCCACGGTCGCTTGTGTAGTTGGCGGCATTAGTAGAGTCGAGGAAGTTTTCCTGCTCGATCAGCCAAGAACCCGCCAGCGAGTAATCCAGGCGACCCCAGTTGCGGCCAACCATCTCGTCGAAGTCGAAACCATAACGTGCGGTGAAGTCCAGACCACGCGTGGTCAGGGCCGCATAGTTCAGCGCGCCTTCGACGAAACCGCCAATCGGATCGTTCGCCGGAGCGCCCAAGCCGAACGGAATCTGCGGATTATTACGGAAGATGGTGGCGCAGGCGGAGTTATTCAGACCCGGGCCATTGACGCAGTTGTTGGCGGCAGTCTGAGCCGACACGAAGGCGATCACCTGCGTAATCTCGATTTCATAGTAATCGAGCACCAAGCTGAAGTTCGGAATGAACCGGGGCTGCAATACGGTCGAGAAGGTGAAGGATTCCGACTCTTCGGGTGTCAGGTTGGGGTTGCCACCCGTTACGCCCGATACGCCGCTGCCGTACACCGGGTTGAAGTCATCGGTGTTGGTTGCAGTATTTCCGGCAAAGTCGAAGGTCAGGCCGCTAGCTTGCGCCAGGGCCGTACAGTTGGCGATCCGATTGGCGCGAATTTCCGCCGTTTGCAAAGCAATATTTGCTGTGGCGCAGGGATCAACAAAGCCGTTGGCGAAAGTTTCGCCCAGCGGGGAGAAGTTTTCGCTGAGGTCAGGTGCCCGGAAGGACGTATTGAAGCTGGTCTTGAATGTGATGTCGCGGATCGGACGATAGATCAGGTTCACGCCGTAAACGTCACCTGTTCCCGCAGTGCTGTAGTCAAAGTAACGATACGATCCGCTCAGTTCAGCGTACTCGCCTAGAATGGAGTCGCGGAACAGCGGCAGCGACAGTTCCGTGAAACCTTCGTCGCTAGTATATTCCGCACCCGGGAAGTCCGGACCACCGTTCAGGAACAGCGCACGCCCGGCAGTGGAGGCGTCACGTCCGACAGCTTCGGTGTATTCGCGACGATGCTCGTAACCCAACGCCAAACCGATCGGACCGGCGCCCCAGAAGTCCCACAGCTGGCCGGAAACCGATGCGATGGCGTCTTCCTGCTCATTACGCTCGGTGTAGTTGACGAACGCATTGATGTAGTCGCGAGCAGCTTGGCTCTGGTTGCCGACGCCGAAGATGTTCAGCGGTTGGCAGTTGGCGACCGCGTCACGACCGACCTGGCTGTCACGCAGATCATTGAAGGGCAGGAAGTAGTCGTCTAGCGGGAGGCCTTGAGCGTTCAGCAGTTGCGAACGGCACACAATGGCGCCGGGCGTGCCAAGGATGCCAGCCGTGTCTCGCACGGCGTCGGCCGCCAAGTTGACCCGTAGGGCATCTGTGCCGGTTTCCGTCTCTTCAACCTCGACCTGACCATAGGTGTAGGACAGGCTCCAATCGACGTTCTTGACGAAGGACACCGAGTCCAAGCTGCCTTGAACGCCGGCCACGAAGCGTAGCAGGTCACGCGTGCTGTATTGGTCGCGGTTTTCGCCGAACAGGGTGTGACGCGCATAAGGGGCTGCGGCCGTACCAGCGACAGTGCTCGGCTCGGTCGCGGTTGGCGGATTGTAGAGAGTGATACGGTTTGCGTAGATCGCCTGACGCAGATTGTCAGGGATGTAGGCGTTGTCGGCGATACGCAGACCTTGGCGATTGAAGAAGTTGTAGTTCGAACCGATCTGGTTCGCTGTGGTCGCGGTACCGTAGAAGCTGTTCGGCAGGTCATCTCCGAGGATGAAGTCGTAGAAGTCTGGTTGAGACGAGAAGTGCGTGTCTTCGGTCACATATTTGGCTTCGACGAAGGCCAGGATGTCGTTGGTGACCTTGAAGTTCGCGCCGACCTGATAACGCTGAGACTCCGAGGCGGGGACGCGCGTGATGGTCGAGAACTCGGCCGGTTGATCGCCGTCGCCGCCGATGGTCAGCGGACGGTTGATTCCGGTGTTGCCGATACGTTGGCCGAAGTTGGCCAGACGGGCGGTCGTGCCATCGAACACCCAGGTGCGACCCGGTTCGACCGAGAAGCAGTTCGCGCTGCTGCCGCCGATCGCGGTGACGACGCTAGCGCAGTTGGCGTACGGCACGTCCGGATCGTTCAGCGAACTGGCCTGCTGGTTGTTAGCCAAGGTCGTCTGGCCCCAACGCGGGCGTTGGAGGGTGCGGTAACCGTAAAACAGCTGGTTGTCGCGGTCGCCGTCATAACGAGCGTTGGTCGGATCGGCGTCGATGCCGACCAGGCCACGGGCATTACGAAGCCAGTCGATGTCCATCGACTGCACTTCGTCAAGCTTCTCGTATTCGCCGAAGCCGTAGACATTCAGGCGATCGTCAAAGAAGTTCTTGCCCAGCAGGGCCGAAACACGGCGGGTCGCTTCGCCGTTATCGTTGATCATGCCATAGTTGGCGTCCAATTCCAGACCTTCGAAGTCCTTGCGCAGGACGAAGTTCAGAACGCCCGAGACGGCGTCGGCACCGTAAACCGACGATGCGCCACCCGTGATAATTTCGATGTTCTGGATCAACAGTCGGGGGATGGTGTCGACGTCAACCGACAGTGTGCCGCCCTGTGAACCTACGTGGCGACGGCCATCGACCAAGGTCAGGGTACGACCGGCGCCGAGCGAGCGCAGGTTGGCGAATGAAAGGCCGCCGATACCGAGGACGCCCGTGCTGTCGGAAGGCACTTGTGAGTTCGACAGGGCCGGAATCGTAGCGAGATAGTCGATGACAGTCGATTGGCCGGTGGTCAGCAGTTGCTCGCCAGAAACCTGAATGAGCGGGGTCGCCGAGTTCACTGGGTCGCGCCGGATGCGTGAGCCGGTAACGACGATTTCTGCAACCTGATCTGCGGGCTGAGCCTGAGCCGACACTGGTCCTGCGTTGAGCGTTTCCTGCTCAGTCGTTTGTGCTGCGACGCTGGTCGTAACGAGCACGCCCGCCAAGACAGTAGATGTCAAAAGAAGATGGCGCATAAATTCTCCCTGAGCAGATGCGGCATTGTGAAGTCTATAACATGTTCAAACCGCCATGTGATGGGCACAAAGCTGACACAGGTGGCTGCGTCAAGCGCCGCGATCATCAAACTGTCACTCGGGTAAAAGGATTTCAAAACCTGTCGTAAAAGAAGCACGTCTGCATTTCGGTGACTGAAATTAATTATCGACCAGCGCGCATCTTGGTCGATATTTCATTGGTCGATCGCCGCGATCCAGTTGGGGAGTTCGTCGATGCGGGCGAGGGAGACGTAGCGTGGCTCGTCCACCGGGGCGTCGGCCAGCTCGTGGGCCCAGGTGACGTGATAGGGGATGTGGACGCCGAAGGCGCCGGCGGCGATGGCGGGCAGGACGTCGGACTTCATGGAGTTGCCGGCCATGACGGCCTCGGCGGGGCCGGTGCCGTGGCGGTTGAAGACCCGCTCGTAGGTGGCGCGATCCTTTTCGGAGACGATCTCGACGGCGCTGAACAGGTCGCCCAGGCCTGAGGCCGCCAGCTTGCGCTCCTGGTCCAGAAGGTCGCCCTTGGTGATCAGGACCAGGCGGTATTTTTCGGACAGTTCGGCGACGACCGCATCCACGCCGGGCAGGGTCTCGACCGGATGGGCCAGCATCTCGCGACCGGCGGCCAGGATCTCGCGCACGACATGGGGCGGAGCCTCGCCGTTCGTCAGCTCCATCGCCGTCTCGATCATCGACAGGGTGAAGCCCTTGATGCCGTAGCCATAGAGCCGCAGGTTGCGTTGCTCGGTTTCGGCCAGGCGCGCCTCGATGGTCGCCTCGTCGCCGTGGTCGGCCAGAAGATCGACGAACCGCGCATGGGTCAGGCGGAAGATCGTCTCGTTGTGCCAGAGGGTGTCGTCGGCATCGAGGCCGACCGTGGTGATGCTCATGCCGCGCCCCTATCATGGGACGAACGACGAAGGGAGACGCGATGAACGGATCGGCGGTGGTGATCGGGGCGACGGGCGGCATCGGCCGTGCGATGGTCGAGCGGATCGCGGCGGACGGCGCGTTCGATACAGTCTGGGCCGTGTCGCGGTCCGGCGCGGATGTGGCGGGCGCGCAAGGTTTGGCCGCCGATCTGGAGGATGAGGCCAGTTTGGCGTCGGCCGCCGAACGGATCGGCCAGGGGCCGGCCCCAACCGTGATCGTGGTGGCGACCGGGGTGCTGCACGACGGGCGTCAGCCGGAACGGTCGTTTCGTCAGTTGGATGCGGAACACCTGTTGCGGGACTACCGCGTCAATGCGGTGGGGCCTGCGCTGGCGGCGAAACATCTGCTGCCGCTGATGCCGCGCGATCGGCGGGCTGTGTTCGCGGCCCTGTCGGCGCGGGTGGGGTCGATAGGCGACAACCGGCTGGGCGGCTGGCACGCCTATCGCGCGTCCAAGGCGGCGCTAAACATGATCCTGCGCAATCTGTCGGTCGAGATGGCGCGCAGCCATCCGCAGGCCGTGATCGCCGGTCTGCATCCGGGCACGGTGGCGACGGACCTGAGCGCGCCGTTTCAGAAGGGGGTGGCCGAGGGCAAGTTGTTCACAGCCGACTATTCCGCCGAGCGGCTGCTGTCCGTGCTGTCGAACCTGAGCCCGGCCGACAGCGGCGGCGTCTTCGCCTGGGACGGGGTGCGGGTGCCCGAATAGCGCGCAGTCGTGACTTGAGCGAGACGGGCGACTGGCGTCAGATGATGGTCATGCGTCTGAGCGTTTCCGCCCGGCTTTTCAGCCTTCTGTTGCTCGGCCTGCCGCTGAGCGTTCCGGCCGTGGCCCAACCGGTCGATTCGCCGGTTGTCGATCCGGTCGTCGCCACAGCGCCCTCGCGTGACCGCGCGCGGTTGAACCAGCGGGTGTTCGACCGGGTGTGGAGCGAGGTGCGGCGGGGCTATTACGATCCGACCCTGCAGGGCGTGGATTGGAACGCCGCGCGGGCGACGTTCCGGCCCCAGGCCTTGGCGGCGAGCGACGAGCGGGGGCTGTACCGCGTCATCAATGCGATGCTGGATCTGCTGGACGACGGTCATGCGGCGGCCAGCCCGCCGGCGGCGGTGCGGCGTCAGGAGGCGCAGTTCGCCCGGCGCGCCGTGATGGGCCTGACCCTGATGCGGGGCGAGACGCCGGACGACTGGACCGTCGAGCGTGTCCGGCCCGGCTCACCGGCCGAGGCGGCGGGGGTGCAGATGGGCTGGGCCCTAAACTCGGTCGACGGGAAGCCCTGGGGACCGGACGTCGAGAGCTATGACGGGGTTCCGGTGCAACTGGTGCTGACCGACGATGCGGGACAGAGGCGCGAGATCGCCCTGACGCCGCGGGTGATGGAGGCCATCAAACCATTCACCGCCGACAAGTCGCGACCGGGGGTGCTGGTGCTGCGCGTCGAGCAGTTCGACAAGGGCCTGGGCGCCTGGATGGGCAGCGAACTGGAAGGCTTGCCGCCGGATATCGACGTGGTGCTGGACCTGCGCGGCAATCCCGGCGGGCGGCTGATGGAGGCGGAATCGGTCCTGACCTGTTTCCTGCCGCGCGATCAGGTCTGGGCGACGCGAACGGGACGCAGCGGTCGGCCCGTGGTTCTGAGGGCGGCGGGCGACTGCGGCGATCGGCGCGATCCCCTGGCCAATGATGTGGCGGTTCTGGTGGATCAGGGCAGCCGCAGCGCCGCCGAACTGACACCGGCCGCCCTGCAGGAGGCGCGGCGCGGCATCGTGTTGGGCGAGAAGACGGGGGGATCGGTGCTGATCGCCCAAGAGACCAATCTGCCGGACGGCGGGCGGCTGACGCTCAGCCGGGCGGACTTCGTGACCTCGGGCGGGATTCGGCTGGAGAAGCGGGGGGTCACCCCGGACATCGCCGCGCCCCGCACCGTGGCCCAGCGCCGCGCGGGCGACGACCCGACGCTGGAGGCGGCGATCGCCGCGCTTCGAGCGGAGGAGCGGGCGAGGGCTTCGACGCCCGCCAGCGGCCTCTAGATCAGCAGCATTTGAACCCGCCGGCGCCGCCGAAGCGGCGCTGCTCGTGCAGGCGGAAGAAGGCGGTCTTGTCCAGCGGCGGCTGGTCGGGATGGGTCGTCGCCGCGTGATCGACATAGGCCTGATAATCCGGCTGACCGATCATGGCGCCGGCCGTGCGCCGAACGCCGCGACCCCACCGCAGGGCGGTGTCGCGACACAGGCACAGCAGGTCGTCCTGAACGTCAGGCACGGGCCGCATCCGCCGCCTCGTCGGCCGCCGTCAGTTGGTGGCTTTCCGGATACTCGCGGACCGTCGGGCGGTTGTTCGCATAGGCCTTGCGGCACGCCAGGACGCCATAGACAACCATGGTGACGACCACGAACAGGAAGCCCGCCGTCAGGGTCGAGTTGACGTAGTCGTTGACGACGATGCGGTGCATGTCGCCGATGCTCTTGGCCGGGGCGATCAGTTCGCCGGCGCCCAGCGCCTCCTGATATTTGCGGGCGTGGGACAGGAAGCCGATGCGGACGTCCGGGTGGAACAGCTTCTGGAAGCCCGCCGTCAGGGTGCAGATCAGCAGCCAGGTCGCGGGAACGACCATGACCCAGGCGAACTTCTCGCGCTTCATCTTGAACAGGACGACGGTGCCCAGGATCAGGGCGACGGCGGCCAGCATCTGGTTGGCGATGCCAAACAGGGGCCACAGGCTGTTGATGCCGCCCAGCGGATCGACCACGCCGGTGTAGAGGAAATAGCCCCACAGCCCGACCGTCAGGGCCGTGGCGACGACATTGGCGCCCCAGGACTTGGTCTCGCGCATCTTGGGGACGGCGACGCCCAGCAGATCCTGGATCATGAAGCGGCAGACGCGGGTGCCGGCGTCCACGGTGGTCAGGATGAACAGGGCCTCGAACAGGATGGCGAAGTGATACCAGAAGGCCATCATGGCCTTGCCGCCGATCACGCCGGACAGGATGTGCGCCATGCCGACCGCCAGGGTCGGGGCGCCGCCTGCGCGTGACAAGATCGAATGTTCGCCCACGTCGCGGGCCAGCTGTTCCAGCTCTCCGGGCGTGATGTGGAAGCCCCACTGGGCCACGGCGGCGGCGGCGGAGGCCGCATCCTTGCCGATGACGGCGACCGGGCTGTTCATGGCGAAATAGACCGCGGGGTCCAGAACCGTGGCGGCGATCAGGGCCATGACGGCGACGAAGCTTTCGCACAGCATGGCGCCGTAGCCGATCATGGGGATCTGGGCTTCGTTCTCCAGCAGCTTGGGCGTGGTGCCCGACGAGATCAAAGCGTGGAAGCCCGACACCGCGCCGCAGGCGATGGTGATGAACAGGAAGGGGAACAGAGCGCCGGCGAAGACCGGGCCGGTGCCGTCGATGAAGGGGGTGATGGCCGGCATCTGAAGGTGCGGACGCACGATCAGGATGCCGACGGCCAGGGCCACGATCGCGCCAATCTTCAGGAAGGTCGACAGATAGTCGCGCGGCGCCAGGAGCAGCCACACCGGAATGACCGAGGCGATGAAGCCATAGACCATCATCAGGATCGCCAGAGTCGGGCCGGTCAGGGTGAAGGCCGGACCCCAGAACGGATCGGCCGCGATATGGCCGCCGCCGATGATGGCCAGGATCAGCAGGACGACGCCGATCACCGAAACCTCGCCCACGCGGCCCGGCCGCAGGAAGCGGGTGTACAGGCCCATGAAGATGGCGATGGGGATGGTGGCGGCGACGGTGAAGGTGCCCCACGGGCTTTCGGCCAAGGCCTTGACCACGACCAGGGCCAGCACCGCCAGGATGATGACCATGATCATCAAAACGCCGACTTGGGCGATGATGCCGGGGATGTTGCCCATTTCGGTGCGGATCATATCGCCCAACGACTTGCCGTCGCGACGCGTGGACATGAACAGGACCATCATGTCCTGCACCGCGCCGGCCAGCACGGCGCCGACCAGAATCCACAGGACGCCCGGCAGATAGCCCATCTGGGCGGCCAGCACCGGCCCGACCAGCGGGCCTGCGCCGGCGATGGCGGCGAAGTGATGGCCGAACAGGACGTTCTTGGGCGTCGGCACATAGTCGAGCCCGTCGTTGCGCCGCATGGCCGGGGTCAGGCGCGCGGGGTTCAGCTGCATGACCTTGTTGGCCAGGTAGCGGCTGTAGAACCGATAGGCGATCGCATAGGTGCAGACGGCGGCGACCACCATCCAGACCGCGCTGATGCTTTCGCCCTGATGCAGGGCGATGATGCCGAGGGACACCGCCCCCAGGATGGCGATGGCGCCGAAGATTATGGGTGTGCTGAGTTTGCCCACGACAGATCCCTCCCGGCCGGCTGACTGCGACCCTCGCCCTTGGTTTGCACCACAATGCGGGACAAGGCCAATCGACTAAAGTCGTAGAAATACGTCTCCTCCCCATTCATGGGGAGGTGGCTCGAAGCGCAGCGGAGAGACGGAGGGGTTCTCCACAGGATCACGAGCGCCAATGGGACTTCAGGAACCCCTCCACCGCTTCGCGGTCCCCCTCCCCGCTAGCGGGGAGGAGACGGCGGTGTCAGTTCCGAACGACTTTGACCCGTCCGGCGGCTTCGCGCGCGCGGTCGCGGGCCTGTTCGACGTCGGCGCCGCGGGCGACAGCCACGCCCATGCGGCGGCGCTCGAAGGCTTCGGGCTTTCCGAACAGACGCAGATCGGCGGTCGGGACCGACAGGGCCTCCGCGACGCCCTCGAAGGCGATCCCTTGCGCGTCCAGGCCGCCGTAGATGACGGCGCTGGCGGCGGGTTCGCGCTGGCTCACGTCGACGGGCAGGCCCAGGATGGCGCGGGCGTGCAGCGCAAACTCACTCATGGTCTGGCTGGCCAAGGTGACCAGGCCGGTGTCGTGGGGGCGAGGAGAAACCTCGGAGAACCAGACCTGATCGCCTTTGACGAACAGTTCGACGCCGAAGACGCCGTAACCGCCCAAGGCCGCAGTAACCTTGGCGGCGATGTGCTGGGAGGCGGCCAGCGCAGCGGGCGTCATGGCCTGCGGCTGCCAGCTTTCGACGTAGTCGCCCTTGACCTGGCGGTGGCCGATGGGCGCGCAGAAATCGGTGCGGGTCGTGCCGTCGGCGCCGCGCGAGCGGACGGTCAGCAGCGTGATCTCGAAGTCGAAGTCGATCCGGCCCTCGACGATGACGCGGGCGCCGGCGACGCGGCCGCTGTCCTGGGCGTAGGTCCAGGCGTCGGCGACTTCATCGGCGCTTTCGACGAAGGACTGGCCCTTGCCCGACGACGACATGACCGGCTTGACGAAGTTGGGATAGCCGACGGCCTCGGCGCCGGCGGCCAGTTCCTCGGCCGAGCCGGCGAAGGCGTAGGGGCTGGTGGGCAGGCCCAGCGCTTCGGCGGCCAGTTTGCGGATGCCCTCGCGGTTCATCGTCAGCTGCACCGCGCGAGCCGTCGGGATGACCGTCGCCATGCCGGCGGCCTCGATATCGGCCAGGACCTCGGTAGCGATGGCCTCGATCTCGGGCACGATGAAGTGTGGGGCTTCGGCCAGGATGACGCCGTTCAGCACCTGGGCGTCGGTCATGGGGATGACATGACTGCGGTGCGCGACCTGCATGGCCGGCGCGTTGGGATAACGATCGACGGCGATGACCTCGACGCCAAGCCGCTGAAGCTCGATGGCGACCTCCTTGCCCAGTTCGCCCGAGCCCAGCAGCATGACGCGCACGGCGGTGTCGGAAAGCGGGGTGCCGAGTTTCATGGGCGTCAGGCTCCGGTAGCGGGTTCGATCAGGTCCCAGGCGTTGCCGTAGAGGTCTTCAAAGACCACCACCTTGCCATAGGTCTCATGTCGCGGGGTTTCGCGGAAGTGGACGCCGGCGGCAAGCCAGGCGGCGTGGTCGCGCATCAGGTCGTCGGTTTCCAGAAACAGCCAGACCCGGCCGCCGGCCTGGTTGCCGACCTGAGCCTTCTGCGCGTCGGTCGTGGCGCGCGCCAGCGACAGGCTGGTCTCGCCGCCTTTGGGCGTGACCCGCACCCAGCGTTTGCCGCCGCCCATGTCGGTGTCTTCGCTGAGCGCGAAGCCCAGCTTGCCGACATAGAAGGCGATGGCCGCGTCATAGTCGTGGACCAGCAGGGTGATCGCGCCGATCCGGCTCATGGCTTCTGCTTTCAAAGAAATCCTCCCCCGTGAAGCGTCGCGCCACGGGAGAGGACTTGGGCGTTACAGGCGCGCCTTGACCGCCGCGACGATGGCGTCCGAGGTGATGCCGAACTTCTCGTACAGAACCTCGGCCGGGGCCGAGGCGCCGAAGCCGGTCATGCCGATGAAGGCGCCGTCTTCGCCGATGAAGCGTTCCCAGCCTTGCTTGATCGCGGCTTCCACGGCGACGCGGACCGTGCCGCGGCCGATGACCGAGGCCTGATAGGCGGCGTCCTGCTGTTCGAACAGTTCGAACGAGGGGACCGAGACGACGCGGGTCGCCACGCCCTCGGCTTCCAGCGTCTCGGCGGCCTTCAGCGCCAGAGCCAGTTCCGTGCCGGTGCCGAACAGGGTCACCTTGGCCTCGCCACTGGCGGCCTTGATCTCATAGGCGCCCTTGGCGGACAGGTTTTCCGTCGCGGCGACGGTGCGGACGGCTGGTGTCTTCTGGCGCGACAGGGCCAGGGCCGCTGGCGCGGTCTTGGTCTGCAGGGCGATCTGCCAGCATTCCATGGCCTCGATGGTGTCGGCGGGGCGGAAGACCAGCAGGTTCGGAATGGCGCGCAGCGCCGCCAGATGTTCGACCGGCTGGTGCGTCGGGCCGTCTTCGCCCAGCCCGATCGAGTCGTGCGTCAGGACGTGGATGGCGCGCACGCCCATCAAGGCCCCCAGGCGGATGGCCGGGCGGCTGTAGTCCGAAAACACCATGAAGGTGCCGCCGTAGGGAATGACCCCGCCGTGCAGGGCCAGGCCGTTCATGGCCGCGGCCATGCCGAACTCGCGGATGCCCCAGTTGACGTAGCGACCTTCATAGGTCGGCGCATCCAGGATCGGCGTGCCCTTGACGAAGGTGTTGTTCGAGCCGGTCAGGTCGGCCGAGCCGCCGACCAGTTCGGGAATGGCGGCGAACAGTTCGTCCAGCGCCGCGCCCGACGACTGGCGCGTCGCCTGGGCCGGCTGGGTCTCGACCAGTTCGGCGATCTTGGCGTTCAGGGCGTCGAAGGCGCCCTCGGGCAGGTCGCCCTTCATGGCGCGGGTGAAGTCGGCGGCCTGGGCCGAGGCGGCGAGGCGGGCCTCCCACTTCTTGCGGTCCTTGGCGCCGCGACGGCCGACCTTCTTCCAGGCGTCGGCGATGGTCTGGGGCATTTCGAAGGGATCGTGATCCCAGGCCAGGCCGAGGCGCGTGGCGGCGATCTCGGCGGCGCCCAGGGCAGCGCCGTGGGTCTTGTGGCTGCCTTCCATGGTGGCGGCGCCCTTGCCGATCTTGGTCTTGCAGGCGATCAGGGTGGGCTTGTCCTGACGCATGGCCCACTTCATCGCGCCCTTGATGGCGTTCATGTCGTGGCCGTCGATCGCCTTGACCGCCCAACCGGCCGCCTTGAAGCGGGCCTTCTGGTCGGTGGTGTCCGACAGGGAGACCTTGCCGTCGATGGTGATCTCGTTGTCGTCCCACAGGACGTGCAGCTTGTTCAGCTTGTAGCGGCCGGCAAGCGCGATGGCTTCCTGCGACACGCCTTCCATCAGGCAGCCGTCGCCGGCGATGACCCAAGTGCGGTGATCGACCAGATCATCGCCATACTTCGCCGCCAGATGGCGCTCGGCCATGGCGAAACCGACCGAGGTGGCCAGGCCCTGGCCCAGCGGGCCGGTTGTGACCTCGACGCCCGGCATATGGCCGTACTCCGGGTGGCCTGCGGTCTTGGAGCCCCACTGGCGGAAGTTGGACAGTTCTTCCTTCGTCGCGCCCTTGTAGCCGGTCAGGTGCAGCAGGGCGTAGATCAGCATCGAGCCGTGACCGGCCGACAGGATGAAGCGGTCGCGGTCGGCCCAGTCGGGGCGGGAGGCGTCGAACTTCAGGAACCGGGAAAACAGCACCGTGGCGACGTCGGCCATGCCCATCGGCATGCCGGGGTGGCCGGACTTGGCCTTCTCGACGCCGTCCATGGCTAGGACGCGAATGGCGTTCGCCATCTGCTCGGGCGTGGCCTTTGGTGCGGTTTTGGCGTCGGTCACTGTGGAGACCTCTGTTGGGAAGGCGGAAAAAGGGGGCGCGCCCCTTTACCCCGGCGCGTCCTCGGCTTCTATACAGAATCTAAAGGAGCGACCGATGGCAGACGCCACCACGGCCGCACGGGCGCGTATCGATCGCGCCCTGGCCGAATTGGAACGCAAGATCCTGGAGCTGAAGGCGCGGCCCGCCTCGGCGCCCGCGATCGCGGACGACGATCTGTTCGCGCCGCGTGCGGATAGCCAGCGCGTCGCCGAACTGGAGGCCGCCGGGCGCGAGGCGTCCGAGGCGCTGGGCCGCGCCGCCCAAGCGGTGCGCGAAGTCCTGGCCGAAAGCGAGGCCGGCTGATGGCGACGGTGACGGTCGAGGTCAACGGACGCCCCTATGCGGTGGGCTGCGCCGACGGGCAGGAAGAGCGGGTCCGCATCCTGGCCAAACAGTTCGACAACCAGGTGCGCCAGGTCGCAGGCGACGTGGGCCATGTCGGCGATCTGCGGCTGTTTCTGATGTCCGCGCTGATCCTGGCCGACGAGCTGCACGAGGCGCGGCTGAACGCCGGCAAGGCAGGGCCTTCGTCAGCGACAGCCCCGGCTCCGGCCTCGACGGACGGGGTCGCCGAGGCGTTGAACGCCGTCGCCGCACGGATCGAAAAGATCGCCCAAAACCTGTAGTCGATTATTCGTCTGCGGATGCTGGCGTCGGGGCCGGTGAACGCCTATCTTGATCGACGGCGGGTCTTGCTGCGGCTCACGTCGAAGACAACATATCCTTCTGACCTTAATTCACTCATAGGGATCTGTCCCTGTCCGGGCTCGAGGGCTTGGGCATACGGAGCCCACCTGGCTACCCAGGTCGAGAGGATTTAAACGTTCTTCACGGTTCGCGCGGCGCCGCCACCTTCCTCGCCTTCGTGATGTGCTATCGCTCGCCGCGCGGCGGCTCGCTGCATGAGCACGCGTTCGCAGGGGCGGTTCGATGATCCAGGACAAGCACGAACTTCGATCGGCTGCCCGCGCCTTGCGCAAGCGTCTGGCCGAGGCAGATCCGCTGGCCGCCAGCCGGGCAGCGGACCATGTCGATGCGCTTCCTGCCGCTCGGATCGTCGCGCTCTATCGCGCCATGGGGTCGGAGCTGGATACCGACGCCCTGGCCGCGGCGCTGGAGGCGGCGGGCCGCCGGCTGTGCCTGCCGGTCGTGGTCCAGCGCGACGCGCCGATGGAGTTCCGCGCCTGGTCGCCCGGTGAGCCGCTGGAGGTGGACGCCGCCGGATGCCCCGCGCCGCTGCCGCTGGCCGAGGTCGTCATGCCGGACCTGATCCTGACGCCGCTGCTGGCCTTTGACGATCAGGGCGGGCGCCTGGGGCAGGGCGGCGGCTATTATGACCGGACCTTCGCCGCGCGACCCGACGCCATCCGCATCGGTTTCGCCTACGCCGGCCAAAGGGTCGAGCGGCTGGCGTTGGAGCCGCACGACATTCGACTGCATGGCGTTCTGACCGAGACCGGCTATACGGCTTTCGAATGAGACTTTTTGCATGAGACTGGCATTTTTCGGCGACGTCATCGGCAAGTCCGGCCGTGACGGGATCAGCGATCATCTTCCGGGCCTGAAGCGGGACCTGAAGCTCGACTTCGTGGTCGTGAATGCGGAGAACGCCGCGGGCGGCTTCGGCATCACCGAGAACACGGCGCGCGAGCTGTTCATGGCGGGCGCCGACTGCCTGACGCTGGGCAACCACAGCTGGGACCAACGCGAGGCCCTGACCTATATCGTGCGCGAGCCGCGCCTGATCCGGCCGGCCAACTATCCGCGCCTGATGGATGCGCCAGGCGCCGGGGCCAATCTGTTCGAGACCCATTCGGGCCGGACGGTCCTAGTCATGAACGTGCTGGGCCGGGTGCATATGGACCCGATGGACGATCCGTTCGGCGCGGTGGAGCGCGAGCTGGCGGCGGCGCCGTTGGGCGCGGTGGCCGACGCCGTCATCGTGGACATGCATGCCGAGGTCACGTCCGAGAAGATGGCCATGGGCCATTTCTGCGACGGGCGCGCGTCGCTGGTCGTGGGCACCCACACCCATGTGCCCACCGCCGACTGCCAGATCCTGCCGGGCGGCACGGCCTATCAGACCGATGCCGGGGGCTGCTGCGACTACGACAGCGTGATCGGCAACGAAAAGGAAGAGCCGCTTCGCCGCTTCACCACCCGGATTTCGGGCGGCCGCTACATGCCGGCCTCCGGCCCGGCAACCGTGTGCGGGGTCTTCGTCGAGACCGACGACCGGACGGGTTTGGCCAAGCGGGTCGAGCCGATCCGCGTCGGCGGGCGGTTGTCTCAGGCGATCCCGGTCGTCTGACGCGCCCGACGACGGTCGATCACGGTCTGGCGCACGGCCATCAGCTCGGCAGCGCGGCGCTCGGGCGTATGGGTCTCCAGCACATAGGCCTGTGCGGATCGCGCCAGCGCCAATCGTTCCTCGGGTGATGAGATCAGCCGGTCCATCGCCGCCGCCAATGTCTTCGGCGTCACTGCGTCGATGTAGAGGGCGTGCGGACCGCTGGCTTCGCGCAGGCCGCCGCGCCCGGAAGAAATCAGGGCTGCGCCGGCCGCATGGGCCTCGATCGCCGTCAGTCCGAACGGCTCGTCCCAGACCGAGGGCGTCAGGGCGATGGCGGCCGTCTGCATCCGCAGGCGAACCTCGGCCAAGGGCGCGGACTTCAGCACCTCCACCCGGTCGCCATGCCGTTCCAGAGGCGCGACGTGTCGGGCGGCCCATCGGGCGTGGTCGTCCCAGTCATTCAGCATCAACACCGCGCGCCAGTCGGGGTGGGCGTCCAGAACTGCGGGCAGGGCGGCGCACAGCACATCGACGCCCTTTTCCGGCATGGCGCGACCAGCGAAGGCGATCACCGTCTGTCGATTCTCGGGCGAGGCCAGCCACGCGCCGGCGTCGATGGGGTTGGGCACCGCAAACGCCCGGTTATGCAGATCGGGGAAGGTGCGCACGAAGGCGTCGCGCTCCGCCACGCTGACAAAGACCAGGCCGTCCAGCCGCTCATAACGCGCCCGATAACGCCATCGGTCGATGGGGTGGCGCGGCGGGCGCAGGGCGTTGTGGCGATAGAGCAGGTGAGGCGTATCGGGCAGGGCCTGCTGCACCGCCAGCGCCTGTTTAACCTGCTGATGATGTTCGATCACATCAGGTCGAAAGGCGCGCAGCCGTTCGACAAGTGTCGGCATGCGGCTACGCCCCGCCGGCAGGGCGTCCACGCTTGCTGAAACGCCGTCGTCCGCGCCTTGGCAGCAGAAGATGCGCGTCTCGCCGCCCTGATCGACGCCCGCCATCGTCCGCACCACCGTCTCCATCGAGTTCGGCTGGGCTTCGGAAAACAGGCAGCCCGGAGGGAGCAGGATGGCGGTGCGCAAAGGTCGCCTCCAGTGGGAAGGTCGGCGCGACCTATAGACGGTTCGTGGCGGAACGGCGACGGCGCTGCTCGGTCAGCCTCTGCGCCTCGCCCTCAGCCGCAATCGCATGGGCTGGCGGCTGCGCAGGGTGATCTGGTGGACCGGACGGGGTTCCACCGTGGTCAGGGCCTCGACATCGGCGATGCGCAGGATGGCGGCCAAGGCGATCATCGCCTCCTGCAGAGCGAAGGCGGCGCCGATGCAGACGCGAGGTCCGGCGCTGAATGGGATGTAGGCGTAGCGATCAATGGCCTTGCGGTTCTCAGGCAGGAACCGCTCGGGCTTGAAGGCGTCTGGGTCGTCCCACAACAGCTGGTGACGCTGGAGGATCCACGGCGAGATGATGACGGTGGCGCCGGCCTTGATCGTCTGTCCGCCGATCTCGTCGTCGGCCAGGGCCTTGCGGGCCATGGTCGGGGCGGGCGGAAACAGGCGCATCGTCTCCTCCAGCACGGCCCGGGTCCAGGGCAGGGCCTCGGCCCATTTGGGATCGGAGACGTCGAAGGCGTCGGCCTCGGCCTGGAGCCGCGCCAAATACTCCGGCTGGCGCGACAGCAGATGCAGGGTCCAGCCCAGGGCGCGGGCCGTCGTCTCGTGCCCCGCCAGGATGAAGGTCAGAATGTTGGCCGCGACCTCTTCGTCGGTCAGACCCGGACCGCCGTTCTCATCCCGCGCCAGCAGAAGCGCGCTGAGCAGATCGGCCGGCGGCGCATCGCCCGTTTCGACGCCACGCTCGATCCGGGCGCGTCGGGCCTCGACCAGCTTCGTGACGCGCTGCTCGAAGAAGCGGGCCGAGCGGAAACTGGCCAGCCGGCCCAAGCGCGGCGCCCAGTCCGGCGCGCCCAGCACGTCCAGCGGATCGATGCGCGCGCCGTTGGCCAAGAACTGGTTCAACGCCCGCTCGAAACCGCGCGCCTCACCGCCCAGCTCGTCCGAGAACATGGTCGCGGACAGGATGTCGAAGGTCAGGCCCGACATTTCGCTGTCGATATCCAGCACCCGCCCGCGCGCCGACAGCGACCAGGCGGCCACGCGCGTGTGACAGACCTCGGCCATCCGGGCGTTCAGCGTCGCCATCTTGGTGGGGGTGAACAGGGGCGCGAGGATACGCCGGGCGCGACGCCAGACCTCGCCCTCGGTCAGCAGCAGGCCCTCGGCCAGCATCGGCCCCAGCACACGCCGTTGCAGATCGCCCTTCACATAGTTGGCGGCGTTCTCGGTCAGGACATGCCGCACGCCCTCGGGATGGCTGACAACCAGGATTTCGCCAAAGGCCGAAGATCCATGCAGTTGCGGCTCGGTGAAATGCCGCTCGGACCACATCTGGATCGGATCGCGCCAGCTGATCCACAGGAAGGGCAGCAGCGACAGTGGTTTGCCCGCGCGCCGGGGCGGTATGGCAGGGCGGAAAATGGTGTCGGCGGTCGTCGCGTCCATCAGACGCTCCCTGTTCAAGTCGCCGGTTCAGCCAGGCGCATCGCTTCTGAAACGCGCCATCCGGCTCCTGCGTTCATGCGGGATCAATGCGAAGTCAACGCGACGGGCGCGCCCTGCCGATCGCGGCGAGCAAGCGCGTCATATCTTCAGCAGCCAGATCTTTCGCGCGCTGGCTGGACACGGCGGGTTTTGAAATCGTCGCTGCGGGGGCCGCGGCTTGAGCCGCTCTCTTCTTTTCGCGCCTTTCGAAAAGGAAGCGTTGAAGACCCCAGACCAGGTGAGGCGTCCACGGCTGGCCGCAGGCGGTGCTCTTTCCCGCCTTGTTCAGCAGGCCGGCGACCTCGTTAGGCCGGGTGAAGCCGCTTTTGAAACAGGCGCGGAGCAGGGGGTCGAGCTCGTCCAGAAATGCCTCTTTGGAGCGATCACGAAAGGCGAAATGCCTCAGCTCGTCTTTGGTGATCTGCGAAGGCTTGGACGACGGGCGCCCAGTCGACGGAGCCTTGATGCGGGTGGGCGCCGCTGGCTTTCCGCCGCCGCGATAGGGTCCCTTGGCCAATCTCAGTTCGCCGGAGGGGCGGTCGGCGCCCAGGCCTTCATCTCGGCGATCTCGCGCGTCTGCGTGTCGACGACGCTCTGGGCCATGCGGCGGATTTCGGGGTCGCGGCTGTCGCGCAGGGCGACCTTGGCCATGGCGACGGCGCCTTCGTGGTGGGCGATCATCTTGGCGACATAGGCCTGATCGATCGTCTGACCCGAGGCGGCGGCCATCTTGCGGTGCATCTCGGCCTCGGAGGCGGCGAAGGCCCGATCTCCAGACGTGGCTTCGGGGGTAGAGCCGCCCATGTCGTGACCGGCATGACCCGCGGCTTCCATCTGTTCCGTCGTGCGCGCCGCCGCAGCCTGGTTGGCGGCGGAGGTATCCCGAAGCGCCTGCTGCACCGGATCGCCGCCGCCATCGCAGGCGCTCAGCAGGCCGAGCAGGGCGAGCGGCGTCAGGACGCGGATCATACGGCGTCGCCCAGCCAACCCGGCATCCAGCCTTCGTGCCATTCGCGCAGGTGGGCGATAGGGATGCTGAACAGTTCGCCCTTGTCGCCCTTGGAGGCGAAGGCGGCGCCACCCGCATGGCCGACAACCGAAGCGTGCAGACCCGCCTCGCGCGCCTTGGCGATGATGGCGTCGGCGTCGGGGACGGCGACCAGGTAACGGGCCTGATCCTCGGCGAAGAGGAAGATGTGGGCGTGGGCCGCGCTGGAGGCGTCCAGGGTCACGCCGACGTCGGAGGCCAGCACGAGATCGGCGGCGGCGCCGATCAGGCCGCCGTCCGAGAGGTCGTGAACCACGGTCAGCTCGCCCGCCTCGATCCGGTCGCGCACGAAATCACCGGTCTTCTTTTCGAGCTTTAGGTCCACGGGCGGCGGAGCGCCGTCCTCACGGCCCAGGACCTCGCGCAGATAGATGGAGGCGCCCAGTTCACCCTGGGTCTGGCCGATCAGGACCAGCGCATCGCCTTCGGCCATGGTCGAGAAGCCGGTCACCACGTCGTAGTTGGGCAGCAGGCCGACGGCGCCCACGGTCGGGGTCGGCGGAATGGCGACGCCGTTGGTCTCGTTATAGAGCGACACGTTTCCGCTCACGACCGGGAACACCAGTTCGCGGCAGGCCTCGGCCATCCCGTCGATGGCGCGCACGATCTGGCCCATGATCTCCGGGCGCTGCGGATTGCCAAAGTTCAGGTTGTCCGTGATGGCGATCGGACGCGAGCCCACGGCCGTCAGGTTGCGCCAGGCCTCGGCCACCGCCTGTTTGCCGCCCTCATAGGGGTCGTTCTGGACGTAGCGGGGGGTGCAGTCCGAGGTGACGGCCAGACCCTTGTCCGTGCCATGCACGCGCACCACGCCGGCGTCGGCGCCGGTCGAGGAGTCCTGCAGCGTGTCGGCCATGACGTGGCGGTCGTACTGTTCCCAGATCCAGCGCTTGGAGGCCATGTCGGGGCAGGCGACGACCTTCATCACCGCATCAGCCCAGTTTTCGGGCGCAGGAATGTCCGAGTGGTTCAGCTTGGGCTGAAGCGCCGGCTGGACCCACGGGCGGTCATACAGGGGCGCGTCGTCGAACAGGGGCGCCAGCGGCACGTCGCAGACGGTCTCGCCGTGATGCTTCAGCACCAGATGGCCGGTGTCGGTGGTCACGCCGATGATAGCGAAGTCCAGGCCCCACTTCTGGAAGATGCGATAGCCGACGTCCTCATAGCCGGGCTTCAGCACCGCCAGCATCCGCTCCTGGCTTTCCGACAGCATCATCTCATAGGCCGTCATGCCGGTTTCGCGCTGGGGCACCTTATCGAGGTTCAGTTCGATGCCGACGCCGCCCTTGCCCGCCATTTCGACGGAGGAGGAGGTCAAGCCCGCCGCGCCCATGTCCTGAATGGCGGCGACGGCGCCGGACGCCATCAGCTCCAGCGTCGCCTCGATCAGCAGCTTTTCGGCGAAGGGGTCGCCGACCTGAACCGTGGGGCGTTTGGCCTCCGACTCGTCGTCGAACTCGGTCGAGGACATGGTGGCGCCGTGAATGCCGTCGCGGCCGGTCTTGGAGCCGAAATAGACCACGTCATGGCCCGCCTCCGGCGCGGCCGAATAATAGATTTCGTCGGCGCGGGCCAGGCCGACGCACATGGCGTTGACCAGGATATTGCCGTTGTAGCCCTTGTGGAAGTTGGTCTCGCCCGCGACCGTGGGCACGCCGACGCAGTTGCCATAGCCGCCGATGCCCGAGACGACACCCTTGACCAGACGCTTGGTCTTCTCATGGCTGGGATCGCCGAAACGCAGGGCGTTCAGCAGGGCCACCGGCCGGGCGCCCATGGTGAAGACGTCGCGCATGATGCCGCCCACGCCGGTCGCCGCACCCTGATAGGGTTCGATGTAGGATGGGTGGTTGTGGCTCTCCATCTTGAAGATGCAGGCGTCGCCGTCGTCGATGTCGATCACGCCGGCGTTCTCGCCTGGCCCGCAGATGACGCGCTCTCCGGTCGTGGGGAACTTGCCCAAGTGGATCTTGGACGATTTGTAGGAGCAGTGCTCGGACCACATGACCGAGAAGACGCCCAGCTCGACGTGGTTGGGCTCGCGCCCCAGTCGGTCGAGGACGACCTGATATTCATTGGGGGCCAGGCCGTATTCGGCGGCCAGTTCAGCCATGGTCTTTTGCGGAGCGCTCATGGGCGGCGCTTCTAGCCGCAGATGGGCCGAATGTCAGCCCGCGCGGCGCAAGAACGGGGAACATCGTCCATCGCAGGTGGTTGATTTCGTCGACAGCCAAAGGAGCCTCTATGACCGACACGCCCATCGACCCCGCCGCCACCCCCGAAGATGACGACCTGCCCGAGATCGCCGCCGACGACGCCGGCGCCTCCGCCTTGGCCGAGCGGGCTCAGAAACAGGCCGATGATGCCGAGGAGGACGAGGCGTGAGCAAGCCCCACACCGACCGCATCGTCCCGGCCTCGGGCCAGCAGATGGATCGTTCAAATGATCCTGAAACCACTGCGGAGATGGACGCCGCGGCGCCGCAAGCGGCTCTGGCCAGCCGTCGTCAGCGGCTGACCGGTTCGGCCGTCGGGGTCGGCAGCGTCGGCTTCGACGAAACCGGCGCCTTCGACGTGGGCGCCGACGACCATGCGCCTCAGGACGACGCGGTCACCGACAAACCCTGAGGCTTAGCGAGCGCGTTCGACGCCCGGTCGCAGGCGGAAGGTCAGCAGCAGGCCGCCAATCAGCAGGACGATCGCGCCGGCCAGAGCCGTAAAGGCGACGGTCGGCTTATCCGCCTGTTCGGCGACGAACGCGCCCAGAAGGCCCCAGGCCGTCGGCAGCGGATAGGCGAGGGTGCGCAGCACCGCCGTCACCGCCAAGGCGACGACCGTGACGGCGACGATGGCGACGATGGCCCACAGGTCAGGCGGCAGAGCGGCGGGCAGGGCGTTGAACGCGGTCGCCGTCGTGATCAGGTTCAACGGCGCAGCCACCGTCAGCCAGCCCGCCAGTGCCGCGAGCGGCCAGACCAGCAGGATGCGCTCGCGATCGAACATCCGCAGCGCGCGGATATGGCCGGATACGGCCAGCATCGGCAGCAACAACGCGATCAGCGAGGCGAAGATCACGCCCACGCTGGCGGCTTTCAGGTTCAGCGCCGCCACGATGATCCAGAAGCCGATGCCGAAAAAGGCGACGGCGGACGGCAGACCCATCCGGCCCAGCAGCGGGCTTTCGCCGGTCTGCGGCAGGGCCTGACGGATCGCATAGGCCAGAATGCCGATATAGATCAGGCCCCAGATCGAGAAGGCGTAGCCCGCAACGCGCAGGGTGCTGTTGCCGTCTGCGGCGAACTCGGCCTGGTTCAGGCCCAGGCCCGCCAGGTTCTGAACCAGGGGCACGACGATGGCGAACAGGGCGGCGGCCAGGACGACCAGACGACGGGTGCGTTGGCGGGGCGTGGGACGGATGATGGAGGACATTCGATTTCCAATGCGACGCTTGTTCCCGCCTTTACGCCTCGCCACGCCAGAAGGTTCACCGCGAGCGGCATAAAAGTGAAGCTTGCATTGGCGGGCGGCGGCTTCATCCTGCTCGACATGACGCTCAAAGCCTCCCTGCCGGCGCTGATGATCGCGATCGTCGTGGCAGCGAGCCAGGCGTCCGCCCAGACGAGCGGAGCGCCCCTGCCGTCCACGATCCAGACCGCCTGGTTACGCGTTCGCGCAGCCTTGACGCCTCAGCAGCAGGCCAATGAGGTGCGGGGTTTCCTGTCGGCTCTCGCCAACGAGAACGGGCGGCCGACGACGCCGGCGCTGGATGCGCGCGATATCGCCTCAGGCCGCGCCGTGTCGCTCGACGATCCCGCTCTGCTGCAGCGCCCTCAAGCGCATGAGGTCACGGTGACGGTGGACGGTCAGTTCCTGATCTTCCGCCCGCTGTCCCGCGCCAGTCTGGAGCCGTTTTTCGGCCGTTAGGAACAATCGGCTCGACCGCGTGGTTGTCAGAGGCATTCCACACGCAGGAGCCCATCATGGCCGATACCGAAAACACCCAGCCCTCGCTCGAAGACGAAGTCGCCGCCAACCGCGCCATCGAACAGGGCCTCGGCGTCGGCGCCCGCGAGCTGGCCGCCCAGCGCGAACCGGGCGGCGTGGTTACGCCGGATGAGGACGAAGGCTCTAAAGACGGCGCGTCGACCGACGCTGACGAACTGGACGAAAGCCTGGCCGTTCAGGACGTCGACGACGCCGACTGATCAGGCGGCCGCGTAAATGCTCTGGAACAGGGTCGCGCCGTCGGCGGAGCCCAGTTCGGCTTCGAAGGCGCGGTCCGGGTGGGGCATCATGCCCAGAACGTTGCCGCGCGCGTTCTGGATGCCGGCGATATCGTTGACCGAGCCGTTGGGATTGTCGACGTAGCGGAAGACGACCTGACCCTCGCCCTCGATCCGGGCCAGGGTTTCGGCGTCGGCGAAGAAGTTTCCGTCGCCGTTGCCCTGGGTCATCGTCACTTCGCGCTGGCCCTGATAGCCGGCGGTGAAGCGGGTCTGGCCGTTGGCGACGGTCAGGGCGATGGGCTTGCAGACGTATTTCAGACCCTTGTTGCGCAGCAGGGCGCCGGGCAGCATTCCCGCCTCGCACAGGATCTGGAAGCCGTTGCAGATGCCGACCACGGCGACGCCGTCGTCCGCGGCCTTCTTGACCGCCTGCATCACCGGCGACTGGGCCGCCATGGCGCCGCAGCGCAGATAGTCGCCATAGGAGAAGCCGCCGGGAATGACGATCAGGTCCAGACCTTGCGGCAGTTCGGTCTCGGCGTGCCACACCATCGAGACCGGCTCGCCGGTGGAGCGTTCGACGGCGACCTTGCAGTCGCGATCACAGTTGGAACCGGGGAAGACGATGACGGCTGCGCTCATGGCGCGGGCCTTTAGCAGGGTTCTTTCGCCTTGTCAGGCCGTCGCGCGCGCCCGACCGGTCAGCCAGGCGATCAGGAAGATGACAAAGCCGCCCAGGGACAGGCCCATGCCGACCCAGCCGGTCGAGGCCCAGCCATAGCCCGCCGCGATCGCCATCCCGCCCAGCAGCGGGCCGATGGCGTTGGCCGTGTTGAACGCCGAATGGTTGAGCGCCGCCGCCAGGGTCTGGGCGTCGCCGGCGACGTCCATCAGCCGCGTCTGGAGGATCGAACCCAGGCCGCCTCCGCCGCCGATCAGGAAGACCACGACCATCACGGCCCACAGGTGGGGCGCCGCCAGCGGATAAAGCGCCAACGCCGCCGCGCTCCATAGCAACAGGCCGCCGGCCGCCTTGAACCCCAGATGATCCGCCGCCCAGGCCCCCAGGATATTGCCCAGGAACATGCCCACGCCGAACACGGCGAAGACCCACGGCAGCACACCGGGGCTGGCGCCCGTCACCGCCTCAAGCGTCGAGGCGAGATAGGCGTAAACCGCGAACATGCCGCCAAAGCCAATGGCGCCCACGCCCAGCGTCAGCCAGACCTGGCTGCGCTTCAAGGCGCCCAACTCGCGCCAGGGGCTGGCGTCGGGGTGGGCCGGATCCCGCGGTGCGAACAGAGCGACCAGCGCCATGGTGAGAACCGCCAGCACGCCGACGATGGCGAAGGTCCAGCGCCAGCCGTGGGCATGGCTGATCATGTTGACGACAGGCACGCCCAGAACGGTCCCGACCGTCAGCCCCATCAGGATGGTCGAGACCGCGCGCGTACGAAAATGCAGGGGTACGATCGAGGCCGCGACCAGGGCCGCCACGCCGAAATAGGCCCCGTGCGGCAGGCCGCTGAGGAAGCGAAAGACCAGCATCCAGTGATAGGTCGGGGCCAAGGCGCTGGCCACATTGCCGATGGCGAACAGGGCCATGAAGGCGATCAACAGCAGCCAGCGCGGATATCGCGCGCCCAGAACGGCCAGGATCGGCGCGCCGACCACGACGCCGGCGGCATAGGCGCTGATGACATGGCCGGCGGTCGGCGCATCGACGCCAAGCCCGGCGGCGAAGTCCGGCAGGATGCTCATGGCCGCGAACTCGGTCACGCCGATCGCGAACCCGCCCATGGCCAAGGCGATCAGCACAAGGGCGACCGCCCCGCGTGAGCGGACGGGAAGGTGGGTGTCGAGGGCGGCGTCGGTCATGTTGCGCTGCACACTAATCAGCGTTCATGACGCCACAAGGGCGACGCCGCCCCGCAACGATCACGCTTTGTTTTCGTAGGTCGCCGTGATCGACGCCTTGGCCAAGGTGTGGAAATGCAGGTTGAAGCCGAACACGGCGCCGGAGTTGTCGGCGGTGACGTCCAGGCTTTCGACATCCACCGCAAAGACGGTGAAGATGTAACGGTGCGGGCCATGGCCGGGGGGCGGGGCGGCGCCGCCGAAACCGGGCTGACCATAGTCGGTGCGGCCCTGGATGGCGCTTTGGGGCAGATGCCCGCCCGGCGAACCGGCGCCGGACGGCAACTCGGTCACATCCGCCGGAATATTGGCCACCGTCCAGTGCCAGAAGCCCGAGCCGGTCGGCGCATCGGGATCAAAGCAGGTGATCGCATAGCTCTTGGTTTCCTCCGGCGCGCCGGACCATGACAGTTGGGGCGATTGGTTGCCCTTGGCGTGCACCTGGGCGTCCGGCAGCACGCCGCCGTCCTGGATATCGGTGGAGGTGAGGGTGAAGGTCATGGGCGCTCCGTCAATCAAGCCGTCTGCTAAACTGGCGTCGATGCCGAAGGATGCAACCGTCTCCTTCCCG